>CAZSSQ010000020.1:0-322 GCA_964609465.1 uncultured Dehalococcoidia bacterium
CTGCTCGTTGTGGCGGAAGCCGCCGGGCAGGAGCTCGGCCAGGGCGTCCTCGCCGACGTGGCCGAAGGGCGTGTGGCCCAGGTCGTGACCCAGGGCGATGGCCTCGGTCAGGTCCTCGTTCAGGTTCAGGGCGCGGACGATGGTGCGGGCGATCTGCGCCACCTCCAGGGTGTGGGTAAGGCGGGTGACGAAGTGGTCGCCGGCGGGGGCGATGAAGACCTGCGTCTTGTGCTTGAGACGGCGGAAGGCCTTGCTGTGGATGATGCGGTCGCGGTCGCGCTGGAACTCCGTGCGGACGGGGGAAGGCTCCTCGGGCCGCTCG
>CAZSSQ010000020.1:332-21823 GCA_964609465.1 uncultured Dehalococcoidia bacterium
CAGGCGCTCGTAGAGGGGTGCCAGTTGTGCTTCCCGCTCGCGGCCCCGGCTCTCAAAGCTCCGCGCGGCGAAGGGCGAGAGGCGCCGCTCCGCCTCCTGAAGACGGTGGCGGACCTCCTTGTGGGTCATGGCGCCGTCATTCTATTGGCAACGAGCGCCGGCTGCCAAGATACCGTGCACCTTTTGGAGAGGAATCCCCTCATGAAGAAAGGTTCGTGCAGGCCTCCGCCGTGTGTAGCCCCATCTCGCCGCAAGGATCAGGCTGCAGCAACGCAAGGCCGCTTCTGGCAAAGCCGGTTTTCTAGTCCGGCAGCGGTGTGATCGTGACCCGCCAGGAGTTCACGAAGAGGGTCATCACCCAGAGATCGAACTCCCCTGGGCCGCCGCTGCACTCCTTTGTCCCGCTCTTCACGCCTAGCCCTACAATCGCCCCGGTCGCGCAGGGCATAGTGAAAGGTCGGTCGGGGTGGTACCACTTGATGTTTGCTTGGAAGCTGCCTTCGGTGGTCTGCCCGCCGGGGATGTGCAGACCCTTGATGTCCACCGTCCAGTCCATCCGGAATCTGGACGTCTCCAGATGGAAGTTGCTATCCTTGCCGTCGCCGCTCTCGAAGACAATCGGCGTGAGACTGGCCGCAGGAGTTGGCGGCACCGGTGCTGGTGTCGGCGCAGCGGGCGGTGCAGTTGGCAGCGGCGGTGGCGCTCCTGCCACGCACAGCCAGACCGAGTCCAGGAAGTTCACCGTCAGCAGGTCGCTGGCCTGAGGAGCCGCCGGAGAGAAACCCTCGAACGTGCTCAGGGCGGCGTTGTGGCGCCACATCGCCTCCACCGCTCCGGCAGGCGTCACCGCCTGCACCACCGTCTGGCTTGCCGTGCCATCAGGGAATGTCAGCGAAATGTTGTTGCATCCCGGGTAAAGCTCTTTGACGCTGCCCGGCGCCGGGAGCGTGATGCTCGCCACCGGCTGCGCCTGCGCGGAGGTCCCATGGACGGCCAGCAAGGTTGCCACGACGGCGATTGCGATGAGTCCTTTGGGAAGTCCTGCTTTCACGGGCATCCTCCTTTCGCTTCAAACTCAACGGCAAAGACCCGCACGCACGAGCGATAAGAGTGGATGCATTGTAGCATCCAAGATGATCCGTTTACAACGGCATACTCAAGCCTCGCTAAGGGGCGGGCGTCCCTGTGTGGCCGGGGGTGCGGAGGTGCCGGGCAGAAGCGGCTGGCGGCGCCGGCCTAGACCAGCGCCGCCAGCGTGTGTTCGGCAGCGTGCGAGAAGAAGACTACTCAAACCCTCGCGCGGCCTGGATCAGCCGCAGCTTGGTCACGCGGGGGTCAACGATAGCCCTACGCTGCCGCCGCTACCGCTACCTTCTGCTCGAGGTCGTGGATGAGCTGCCGCGTCTTGTCGATGACGTCCGGGTTCACAGAGAGGGACGTGATGCCCCACTCCACCAGCTTCTGAGCAAGCTCCGGGTAGTCGGAGGGCGCCTGCCCACAGATAGAGGAGGTGATGCCCCGGCGCCTAGCGGTAGTAATGAGCTTCTCTAAGCCTATCATCACCGCCTCGTTCCGCTCGTCGAACAGCTTGGCCAGCCGCTCGCTGTCCCGGTCGATGCCCAGGATGAGCTGGGTGAGGTCGTTGGAGCCGATGGAGATGCCGTCGATGCCCACGTCGATGAACCGGTCGAGGATGAAGACGTTGGAAGGCACCTCTGCCATCATCCAGAGCTTGAAGTCTTCCGCCTGGACGAGGCCGTTCTTAGCCATGAGGTCGCGGACGCCGGCCAGCTCTGCCGGGGTGCGCACGAAGGGGATCATGACCCACAGGTTCTTGTACTCGCGGCGCACCCGCTTGATGGCCTCTACCTCCAGCTCGAAGACGTCCACGTCGCTCACGTAGCGGGAAGCGCCCCGGTAGCCGATCATGGGGTTCTCTTCGGGCAACTCGTAGCGCTCGCCGCCGCGGAGGTTGGCGTACTCGTTAGTCTTGAAGTCGGTCATGCGGTAGACGACGGGCCTGGGGTTGAAGGCGCTGGCGAACTTGCGCAGGCCGTCGGCCAGCTTCTCGATGTACTCCTCTGAGCGGCCCTCGTCGATGGCCAGGCGCGGATGCTCCCCGATCTGAGCGACGATGAACTCGGCCCGCAGGAGGCCGACACCGTCCACGTTGCGGGCAGCGATGACGTCAGCCAGCTCGGGCTCGGCCAGGTTCACGTAGACCTTGGTCCTGGTCTTGAGGCTGGCGGCCGCTGCATAGCGTTCCTTCTCCTTGGTTGCCCAAGCCAGGCTGGCCTCGGCCCGGCCGGTGTAGACCCGGCCCCAGTAGCCGTCCACGGTCACGATCTGCTCGTTGTGCAGGACCTTGGTGGCGTTCCCAGTACCCACCACACAGGGGATGCCCAGCTCGCGGCTGACGATGGCGGCGTGGGCGGTGCGCCCGCCGCGGTCCGTGATGATGGCCGCCGCCCGCTTCATGGCCGGCACGAAGTCGGGTGTGGTCATCTCAGCCACAAGGATGTCCCCCTTCTCCACCTTGCCGATCTCGGAGGCGTCCACGACGATCTTGACCGGGCCGGCTTCAACGCCGGGGCTGGCCGGGGAGCCCTTCAGGAGTACGGGCGCCGTCTCCTCGACGGCCTTCCACTCCTCCGCCTCGCGGATGGTGGTCACAGGGCGGGTCTGGACGAGGTAGAAATGGGCATCCTCTTTGGCCCACTCAATGTCCTGGGGTAGGCCGTAGTGCTGCTCTAGGCGACGGGCGATCTCCGCCAGCTTCACGACCTCATCGTCGGTGAGCTTCCGGCTCCCGCGCAGGGCGGCGGGCACCTCCACCCAGACGTTGGTGTCCAACTCTTCCCCCTCACCGCTCTTGCGGCGAACCAGTTGCCGTTCCTGGGTGGCGACTTTGGAGCTCAAGATCTGGAGGCTCTTCTTGTCGACTGTGTACTCATCCGGGGTGACCTCGCCGGAGACGATAGCCTCGCCCAGCCCGCAGACGGCTTCAATATAGATCTTCGTCGCATCGCTGGTGTTGGGTTCGACGGTGAACATGACGCCGGAGCGCTCCGACTGGATCATGTGCTGGACAGGTACCGCGATACCCACCTTCATGTGCTCGAAGCCGTTCTCGACGCGGTAAAAGATAGCTCGGGCCTCGAACAACGAGGCCCAGCACGCTCTGACCGCCTCAACGACGTTGTCCTCACCCTCTATGTTGAGGAAGGTGCTCTGCTGGCCGGCAAAGGAGGCGCTGGGGAGGTCCTCGGCTGTGGCCGAGCTGCGCACCGCTACAGCGCCCCTGCCAAGCTGCCGATAGGCCGCCTTGATCTCGCCGGCCACCTCCTCCGGCACCGGCGCGTCAACGATCAGCTGCTTGATCTGTCGCGAGGCCTGCTGGAGGGCATCGTTGTTGTGGACGTCCAGGCCTGCCAGAGCCCGTTCAATCAACGGGCGAAGACCGGAGGCATCGAGGAACCGGAAATAGGTGGGGGATGTGACTATAAATCCGGGCGGCACTGGGATCTGGGCCTGTGTCATCTCACCCAGGTTTGCCCCTTTACCTCCCACCAGGGCTCCGTCGTCCTTGCCGACCTCCTGGAACCAGACTATGGCCTTATTATTCTTCATGGAAGCAGCCCTCCACGTACAGCCTCGCGGCCTCGGGAATACGGCCAAAGCGCCAGCCAACCGACGCTGTCGGGCCCAGCGGGCCCACTACAGGGCCCTGTATTATATCACGGAGGGAACCGCCGGTTCAGTATAGGGGTAAGCCCTACTCTTTCTTAGGGGACGGAGAGGGCCCCTTTTCTGCTTCTTTCGCCGCCCATTTCGCTACTCCACCGTGACGGTCTTGGCCAGGTTGCGAGGCTGATCCACGTCGCAGCCCCGGCGCAGCGCGATGTGATAGGCCAGGAGCTGGAGAGGCACCGCCGCCAGAATGGGCATCAGAAGCGGCGACGTCTGGGGCAGGTAGATGACATGGTCTACCTTGCCCGCTATCTCCGTATCCCCCTCCGTGGCCAGGGCGATGACTACGCCGTCCCGGGCCTTCACCTGTTCGATGTTGGCGAGCATCTTGTCGTACAGCCCATCGCGCACGGCGATGGCCACCACCGGCATGCTCTGGTCGATGAGGGCGATAGGGCCGTGCTTCATCTCGCCTGCGGGATAGCCCTCGGCGTGAATATAGCTCACTTCCTTGAGCTTGAGAGCTCCCTCCATGGCGATGGGATACTGGATGCCCCGGGCCAGGAAGAGGAAGTTCTGCTGTCGGAAGAAGAGATGGGCCAGCCGTTCGAACTCTGCGTCCTGCTTGAGGACCTCTCCCACCAGGTGGGGGATTCTCGCCAGAGGGTCCAGCAGACCCGCCAACTGTAGATCGTCCAGGTTGCCGCGGCGGCGAGCCAGGTGGCAGGCCAGGAGATAGAGGGCAGCGATGGCCGAGGTGAAGGTCTTGGTACTGGCGACGGCGATCTCCAGGCCGCAGCGTGTGAGGACAACCCCCTCGGCGACGCGCGTGGCCTGACTCCCCACCACGTTGCAGATGGTCACCTGGCGGGCCCCTTTGCTCGCGGCTTCGGCCATGGCCGCCAGCGTATCCACCGTCTCCCCCGACTGGCCGATGGACACCACCAGGGTGTCGGGCCCGACGAGGGGGTCCCGGTAGCGGAACTCGGAGGAGTTGTCTACCTCGGCCGGGAGGCCCGCGATGTGCTCGAAGTAGTGGCGACCGACCATCGCGGCGTGAAGGCTGGTGCCCATCCCCACCAGGACAGCCCGCTTCAGTGAGCGGAGATCCTGATCCGAGAGGGGCACCTCTTCCAGCTCCACGGCCGGCGGCTCGAACTGGGCACGGCCGCGGATGGTGTCCAGGATGGCCTCCGGCTGCTCCATGATCTCTTTGAGCATGAAGTGCTTGTAGACGCCCTTGGCGGCGGTCACCGGGTCATAGGGCAGGGTCTGGGGCTCCAGCGCAAGCACCTCGCCCGCGGCCGACCAGTAGTCGGCGCCGGAGCGGCGGAGGAGGGCTACCTCGCGGTCGGCCAGGAAGACGACTCGACGGGTATGAGGCAGCAGCGCAGGCAGGTCGCTGGCCACGAACATCTCGTCCTGGCCGTAGCCCACCGTCACGCCGCCGGCGTTGCCCACTCGCGCCGCCACCAGCGCCCCCGGCTCACGGCGGCTCATGACAACGATGGCGTGGGCACCCTCAATCTGGGCGACGGTGTGGCGCACGGCGGCTACCAAGTCTTCGCCTTCCGCCAGGTGGCTCTCGATGAGGTGAGGGATGACCTCCGTGTCCGTCTCTGAGGTGAAGCGGTGCCCTGCGGCCTGAAGGTCGCGCTTGAGGGTCAGGTAGTTCTCTACGATGCCGTTGTGGATGACTACGATGTCGCCGGAGCAGTCCTGCTGGGGGTGGGCGTTGTCCTGGCTGGGCCGGCCGTGGGTGGCCCAACGGGTGTGCCCGATCCCCAGGCGACCGGACGGGGCTTGCCCCTCCAGGGAGAGAACCAGCTCGCTGAGCTTGCCGACGCGCTTGCTGACGCGGAGGTCGCCTGTGTCATCGAGGACAGCGATGCCAGCGCTGTCATAGCCCCGGTACTCCAGGCGGCTGAGGCCTTCCAAAAGGAGGGGTGCCGCCTGTCTCGGGCCTACATAGCCCATGATGCCGCACACGAGCGCTTCCCTCTCCTCCCGCTACGCAGATTTGCCCGGAGGCACCGGTTTGACACGTCCCGACGCATTTTAGCCCAGGGCCCGCCACGTGCAAGCCTCTGAGCCGGGCGTCAGAACATATCCTCCGTCGTTCTCAGGTTCGAGGTGCCGCTTCCAGGCGCGCTATCACCTCATCCACGGCGAAGTCAGGGGTGGAGGCGCCAGCCGTGACGCCCACCCGCCCGCGGCCAGCCAGCCACTGGGGCTCGATCTCGTCCGCCGTCTCGATGTGGTGGGTCTCAACACCCTCCTCGCGGCACACCTCGGCCAGGTGGCGAGTGTTGGCACTCTCACGCCCGCCGATGACGATCATCAGGTCGACCCGCCGGGCCAGCTCCTGGGCGGCCGCCTGCTGGCTGGTGGTGGCGTTGCAGAGGGTGTTGATGACCCTCAGCTCACTGATGCGCTCCATACGCGTCTCGAACAGGTGCCGGACGAAGGCGGCGAAGCGCGCCTCGGTGTGGGTAGTCTGCGAGAGGACGCCGATGCGCGAAGGCAGGTCTTCGGGCAGGCGGTCCAGATCCGCCTCGTCGGCGATGGCGATGCCCCGGCCGCCGGCCCAACCCAGGACGCCCCGCACCTCCTTGTGATCTGGATCACCGAAGACAATGACGGCAAAGCCCTCCTTTGCCAGGCGCTTGGCCCACTGCTGAGAGCGGGTGACGATGGGACAGGTCGTGTCGATGACGGGTATGCCCAGCCGATTCAGGGCCTCCTTCACCTGGGGGCCTACGCCGTGGGCGGTGATGGCGACCGGCCGGCCGTTGATCTCATCGAGATCAGCCACCACTTCAATCCCCTGCTGGCGCAGCCCCTCCACCACTTGACGGTTGTGCACGGTGGAGCCCAGGGTGGTCAGGGAGCCGGTCTGCCGGGCCGCCTCTTCCATCATCTCGACGGCCCGCCGGACTCCGAAACAAAAGCCCATGTCACGGGCCTTGATGATCTCCATGGTTTCCTCTCTGCCTAGATCGCCTTCGCCTGCTGCACCGGGGCTTCAGTGGGCGGTGGCACCTTGTCCTGGTAGTAGCCGCGGTACTGCGGCGGCAGCATTGCAGCGACGCGGCCCATGATGATGTCGGTGCAGCGCTCGAAGTCCTCAGTCCTGGGACGGCCAACCGAGGGCAGAAAGAAGGGCTGGCCCACCACCAACCGAACCTTGGTGCGGCGGAAGGGGCGCAGGAAGGCGCTGGGGAGGCGCACTACCTCGGTGCCCGTGACGGCCACAGGCAAGATGGGAGCGCCAGTTCGGAGGGCCACCATGGCTGTGCCAGGGTGACCCCGGCTCATTGAGCCTGTCTTGCTGCGCGTGCCTTCCGGGAACATGACCAGGGCCTGGCCGCGGCGCACGACCTGCACCGCCCGTCGCAGGGCCTTCAGGTCGGCCTCGAAGCGGCGCACGGGGAAAGCGCCGATCAAGCGAACGTAGAGGCCCCAGATTGGCCAGTGGAACATCTCATCCTTGGCCATGAACACGACCCGCCGCCGCATGAAGACCCCCACCAGTCCAGGGTCGGCGTTGTTCAGGTGGTTAGACACGACAATGACCCCACCCCGGCGGGGCACGTTCTCGGCACCGACCACCTCCACCCGGGCATAGACGGCCAGGATGAGGCGGACCAGGAGCCAGCTCGGCCAGTAGAAGAGGGGGACGATCAAGCTCACGCCTCCACCAAGGATAGCACCCTCTCCACGACCTCCTCCAGGCTGAGGCCGTCGGTGTTGATAATGACAGCGTCCGCCGCCGGGCGCAGAGGCGATACCGACCTGCTGCTGTCGATGACGTCACGCTTCTCCAGGTCTGCCAGCACGCTCTCGAGGGAGGGACTGGGCCCCTTCAAGGCCAACTGCTGCCGGCGCCTGCGGGCTCGCTCCTCCCGAGAGGCGTCCAGGTAGACCTTCAGATCGGCGTGGGGGAGGACAGCGGTGCCGATGTCACGACCCGCCATGACGGTGGGACCTCTTTGTGCCACCCGGCGCTGGAGGCGCACCAGCGCCTTCCGCACCGCCGGCACACGGGAAACCAGCGAGACGCTAGCCTCGACCTCGGGCGTCCTCAGGTGAGGTGTGGCGTCCTCGCCGTCTACACGGACGCGCCAGCGTTCGCCTCTTCCCGGTGGCGGCTGACTAACCTCCATCGTGGTCTCGGCGGCCAGCCGGGCCATGGCCTCTTCGTCCTCGGGGTCCAGCCCGCGCCGGAGGGCCAGCCACGTCAGGGCCCGGTACATAGCCCCTGTGTCGAGGAAGAGATAGCCAAGCCTGCGGGCCACGAGATTCCCGACATCGCTCTTGCCGGACGCCCCTGGCCCGTCGATAGCGATAGTTTTCGGCAGCCGCCTGCGGTCTTTGCTGGCCTGGTTTCCCTGGACCGCCGCTCTCCTTCGCCCGTGTTTGAATCGATTATAGAGAACCCTTTCTAGGGCGGCAAGGCGATGGCTCAGGAGCGCCGCCCGCGCGCCAGCCAGAAAAGGACGCCGGCAACGCCCGCCCCAGTACCACCGACAAAGACGAGGCCTGCGGCCAGCAGCAGCCAGGGCCACGAGAAGCCGCTACCGCTCCCAGCCACGGCCAGCGCCTGGCCCCGCACCTCTGAGACAGGCGAAGGCGTGGGCGTGAAAGTGAGCACCCCCAAAGTGCCTGTCCCCGGCGAGGGGTGAGCGCTATCGCGGAAGTCGGCGGCGGTATCCGTGTCGCGGTCTGGCGGAAAGCGCTCCAGGCTGTGGCCGGGCGGCACTGCCGGCGCCGGCGGCTCAAAGAACTCCCGGTCCAGGCCGTATGAGAGGGCGTCCACAGGCCGGCCCTCTGCATCGAGAAGGAGGAGACGGTCGCTTTCGTTGGCCAGGCCGTTGCCGATCCTGCCGTCCGCCAGGACGAGGAGTGCGCCCTGGAAAGCCGGGTGCTGGCGCTGGAAATCGGGTGACGCCGTTACGACGGCGTACGCTCCTGGCGGAAGCGCCGCCGGCGGCAGAGTGTCGGCGGCCACGTTGTCGGCCAGGCTCCAGCCGCCCAACTCGACGCTTTCCGGCCCCGCATTGTACAGCTCGACCCACTCGTGGGCGGCGTCATCGAGGCCAGCTCCAGCGTTGGCCAGCACCTCGCTTATCTTGACCGCATAAGGCGAATCCTCGTACGCGCGACCCTCGCGGGTCTGCGTCGCCGACGCGGCAGAGGCCAGCCTCGGTGACCGGACGCCCTCCTCAGATTCGGCTCCGCTTCTCGCGGAGGGCCCGGGCAAGGGCTCAGGCCCACCTGTAGCGGCCGCTTGCCTTCCCGGCGACGCGGCCTCTTCCGGCTCGCCGCCACTGGCCGGCGTAGGAGAGGCCGTCTCCTCGAGGGCGAAGTCGTCCAGGTAGATGGTCCCAGGAGCAGCCGAGGCGGGGACGAGAACGATGCGAGCGCGGGCGGAATGGGCCTCCCCCGGAGCCGTCACCGAGCCCGTGGAGAGATAGCGGAAGGAAGGATCACTGCCAGAAAGAGACTCCGGAGAATCGATACTGCCGAGGCTGGAACCGGAGGCGTCTGGGGACGAGTACCAGGAGATGCGGAGCAGGACGGTGGATTCTGGCGGGCCGTTCTTGAGAACGAACCCGTGGAAGGCGTAGGAGCGGCCGGGGTCCACGGAGAGGGGTTGGTAGACCCACTTGGTGAAGGTAGTGTCGGAGGAGAAGGCGCCAGCGAAGGAGCCGGAGCGAGGGAAGGCGGTGGAGCGGGAGAGGAAGCCGCCGAACTTCTGCCAGGCGGCGAGGGTGGCCTCCACTCCTTCCTCGAAGCCGCCGTTCAGCAGCCGGCCGCGGGGCATGGGAGCCGCCAGCGAAGCAGCCTCCGGGGATGCAGGAGTCGGTGTCGCCGTCTCAGAAGGCGTGGGGGTGGCCGTTGCCGTGGGCTCCGGCGTAGGTGTGGGAGGGGCCGTCTCCTCGAGGGCGAAGTCGTCCAGGTAGATGGTCTCAGAAGCAGCCGAGGCGGGGACGAGAACGACGCGGGCGCGGGCGGAATGGGCCTCCTCCGGGGCCGTCACCGAGCCCGTGGAGAGATAGCGGAAGGAAGGATCACTGCCAGAAAGAGACTCCGGAGAATCGATACTGTCAAGGCTGGAGCCGGAGGCGTCCGGGGACGAGTACCAGGAGATGCGGAGCAGCGCGGTGGATTCTGGCGGGCCGTTCTTAAGAACGAACCCGTGGAAGGCGTACGAGCGGCTGGGGTCCACGGAGAAAGGTTGGTAGACCCACTTGGTGGAGTCGGTGGAGGAAGAGAAGGCGCCGGCGAAGGAGCCAGAACGAGAAAAGGCGGCGGAGCGGTAGAGGAAGCCGCCGAACTTGTGCCAGGCGGCGGGCATGTCCTCCACCCCTTCCTCGAAGCCGCCGTTCAGGATCGACCCAGAAGGCATGGGAACCTCCGTGGCCGTAGGGCTCACGGTCGGGGTGGGGGAAGAGGCAGGCGTTGACGAGGGCGCCGGAATGGTGGGCGAGGGCGTCTCGGTAGGCGAGGGCGCTGGCCCTACAAGACTCAGATCGTCCACGCAAGCTGAGGCCGGGCCTGAAGCCGAGAGCGTTACCCGCAGGCGGGCGGAGCGGGCCTGCTGCGGTGCCGTGCCACCGACGCTGATACGGCTGTAGTCATCGGGGGGGAGTGGGAGAGGGGGAGACACATTCTCCTGCGACGGCAAGCCAGCGCCGTCCACCGTCTCGTAGAAGGCCAGAGCAAGGAGCAGTTCAGGCGGCTGGTCGGCGCCGGCGGCGAGGCGGTCGTAGCCGCTCGCCTCATACTCTCCGCCTGGCTCAATGGGGACAGCGTCGGAGACGAGCGAGCCTTCCCCACCATTGTCCCCCAGGTATAGCCTGGCGCCGGGATCAGCCGTATGCCCCGCGCAGTCGATCTCGAAGCCGAGGTTGGGGTCGGCCGTCCAGCCATCGCCGCCCTGGCTGAAATCCCCGTTGACAAGGAGTTCTTCGGCCGCCGCCTGACGCCCCGTCGCCAGGAGAACGGCGAGGAGCAGCACGGGCAGCGTGGCAAGTGGCATCCTTGCCCGCATGAGGCAAAACCCTCGGAGAAGGTGGCCTCAGGCCGGCGTCGCCGGTCCAGGCTTGTGCAGGCAGGAGCCCCGCCCCGCCGGCCGTCCGTAGCCCGGAGGAAGTGCGTACCGGAACGCACCGAATTATCCCGACTCGCCGTGGGCAGTGTCAAGGCCTTTGGGGATGCTCCTTGATCATCCGCCGGCAGTGTGCTGGCGACGTGGGAACGGTGTTACCCACGGCGGGCGCCTGTCTGGGACTGAGGGAGTCCCTCAGCGTCTTGCTGGGCGATGGGGCCGCGGTGGCGCTGTAGGACACGGCCTCACTCCTCCGTTATCTCCACCGTGTTGAGGACGTTCCCTCCCACATCTTTGATGTCGATGATCACCCGAGCCGGCGTCTCGCGGGCTAGCACCCGCACCAGACCGTAGTTGTAGGTCTTGAGGTCGTAGTACTCGATATCAGGGAGAAGCCCTTCCAGGACCTCAACCGACACGCCGAGGTTTTCCAGCTCCTCGCCAAGCGTCTCCCTGGCTATCGGGCCTACGATTATCTCCTTGGAGCCATTTTCGAGGGTGTTGACCAGAGCAGCGTGGAGGTCGGTCACCAGAAAGATAACGTTATCGATGCCGTTATTGCTAATGAAGTTCAGCATCTCCTCTCGCTCGGCGGCGTAGCCCTCCCAGCGGTCGTAAGGGAGGAACAGGAACTTGCTCACAGGCACCTCGCTGATGATGAACTTGAACTTGGCCTGCGATGCCAGCAGGGCCTGCTCTAGCCACTCCACCTGTTCCCTGCCCAGGAAGGTGCGCGAAGGGTCGCCCAGGCTTGCCAGGCAGGCCTCGTCTCCCGTGAGGGTGGGAAGCGGCACCACTTGGCCCTCTTGGTCCAGACAGAAGGCCTCGGCGCTGCGGTACTGGCGCTCATCCAGGATGAACAGCTCCACGTCCTTCCCCCAGCGAAAGCTTCGGTACAGCCGGTTGGGGTCGTCCGGGCTTTGGCGGATAGGCATGTACTCGAAGAACGCCTGGCGGCCGGCGGCCATCATGGCAGCGTCCACCGTTTGTCCAGCGAAGTCATTCACCACCTCGTGGTCATCCCAGATAGCGTAGGTAGAGGTAGCAGCCAGCAGGCCGCGCAGGTGTTCATCCTCCCGATTGACCTTATAGAGCTCGCGGTAGGCGTCCAGGGTCGTGGCAGGTGGTACGCCCTCGATCTCGGGGTCGGCAATGACCGTATCACCTAGGTAGATGAAGAAGTCGGGGTCATCCCGGCGCACCGTGGATAAGAGGGTAAAGGGCTTGAGATGGGCGGCCGAATCGCCCGAATAGGCGAAGACGACATCGCGGGCAACGTCTTCCATGGGAGCGGTTAGAAAGGTGCCGGTGGGGCTAGTGCTGCCGTCCGGGGAAAGGAAGCGATAGAAGTAGCGCCTGCCGGGTTGCAGGCCATTGATGGACGCCTTCACTACGAAGTCGCCCTCTGCCTCAGCCGGTAGCTTTTCGCTGGTTGACACCTGCTCGAACCGCTCGTCGGAGGCCACCTCAACCGTGACCTCCCCCTCTCCGTCTACGCTCGTCCAGAGGATGACGCTGGTGCTCGTGACGTCACCGCTGGCGACGCCGTGGGTGAAAGTCAGGCGGAGGGCTTCTTCTTTGCCACAGCTCGCAACAAAAGCGGCAAGAGAGGCAAATAGAACAAGGAAAACAACCCATCTCCTAGCCATTGATGGCTCCTTCCAGGAACGCCAGCCGCTCCTTCGTATCCAAGCCGCTGCTGTAGCCGCCCAGGCATGCGGCAGATGATACCACACTACATCTCCGATGAACGACCACGAGGACCCGCACGGGCAGTGATGCCCTTCATATGGACGCAGGCTCCTACAGGACGCGCCCCAATCGCGGGCTGGGGGTGATGCCGGGGATGCGGCCCCTCTTGGCGATGGGCTTGCCCTCAATCTCATGGAGGTCGGCGGTGAAGTCGATGGGGCGGGCGCTGGTGATGTAGCTGCCGACGCCGAAGCCGTCTACAGGCGCCCCCGCCTCCCGTATCTCGCGGATGCGGTCGGGGGTGACGCCGCCGCTGACGAAGATCCGCACCCAGGGGAACCCGGCCAGGTCCAGGTGGGCCCGCACCTCCTTCACCCGGTCCGAGGTGACGCCGCCGCGCTCGCCTGGGGTGTCCAGGCGGACGCCGTTCAGCCGCTCTCGCAGAGCCTGGGCCACCGCCACCGACTCCTGGGGCTCGTCGCGGAAGGTGTCCACCAGCACCATGCGGGGCACGTCCGGTAGCATGTGCTGGTCGAAGGCTATCGCCGCCCGCACCGTGTCGCCGAAGCAGATGATCATGGCGTGGGGCATCGTGCCGGAGGGTGCGACGCCGGCCAGGCGGGCGCCTTCGGGCGTCGAGCCGCTCGCGCAGCCCCCCACTATGGCCGCGTAGTCCATGTAGGGCGCGACGGCGGGGTGCACGTGCCGGGCGCCAAAGCTCGCCACGGGGATGTCGCCGGCGGCCTCCGTGCACTGGCGGGCGGCCGTCGCCCAGCCGCTCTCGTGGGCCAGGAAGCCCAGGAGGGCCGTCTCATAGATGCCATAGGAGAGATAGGGGGCAGTGATGCGCAGCACCACCTCCTTGCGGCTGAAGGGCTGCCCCTCCTCCAGGGCCCAGACCTCGGCGTCGGGGGGGAGCACCCGACGCAGGAGGGCCAGCGCCTCCCTCATCCCGCAAAGGATGCCGTCGCGGCTGGGGAAGACCTCCATGGTGGCGCGGGGGTTCACACCCTCGCGCTCCAGCACCTCGCAGGCGCGTAGAAAGTAGATGTCGGCCGTATCGCCTTTGAGGACGGCATCAGCTATGGGGAAGACGAGGTCCTTCACTGCCTCTCCTGGGCGGGGGCCACCACCTGGGCCCCCAGGATCTTCTCCATGTGCCGGAGGGCGAATCGATGTGCCTCCTCGTCGAAGCTGGCGACGCAGTCGGCCCGCACCTCGACCGGGTAGTCGCGGTTGCGGGCGTCCGCCGTTGTGTGGAGGACGCAGATGTCGGTGCAGACGCCGCAGACGATAACCTTCTCCGGCGAGAGCTCACGCAGCCTCTGTTCCAGCGCCGTGCCATAGAAGGCGCTGTAGCGGGTCTTGGGCAGGATGTCCTCCGCCAGGTCGGCCAGCTCCGGTATCACCTCCGCCTCCACGCTGCCGCGGACGCAGTGGGGCGGGAACATCTCGAACTCCTTGTCATCGGGGGCATGGTTGTCGCAAACGAAGATTACATGGGAGCCGCGGGCCTTCTCCTCTTCCACCAGTCGGCGGACGCGGGGGATGATGCGCCGCGCCGACTCGCCACAGTAGAGTGGGTAGCCCTCCTCCAAGAACCCCCGCAACATGTCCACGACCAGCACCACGTTCGCCATGATCAGCTCCCTCTAGGGCAGGAAGGGCGCAGCTCCCAGCCACGCCCCTCTGTATGCTTCTCGAAGTGCGAACGCCGCGCCCGGCTATTCGCCGGGCCCGCCCCGATGCCGCAGTCGCACCCGCCGGAAGAGAAAAGTCTCGCTGACCACGTGGTCGCCGGCGCCGGCGGGCTCGGGGGGCTCCACCACCTCCGCCTTCTCGGGCTGCCGGCGCGCCGGTAGCCGAGCCCGTCGATCTGCCTGCCGGACAGGCTGGTCGGACGGACGGCCACGCCCCTGCAGGGCGCGAGCGACGAGCCGGCGCAGGACCGCCTCGGCCAGGGTGCCCGCAGCCACCACAGCAGCCCCGCGCACCACTACGGGCATCGCCCCCCGCCAGGGCACAGGCGCATAGGACCGCTCGTCGCGAATCATGGGGACGCGACTGGCGTGAAGGGCTGCGCCGCAGCGGCGGCAGAAGTTGTCCTCGCGGTCCTGGGAGCTGCCACACCTGGGGCAGCGCAACAACGCCTCGCTTTGGGATCGGCCGTCTTCGTTCATTGCAGGGCCATTATAGACCCGCCCCCGAGCCACGGCAAACATGATCGCGCGCGGACCCGTCACGCACCGCAAGAGCGTCCGGAAGGCCCGGCTTAAGCCTGGCCTTCGGGAGTTATGCTGGCTGCTGGCTTCACCGCCCGCAGATACCAGAGCACCGCCCTTCGTCTGCCCATCCCGCGGAGCGCCGTCGCACGCCTTGACCCCTCAGACGAAGCGATGTTAGAATCAATTGCGAGGAGGTAGGAACAGGCGATGCCGCTCTACGAGTACTTTTGCCCCACCTGCAACCAGAAGTTCGAGCTGCTGCGCTCGATGAGCCGCGCCGAGGAGACGGCCACCTGCCCCAGCGGGCACCCGGGGGCCAACCGCGTCCTCTCCCTCTTCGCCTCCTTATCTAAGGGAGAGGACGGCTCAATGATGCCCGTGGGAGGCAGCCCCGGCGCCTCGTGCGCCACCGGCACCTGTAACATCTGCGACATACCTCACTAGCGCCAACGCCCGGCACCGACAGACGAGGGGAGCGAGAAGGCTCCCCTCTTCTGATGTGATTGCCGGGCTGCGCTCTCAGGCGTGCTGCTGGCTGGGCGTCAGGACCACCGTCAGCCGCCGGCGCGTCAGCCCCAGATAGAGGCCGGAGGCGAGGGCCAGGACGGCCGCCTCAGCCAGGGTGAGCAAGCCCACCAGCATGGTGGCGTCGAACCAGAAGTCTTCGGGGAACATCTGGATGAGGTGGTCAGTCCGAGGGTCCAGCCGCCAGAGATCATTGCTGAAGGCGATGAAGTGGAACTCCTCGAAGGCGCGCTCGAAGCCAAGCAGCGCCACGGCCCCCAGGGCCAGGATGACAGCGATGGCCACCAGCGAGCCGGCCAGAACCTGAATCGCCAGGCGTCGCAGGGACCCCTCCCGGGCCCAGATGAACACCCCCACGACATAGGTGAACACGTAGGCGATGCTCAGCTCCTGAACCCGAAAGGTGATCTGGAAAAGGTCCTTCACGTCGCGGAGGTGGGCCGTCTCCCGGGCGTTGAAGAAGGAAACCTCGCGGCCTCCCTCCTCGACCAGGATGTTGATCGTTCCCTCGTCGTTGTTGAAGTAACGACGCAGCTCCTGCCCGACGCGTGAGATCTCCTCTTCTGGAAAGCCGGTCCGAGCCTCCACGTCGTACCTGCCGAAGCCGTACTCGTAGAGGCGGCCCTCGTCGGCCGCGAAACGCACGTTGGTGGTGACGAGGGTCACGGGGAGAGCAACTACGAAGAGGAATAGCGCGAGCCTACGCAGGTATCGCACGCCCCACCTGCCTGCACCCAACCATCCTGCTTGAGCCCCGCCACCTGGCTTGAGGCCATGCTAGTGAGAGCACCTCCACCCTGTCAAGGTGCTCCCCCGCAGGCTGAGGCCCCTGCCCGTCAGCAGCAGGGACAGCACGCAGGAGCAAACCTGCGCGACCGGTCACGCGCAGACGCCCAAGTTGACAGGCCCCCCAGACACTGTATGATCTTCTCAGCGTCGGTGCAGCAGCGCGAGGTGTCACAGTGCAGATCGACTGGAGCAAGACTATCAATGACATCTTCGCGAACAAGATCTCCTGCCCCCGCTGCGGCACCCTGAACACGTCCGTCGTAGCTGGCTACTCGCGCTCCCCCTCCGCCGCTGACTACGCCCCACGCTGCCAGGACTGCACGCGCAAGGAGGACTGCGACGCCCGCAAGCTGGTCGCCGTCTGTGAGTCCTGCGCCAGGGAGCTGCGCCTTCGCGCCCGCCACATCGACCAGGAGCACATGATGACCCTCCTCATAAGCGACTGCCGCAAGGACCTGGAGGACTGCCTGGAGTACCTGGCCGACTACTGGCAGGAAGACCTGGACATCGACCCTGAGGACATGGAACGGCGCCTGGAAGAGGTGGCACCGGAGGTCTTCGCCGAGGAGGACGCCTGGCGGCGGCGCCTGGAGGAAGAGTACCTCAACTACCAGCGCTGGTTCCGTGAACAGGGCCTGCGCATCCCCAACGCCGGGTGGCGCTCCGAGTACGTGGAGGAGGTGCTAGCGCTCGGCTACACCACCCTCCTGGGCGAGTGAGCCCCGCCTAACCAATCGGCGCGAAGGCCAGGCTCCCGCCTGCCGGCGGGCAGGTAAGCCTGGCCTTCGGTTAATGAGCTTCGGTTGATGTCCTTCGCCGGTACCCCGTATGGGGTGCCGCACCCTTACCCGGCGCGGCCCGCCGCTGGCCGCTCCCGCTCCGCGGCCGACACCGCCTCCTCGAAGAGGAGCCCCTCGATGCGGGCCGTCACCTCTCCCAGCCCCCAGCCTCGCAGGGCGGAGATGAGGTGGGCATCGGGCCGGTGCACGCTCAACGACAGCTCGTACTCCGCCAGGTCGCCCAGGCCCCGCAGCGGCGAGCCGTCGCGACGGGCCAGGCGGTCCACCTTGTTGAGGACAGTGAGCCGGGGCTTGTCGGCCACCTCCAGCTCAGCCAGGGTCCGCTCTACAGCTTCCGACTGCTCGGCGGCGTTGGGATGCGTTATGTCGACCACGTGCAGCAGCAGGTCAGCCTCCGATAGCTCCTCGAGGGTGGCCCGGAAGGCCGCCACCAACTGGGTGGGCAGCTTCTGGATGAAGCCCACCGTGTCCGTCAGCAGGACCCGGTGCCCGCCGGGCAGGACGATGCGCCGCGTCAGGGGGTCCAGGGTGGCGAACAGCAGGTCCTCCACGAAGACGTCCGCCCCCGAGAGGGAGCGCATGAGGGTGCTCTTGCCGGCGTTGGTGTAGCCGACCAGAGCCACCACGGGCACGCCCGTCCGGGCACGGCGCCGCCGGTAGAGGGCCCGCTGGCGCCGCACCGCCTCGAGCTGCTTCTTCAGGCGGCCGATCTTGGTGCGGACCAGCCGTCGGTCCGTCTCCAACTGCGTCTCGCCGGGGCCGCGGGTGCCGATGTGCCCCTCGAGACGCTCCAGGTGGCTCCACTGGCCGGCCAGACGGGGCAGGAGGTACTGGGCCTGCGCCAGGTCCACCTGCAGACGCCCCTCGCGGGTTCGGGCCCGCCGGGCGAAGATGTCCAGGATGAGGGCCGTGCGGTCCAGCACCTTGACCTGGAGGGCCTTCTCCAGGTTGCGCTGCTGCGACGGCGTGAGCTCGTCGTCGAAGATGATCAGGGTGTAGTGAGTGCGCCCGTGCTCCGCCTTGATCTCGGCCAGCTTGCCACTACCCACGTAGTGGGCCGGGTGCGGCCGCTGGAGCCTCTGCACGGCGCGCCCGACCACGCAGGCGCCAGCCGTCTCGGCCAGGAGCGCCAGCTCCTCCAGGGAGCTCTGGGGGTCCCAGCGCCTGCCTGCCGGCATGGCAGGGCGGTCCGTCACGCGACCTGACCCGTCGCCCTTGAGCTCGACGGCAACGAGGTAGGCCCGCTCCTCGGGCTCAGCAGTGGAGTGAAGACGATTGGCTATGAGAGCCTCACCTCCGCTTGACAGAATACCACGAAGGCGGGAGGGAGTCAGGTCGTAAGGGGATCCGCACTCCACCCCCGCAGCCGCCGCAGTCCCTCTTCGAGCCGGTCGTCGGGGATGGTGAGGGAGAGGCGCACGTAGCCCTCGCCGGCCGCGCCGTAGCCGACGCCCGGCGTCACCACCACGCCCACGTCGTCCAGCAGGCGGGTGGCGAACTCCATCGAGGTGTAGCCCTGGGGGACGCGCGCCCAGACATAGAGGCTGGCCCTCGGCGGCTGCACCGACAGGCCCAAGACCCGCAGCGCCTCGACCAGGCGGTCTCGGCGGCGCTGGTAGACGGCGTTGTGCGCCTCGATGCAGTCCTGGGGGCCCTCCAGGGCGGCGATGGCCATGCGCTGGATGGCCTGGGGCACCCCTGAGTCCAGGTTCGACTTCACCCGCATGAGGGCATCGATCATCGCGGCGTTGCCCACCGCCATGCCGATGCGCCAGCCCGTCATGTTGTAGGTCTTAGAGAGGGAGTGGAACTCCACCCCAACCTCGCGGGCGCCGGCGGCCTGGAGGAAGCTCACCGGCCGGTAGCCATCGAAGGCCACTTCGCTGTAGGGGCCGTCGTGGCAGACGGCCAGGTCATGGCGACGGGCGAAGGCCACCGCCCGCTCGAAGAAGTCGAGGCCGGCCACGGCGCCGGTGGGGTTGTTGGGGTAGTTGAGCCAGAGCAGTTTCGCCCGACGGGCCACGTCCGCCGGCACGGCGTCCAGGTCGGGCAGGAAGCCGTTCTCCTCGCGCAGGGGCAGGTAGTAGGGCTCGCCGCCGGCGAAGAGAGTGCCGACGGCGTACACCGGGTAGCCAGGGTCCGGCACCAGCGCCAGGTCGCCGGGGTCGATGAAGCAGAGGGCGACGTGCCCGATGCCGTCCTTGGAGCCGATGAGGCTCAGCACCTCCCGCTTCGGGTCGAAGGAGAGGCCGAAGCGCCGCTCGTACCAGCCAGCGACGGCGCGCCGGAACTCGGGCAGGCCCTCCGTCTCCGGGTAGCGGTGCCTGACCGGGTCGCGCGCGGCCTCGACCAGGGCGTCGACAATGTGCGGCGGCGTCGGGATGTCCGGGTCGCCGATGCCGAAGGAGATGACATCGACCCCTTGCGCCCTCTTCTCGGCGATCTTGCGGCTGATCTCAACGAAGAGATAGGGCGGCAGCTTCTCAATGCGGCGGGCGAGTTGCACTATGCGGGTTCCTTCCACTTCACCTCGTATAGGCGCACCTGTTCTCCGAACCCACGCAGAGTCGCCTCGCCTCGGTCGGCAAAAAGGAACCCCCTGCCAGCCACGAGCTGTCGCACCACGTCCGAGGCCAGAATCTCCCCGCCCTCCGCCTTAGCGGCGATGCGGGCGGCCAGGATCACCGCCGTCCCGAACAGGTCCTCCTCCTCCGCTATTGGCTCGCCGGCGTTGAGCCCGATACGCACACTTATCGGCTCTTCCGCCGACTCGTTGTGCCGGGCAAAGGCCCTCTGCACGGCGATGGCGCACTCGAGAGCCCGCGTCGCCGAGGAGAAGGAGGCCATGAAGCCATCGCCCATGGTTTTCACTTCCGCACCGCCGTGGGCTCGGAGGGCCTCTCGCATGATGCGCTCATGGATACGCAGAACCTCTCGCGCCTTGGCGTCGCCCAAACGCTGGGTGAGGGTGGTGGAGCCCTCCATGTCGGTGAAGAGGATCGTCAGCGGGGCCGGGCTCACATCGGCGATGGCAGAGGGAGCAAGCCTAAGCTCTATCCCCAGGAAGTTGCCGATAGCGACCAAGGTTCCCGACGCGTCCTCCTCCCAGGGGTTTTGGGCTGTCCCTTCCAGAGCGACGAACTGGGCCCCCGGAATCAGGGAAGCCAGCTTCCGGCCCAGCTCGAACGGCACTGCGCGGCACCGCCGTCGGTGCAGCACCAGTGTAGGCGCTCGTATCTCCGAGAGCAAAGCACTCACATCGATCCTAAAGACCAGGGAGTAGAGTTGAGCCGCTGCATTGGCCGAGATTGACCGGCGCGATCGCTCTACTCGTTGGTGGTGGAACCGCTCTTGTTCTGGATAGGTGAGGTAGTCAAGCAAAGAGAACGCGGCTCCAGGGAGAGAGCGGAGCTTGGACAGCGCCGCGATCATGGCCTCCCGCTGCTCTGGACTGGTGATCTCCTCCCCGCGGGCGTAGGTTCCGTCCAGAATCAGCCGGGCGACGCGCTCCGGGTGCCTGGCGGCATAGGTGACGGCGATCGGCCCGCCATGGCCCATCCCGTACATAGTGAGGTCTGTCAGCGCGAGCACGTCGACTACTGCCTCTAGATCGAGGACTAGCCCATCAAGATCGATCTCCGGCACATCCCAGTCGGATAGACCGTTGCCGCGGGCGTCATAACGCACGACCCTGTGGTGGCTCGCCAGCGCCTCGAAGTACGAGCGGAAGGCAGGAACCTCCCACATCATCTCCAGGTGGCTGATCCAGCCGCGAACGAATACCAATGAAGACCCTTCGCCATAGGCGCAGTAGGCGACACGGACGCCATCAGCGGTCGTTACGAAGTGAATAGACGGACACATAGAATTGCCGCCGAAGTGATTGCAGCGTGATAGTAGCACATCGCTCTTTGCGCTTCAATTGAGAGTGGTTATACTACTGAAGTCGTCGGACCCGTTTCTTGGCAGAAAGGAGGATTGCCGTGTCTACCTACTACACCATGGTGACTCGGGCCAACGCACTTCTTCACCCTGACAACCAACCTCATCTCGATCCCACCAGGGTGGCGCCTGGTAAGCCGTTCAGCGACCCACTCAGAGAGCGAGGCATCGCGCGCTCGGATCGTGAACTGGACTACTTCATGAGCTGGCCGGAAGGTCTTAGAGAGGCGCTACAGGCCATCGTTCACAGCGCGCTCAGCAGGACGCCACGGCTACCGGTGACCCTCGCCTGGGCGCCGGGCTATGACTTTGAGCTGACGATGTGGGAGACGCCGGGCACAAGAGAAAGCCCCGGCGGCATCACCATCCTGCTCCGCAGCCGCTACCCAGGCGACACGTCTCAAGCGCAGCTCTGAGGATGAGGGGCGGGTACGTGCCTTTGACTGGCACACCACCTCGTACAGCCGTACCCGCTCGCTCAGGTCCTCGAGAAAAACGCGATGGGGGTCGGCGAAGAGAAAGCCCTTCCCACGGCCATCTGTCGCACGACGTTCACCTTAAGCAACTCTGTCCCTCGGCCAGTGTTGGGTCGCGCGCGGCCTCGACCAGGGCGTCGACAATGTGCGGCGGCGTCGGGATGTCCGGGTCGCCGATGCCGAAGGAGATGACATCGACCCCTTGCGCCCTCTTCTCGGCGATCTTGCGGCTGATCTC
>CAZSSQ010000021.1:0-21311 GCA_964609465.1 uncultured Dehalococcoidia bacterium
AGCTGCGGGTGCCCAGTTCGCTCCCCTACCTCTTCGCCGCTTTCAAGGTCTCGATCCCTCTCAGCGTCATCGGCGCCGTGGTGGCGGAGTGGTTCAGCGGCGACCGCGGGCTGGGGCGGGTGATCCAGGTGGCGAACAACAACCTGGACCTGGACACGGCCTTCGGGGCCGTCTTCTCCCTGGCAATCCTGGGCATCGGGCTCTACCTGCTGACGGCGGCCCTGGAGCGGCGCCTGCTCTTCTGGCACGAGTCGGCGGCGGGGATATGACGGCGGCTCCGGATGCCTTCTGGCGGTCAACTGGCCCGCAACTTCACCTTTGGCTGAAAAAGGAGTCACCGATGCGTCTGCCCCGCCTGACCCTCACACGGCTGTCGCTGGTCGCGGCCCTCCTGGCTGCGACCGCCCTCGTCCTGTCCGCCTGCGGCGAAGAGAAGGAAAAGACGGCGACCCCCGCCGTCACCGCTTCGGAGGCGACGACCGCCGCCGAAGCCACACCAGTGGAGGTCAAGAAGGTGACCTTCATGGCCGGCTTCAAGCCCCAGGCCAACCTGCCCTTCGTGGGCGTCTACGTGGCCCAGGAGAAGGGCTTCTTCAAAGAGCAGGGCCTGGACGTCGACATCCAGCACTCGGACGGCTCCCAGCACGTGCAACTGCTGGCGGCGGGCAAGATCCAGTTCGCCACCGGCGACGCCGCCCAGGTGCTGCGGCGCCGCGCCGAGACCGGCATCCCCATCGTCGCCGTCGCCCTCATCGGGCAGACGGGCCAGCAGGGATGGGTCGCGCTGGCCGACTCCGGCATCGATGACCCCACCGACTGGGTGGGCAAGACGGTGGGCTTCCGCAACACCATGCCGCCCGACTTCTATGCCATCTTGAAAGCGAATGGCGTCGACCCCAACAGCGTGAAGACGGTGAACGTCGGTTACCAGCCTCCGACCCTCCTGCTCGAAGGAAAGGTGGACGTCTACCCCGTCTTTCTCTCCAACGAGCCCGACACCATCCGCCGCCAGGGCAAGGAGGTGACGCTCTTCCAGGCCGCCGACTATGGCGTGCCAACCCTGGGCCTCACCTACATCTCCAACGAGGACTTCATCGCCAGCAACCCCGACACGGTGGAGCGCTTTCTGAAGGCGGCCCTGCGGGGCATCCAGTACGCCATCGATAACCCGGAGGAGGCGGTAGAGATCGTCCTCAAATACGCGCCGCAGGAGGACGCCGAGCATCAGCACTTCATGCTGGACACGGAGATCGGGGCCACCTACAGCAGGGTGACGACGGAGAACGGCCTGGGCTGGCAGACCGAGGAGCAGTGGCAGGAGCTGGCCGACACTTTGGTGGAGTTCGGGGCTCTGGAGAAGGCCGTGGACGTGAACGAGGCCTTCACCAGCGAATTCCTGGCGCGCATCTACAGGAACGGCGAGCTCATCTGGCCCTAAGACGCGTCAAGCTCTCGAAATGGAACGGGCCGCCCTTTCGGGGGCGGCCCGGCGTGCATCCCGCCGTTCTGCCTACTCGTCACGGATCGACCTGCGCACGTGTTCCTCAAGCTCCCGCGTCCGCTTCATGTAGTGGGCCTTCTCCACATGCCGGAGACCCTCCTTGACCAGCTTCTCCTCCGTGTCGGCTCGTCCCTCCCAGTTGCAGTAGCCACCCGTGTCGCGGCATCGAAGCGTCATGGCTGCCTACCTCCTTGGCTTTCCGTCATAACTAGCAGCTCAAGCATTTTATCCGCCGCGCGGCGCCATGTCAACCCCTGAGCCAGCCAAGGTCGACCGGCCCGCGCCAGCCCAACGCTCCGTCAGGCGGCACGCTAACGCCCCACATGCGTCCAGAAACCAGAGCCGCGGTTATGTCAACCGCGGCTCAAGCCTTCGCGGGCGCGTGTAGGTCCTGGTGTCCGTCTAGCCCAGTTGCATGTCTGATTGCATGAAGACGCCGCTCTGGACCAGAAAGCCGGCGAACTCCGAGGACTGCTCCCCGAAAACCTCTTGGGCCGCGGCCTTCACCTACAGCTCGACCTCGGGGCTGCCTAACCCGTCGTCGATCTCAGGACCAGCGGAGCCCTCGCGGAACCAAATGACAGGCCGCAACTCCCGGGGCACGACGCCCTCCTGTTTGAACTTCGGGTATCCCAGAGCCATCGAGATCCTGATGCTCCAGGGATAGCCTATCCCCAGTTTCTCCTTAAGCGAGGGGATCACATTGAGTGCCTGGGCGAACCCCACCCAGCAGGCCTTGATACCCAGGGAGTTGGCCACCAGATTCATATTCTGACCACAGATGCCCAGACTGATATCCGGGCCACTGATGGCGCGGGCGTCGCCCAGCATCAGGATCACCGCCGGGGCATTCAGAAGAGGCGAAAGGTCCTTTCTGACAAGGCTTCCGTACCCACCCAAGACGACACGAGGGTCCCATGCCCCAAGATTCGGGTTAGCCTCCCAACCGAGAGCCAGCGTCTTGACCTGCTCGTCGTCCATGTACATGTTGTACAGGGGCCCCAGCACATTGAGTATGGCCTCATCCATCTCCTTGAGGATGGCCTTATCGGTGACGACAATGAACTTCCACGGCTGGCAGTTCCCCGCGCTTGGAGCAAAGCGGCCCGCCTCCAGCACCCGCCGAATCAGGGTCTCGGGCACCGGCTTCTCCGTGTAGTTGCGGACGCTGCGCCGGTAGAACACGGCCCGCTCGACGGCGTTCCACGTGTCCGGTTCCCCGTCGGCGTCCAGGGGCTGAAGGGGCAGCTTGGCCGACAGAGGATGCGGGTCCGTGGCCCAAAAGCCGTCGTCCACGTGGTAGCTGTCCACGATGGTGATGGCGCCCCTGGGGCAGGCGACCATGCAGTTGTAGCAGCTAAAGCAGTCCCATGTCGTTTTCTGGCGGGGGACTTCTCTCTCTCCGACTATCTCCCAGGCCCCGAAGGGGCAGTTCTCAGAGCACAGCCGACAGCGAGAGCCCCGAGGTCGGGTGCACCTCTCGGGATCAACCTTCATCACACCCATGTGGGCGGTTTCCGGACGGAAGACTGTCTCTACGTCCTCCCAGGGCATGACTTCGTCCCCTTTCCTTGTAGATGCATGCGATTCTTGCTGGGAGATCCGGCCCGAGTCGGCTGTCGGCATGTCCAGAGCCGAACGGGGGTCCCTCGAAGATGGGCCTTCGCCTCCCGATGACGTCCCTAAACCTTGTGCCTCGGTTCCTCCTCATACAGCGGCCGGGGCCTTGGAGCCCCTTCGACCACCTCTCAAGAAGCGAATGGGCCGCGCCTTTGTCGGCGGCCCCTCCCGCGGGCGATTCTCGCCCCTGCCAGGTGCAGTGTCAATAGTCAGGCGCTGCTGTTGGGACGCGTCGCCGATAGGCGCGCCCCGACTACGCAGCATGGCAAAAGGGGTGGCGATACTCCTCTCGCCACCCCCTTCACGAAAGACGAGGACTTCTGAACAGACCCTGGGTCCTATCCCTTTCCGATGCGGTACATCTGCGTCCCACAGACGGGGCAGCTACCGCGTGTGGCGGGCTTACCGTTCTTCATGGTCACCTGGCTGGGGTTCCTCATCTCCCGCATCGCGCGGCACTTGAGGCAATAGGCCTGCACTCGACTTCACCTCCTTATTTATCTCGGGCAGCGCCCTTCCGCTGAGCTGGCATCCCGCCGACCGGACCTGTTTCCTTGCCGCCTGCGGCCACCGCGGCCGCTCTCCCAGGCGGCGATATCCCGAGTTGATCGCTCCGGAGGCTCTGTCAGAATCGCCTAGAGCTTCGCTCCTGCCCCACCCCTCTTCACTCGACGCCCGGCTTTCCCTGGGCCCCCAGATTCGTGCTGAGTGTGGGAAAGCGGCCACGTTGCTTGAATCATAGACATTTTTGAAAGCTTGTCAAGCGACCTGCAAGTGAAAACGGGAGAGTGCTAGCCACCTTCTCCATCCTTCACCGGCGAAAACACCTTGTCAGGCCGCCAGAGGCTGTCGCGGCCCTCATAGCGGAGGATAGCCACCAAATAGCCGTCCAACGAGTAGGCACGACAGCCCATGCCCGGCGTCAGGCGGTGTCGCCGGGCGGCAGGAGTAAGGGGCAGGTCCAGGGACCGGCCCACTCGGCTCCAGCGCTCGTTGCCCTCGCCGATGATGGCCGCTGGCCACTGGAGGAGGGCGGCATCCGGCGCATGCAGGAGTCCGGCCCAGCGGCCATCGCGGAAGGCCTTGCGCAACGCGTCCGGATCCACAGCCTCCTCCAGCCGGAAAGGGCCGATCCGAGTGCGTCGCAGGTAGTCCAGATGGGCGCCGCAGCCCAGCCGCTCGCCCAGGTCGTGGGCGAGGGTGCGGATGTAGGCCCCACGACCACATTCGACCTCGATGTAGAGGAGGGGCGGCTCAAAGGCGAGCAGCTCCAGGCGCCCGATAACCACCCGGCGCGGCTGGCGTTCCACCTCCTGGCCGGCGCGGGCATACCGATAGAGGGGCACGCCCTCGCGCTTGACGGCACTGTACATGGGCGGCACCTGCCACACCTCGCCCACGAACTCCCGCAGGGCCCCCGCCGCCTGCTCCCGACTCACGCCAGACGGGTCGGCGGTGGCGGTGACGCTGCCCCAAGCGTCATAGGTATCGGTGGAGACGCCCAGGCGGATGGCAGCGCGATAGGTCTTGGGCTCTTCTATCAGGTACTCAACGACACGGGTGGCCTGTCCCAGGCAGACGGGCAGCACCCCTTCGGCGGCGGGATCCAGTGTGCCGGCGTGGCCCACGCGACAGCGACGCTCGCCGGTCGCCTCCCGCACCAGGCGACGGACCAGGGCCACCACGTCGAAGGATGACCACCCCTTGGGCTTGTTGACGTTCAGGATGCCGGCGAGGGTCACGAGGACGGCTTCTCCTCCTGTGAGCCTGCCTGCTGGACAGGCGGAGCCGCCTCCTCGATGAGGGAGAGAAGGTGAGCACCCCGCTCCAGCGAATCGTCGCGGCGGAAGCTGAGGTCGGGAGTGCGGCGTGTAGAGAGGCGCTTGCCCAACTCGCGGCGCAGGAAAGAACGGGCGGTTTCGAGGGCCCGAAAGGCGTCTTCGCGCTCCTCTTCACTGCCCATGACGCTGACGAAGACGCGGGCATGGCGAAGGTCCACGGAGACCTCCACCTCGGTTATCGTCACGAGGCCGCCCAGCCGGGGGTCCTTTACCTGACGGCGCAGGAGGTCGCTGAGCTCCTCACGGAGAAGCTCGTTGATGCGTTCGGTGCGGCGCGTCATGGCAGGTCCGCAGAGCCTGCGCGCCGACGTGCGTAGCGCCGGCGCTCCGTCCGGGACTGGCGGGGGAACTGCATCTGAATTCCTCTCGGACGGGCGATGAGGTCAGAGCTTCAGGCGGCGCCTCGCCTCATCCACTTGGACGGGTGGCCGCCTGGCCGCGTTTGGCGGAGGACGTGCGCGAGCCTGCCTGCCTGCCTGCCTGTCGGACAGGCGGGCCGGACACGCTGGCCGGACGGGCAGCCCCGCCTGCCGGACGCGAAGGCTTGGCGACCGCAGGGCGGCCGGCCTCGCGGTGGTAGAACTCCAGAACGTCGCCCTCTTGGAAGTCGCCGAACCCTTCCAGGCTAATGCCACACTCGTAGCCGGCCTGGACGTCCCGCACGTCCTCGGTGAAGCGACGCAGGCTGTCTACCCGGGCCTCAGCCAGCACCTGATCGTCACGGAGGACACGCACCAGCGAGCCACGGCTGACGGCGCCATCACGGACGTAGCAGCCGGCGATGTTCCCCCGACGGCTGATGCGGAAGACCTGCCGCACCTCGGCGTGGCCGTCGATGACATCGCTATAGACGGGCTCAAGCAGCCCGAGGAGCGCCTTCTGGATGTCATCAACGAGGTCGTAGATGACTTCGTAGTAGCGGATGTCGACGCCCTCAACCTCGGCCAGGCGGCGGGCGCCGGGCTCCGCCTTGGAAGAGAAACCAACGATGATGGCCTTGGACGCCGCGGCCAGCATAACGTCGGACTCGGTGATGGTGCCGGAGGCAGCATGAATGGCGCGTACCTTGACCTGCTCGGTGCTCAGGCGCTCGATGGAGTTGCGCACGGGCTCGATGCTGCCCTGGACATCGGTCTTGAGGATCACGTTGAGTTCTTTGACCTTGCCAGCCGTGATTTCCCCGAAGAGGGCCTCCAGGGTGACCGCCCGCTGCTCGCGGGAGGCCGCCGCCTCTCGCTGACGCCGGCGCTCCTCGATAGTGGTACGGGCCACCCGCTCGTCCTTCACCACCTCCAGGGTATCGCCGGCCAGGGGTACCGCCTCCAGCCCCATGATCTTCACGGGCTGCGAGGGGCCGGCCGACTTCAAGCGCTGGCCGCGGTCATCGAACATGGCCTTGACCTTGGCCCACGTGTCTCCCACCACCACCGCGTCTCCCTGATGCAGCGTCCCTGTCTGGACGAGGACGGTGGCCATGGGCCCACGCGTGCTGTCCAGCTCCGCCTCTACAACGGCACCGACCGCCGGACGGTCCGGGTTGGCTTTCAGCTCTTGAACCTCTGCTACTACCAGCAGATTCTCCAAGAGATCCTTCAGGCCCTCGCCGGTGCGGGCGGACAGGGGGACGCAGATGGTGTCGCCGCCCCACTCTTCTATGACCAGGCCCCGTTCCGAGAGCTGTTGTTTCACCCTGTCCTGGTTCGCGGCGGGCAGGTCCATCTTGTTCAGGGCAACCACAATAGGGACGCCGGCGGCCCGGGCGTGGTCAATGGCCTCCACGGTCTGAGGCATGACGCCGTCGTCGGCCGCCACCACCAGCACGGCGACGTCGGTTACCTGGGCGCCGCGGGCGCGCATGGTGGTGAAGGCCTCGTGGCCTGGGGTGTCTATAAAGGTGATCCGGCGGCCGTCCACCTCCATCTGGTAAGCACCGATGTGCTGGGTGATGCCCCCTACCTCCTGCTCGGTGACTTTCGTCTGGCGGATGGCGTCCAGGATGCTGGTCTTGCCGTGATCCACATGGCCCATGACAGTGACTACAGGCGGGCGGAGCTGCAGGCTGGCTTCATCTTCCTCCACGGGGCGGGCAGAGGGCCTTTCGGGCGCGACCCGGGTCACCTCCGGTATGGCCGCCTCCTGGGGCTCGAATCCCAGGTCGTGAGCGACGACGGCCGCCGTATCGTAGTCAACGACCTGGTTGACGCTGGCCATGACGCCGTTCCGCATGAGCTCCTTGATGACCTCGACGGGCGATATGCCCAGGAGGTCTGCGAGCTCCTTGACGGTGAGGGTGCGGGGGATTTCGAGGACGCGGGGGGCGGTGCCAACAGCCGAGGGCTCAGCCCGGGCTACGGCTGACACCTCGGGCTGAACCTCAGGCCGACGTCTCGCCGGCCTCGACCGGCCCCCTGCTCTCCTAGTGCTGTGCGCCCCTCTAGGGCTCATGGCACTCCCTTCATCGCCCTGGCGTCCCACTGGCCGGTGCCTCCGCCGGCAGGGTGGCAGCGAAAGCCTGCAAGACCGCTCTACTTTCCTCCGTCAGCGTGGTACGGAGCGCCTTCGACAGGCGGTTCCGCTTGAGAGCTTCCTCCCAGCACGCCGCCTGACGGCAGAGGTAGGCGCCACGCCCCGACTTCTTGCCCGTAGGGTCCACCTCGATGGCCCCCGTAGGAAGGCGAACGATACGCACGAGCTCTCGCTTGGCTGTGGTCGTTCGACAGGCGACGCAGCTCCGCTGGGGCAATCGCCGGGGCAGGGCTTGCGTCTTGGTGCTCATCAGGACCGGGCTAACGGCATGGGCCCGGGCTAGGACTCCTCCTCAAAGCCTTCGAGTTCTTCCTCGTCCAGGACGACGGGCCGATGGCTCCGCCGAGCCTTCTTGAGCTTTGCGGCCACCGCTTCCGGCTCCTCGACGCGCCCGCCCTTCTTGGCTTTGCCGCGCTTGCCTTTGACCTCGTTTCGCGCGGCGGCCGGGGCCAGCAACTCCTCTGCGAAGCGGATCTGGGGCTTAGCCGGCGCCTCGGCTGCGGCGACCGCCGCGGGCTCGGCCGGCGTCTCAGGGGCTGCGGCCTCTTCCTGGAATGCCAGGATGGCCTCCTCCTCAGGCGTTAGGGTCTTGGGCTTCTCGATGGCGGTGACGCCGGCAGGTTCGGGCTTCGCGGCGCGCGCTCGGGCCGCCTTCGGCGCGGCCGGAACCGGCTCGGCCGGCACCCCGACGGGCGCCTCCTCCGGCGGCCTGAGGGCGGCCTCCTGTTCGGCGATGGTCTGGCTCTTGATGTCGATACGCCAGCCCGTCAGCTTGGCCGCCAGGCGGGCGTTCTGCCCCTCTTTACCTATTGCCAGGGAAAGCTGGCGGTCTGGCACCACCACCTCGGCGGTGTTCTCCTCCGGGCGAATGACCACGCTGAGAACCTGAGCAGGACTGAGGGCATTGGCGACGAAGCGGGAAGGCTCCGAGTCCCACTGGACCACGTCGATGCGCTCGCCGTTGAGTTCGTTGACGATGTTCTGGATGCGGATGCCGCGGAGCCCCACGCAGGCCCCCACCGGGTCCACGCCCTCCTGGCGTGAGGTGACGGCCGCCTTGCTCCGGTAGCCGGGCTCGCGGGCGATGGCCTTAAGCTCCACGATCCCCTTGTAGATCTCGGGCACCTCCAGCTCGAAGAGACGGCGCAGGAGGTTCTTGTGGGTACGCGACACGAGCACCTGGGGGCCCTTGGTGGCCTTCAACACGTCCAGCAGGTAGAGCTTCAGGCGCTGGCCTGGACGGTAGTGCTCCATCCGTACCTGTTCCGGCGGGGGCAGGACGGCCTCCGTCTTCCCCAGGTCGATGATGACGTTCCGTCCCTCCAGCCGCTGGACCACGCCGGAGACGATGTCACCCTCTTTGCCTGAGTACTCCTCGAAGACAACCTCACGCTCGGCCTCGCGCAGCCGCTGGAGGACAACCTGTTTTGCGGTCTGGGCCGCGATGCGGCCAGCGTTGTGGGGCGTCACCTCGATGCTGATGACGTCGCCTGACTGGGCGTCGGGCTGGAAGCCACGCGCCTCCTCCAGCGTCATCTCCACCTTGGAGTCGACCACCTCCTCCACCACCGTCTTCTGCATGTAGACGTGGATAGCGCCGTTCTCCGGGTCTATCCTGACCGCAAGGTTGGCGGATGCCAGGTTGTCCTTCTTGTAGGCAGAGGCCAGTGCCGCCTCCACTGCCTCCAGGACCACGTCTCTGGGCAGGTTCTTCTCCGCAGAGAGCTGTGTTACGGCCGTCAGGAATTCGCTCTTCATGATCCAGGTCTAACCTCCGGGCTGGCGGCGCCAACAAAAAAGTGGGTCACGCCCACTTCCGGAAGACTCCTTATGGCAGGGTGAGTATAGCACGAGCGTTGAAGGCTGGCAATACCCTCCCCGCCTTCTTTCCTCGCCGGAGCGTCCCGCGTAGAATATGGCTCTCAACCGGCGCCATGGAGTACTCGAGCCAGCAGTGGATGCTCAAGGCCCTGCATGAGGCCTCCTACGAGCTGCAAAGCCAGCTCCTGGGCCTGGGCGAGGAGGACCTCTGCCGCCGGCCTGCCCCCGGCGAGTGGTCGCTGAAGGAGATCGCCGCCCACCTCCGGGACGCCGAGGCCTGCTTCCTGGAACGCCTGCGACTCATCGTCAGCCAGGACGAGCCCCGCCTGCCCGACATCGACGTTGACGCCTATGTACTGGAGCGAGACTATCAGAGCCTAGACCTGCACGAGCTACTTCTGGAGTTCCCCCGGCTCCGGCAACGCAGCACCAGCCTCCTCTGGAGCCTGGAGCCCTCCGAGTGGGAGCGTGAGGGCCTGCACCCCTATCGCGGCCGTCTCTCCATCATGCAGGTCGCCCGTGACATGAACGAGCACGACCTGGGTCACCTATGGCAGATGCGCCGGCTCCGCCGCCAGATCGAGGAGGAGCACAGGGCAAAGAGGCGAGGCCCCGGCGCCGTCGAGGAGGAGGAGCCGTAGGGGCGTAGCTTTAGCTGCGCCCGCTCCTCCTAGGCCCGCAGCGCTTTCTCCAGGTCGTCTAGGTGCCCGGCCTCGTGGTCGGTGGCTGACCCCTTGATCAGATCGGCCAGCGCCGACATGCCGCCGGAGAAATCGGGGACCTGCCTCGCCATGAGGTCGTCGGGCGCAGACTCAACGGCCCTGATGCTGCTTTCGTGGCCGGCTCGCAACTCGGCTATGATCTCCTCTAAAGGCCTGTCCTCGCGCGCCGCCACCTGCTCGGCGTTCCAGCGGTCGACATCGAAGCCGGCGCCCATTCCCTGCCCCGACTGCGCCATCATGACGAAAAAGGCAGCGGAACCGGAGGTAGAGGCGAGGTGGGAGAGGAGCTGCTTCGCGGACCAGCCCGGATAGACGGTCTTCTTCAGGTCCTCCTCGGAACGGCCGGCGACGATCCCGTCCAGGCGACGGGTCGACTGCTGGTAAGCGCCGATGATCTCCTGTTTGCTGGCAACCATGACACCTCCCCGTCCAGCGGCGTTTGCCTGCGACACGGCCCGCCGCCGGCACCTCAGTCAGCCGCGTCAGGGTCGGCCGACACGTGATCGCTGACATTCCTCATCCGGCCCGCCGCTCCGTCTCCCTCACGAGCGCACGAAGCAGGTGGCTGGCTAATGGTCGTTGAGATAATAAGCCTACACATCGAGCGACTTAGACTCCGAACGCCAGGCTTGAGCCTGGCTGCCGTGCCAGCCTGAAAGCCGGCCTTCGGGAACCTTATGGGCGGGGCTCCTTGTGTCGAGGTATTCTGTCAATTGCCATAAGCCCACCGCTACACGATCGGCGTCGACTGCCGTAGCTCGCGCAGGAGCTGGGCCGCCAGGTCATAGCGGCCGAAGGAGGGCATGACGTAGACGCCCTGGACTCGCCCGTGGGCGGCGTCGAGAAGCTCGCGGGCCAGGGCCATCCCTTCATCGAGGCTGTCCTCACCGGCACGGCGCAGGCGCTCCCGCACCGGCTCCGGCACCACGATGCCCACCAGCTCGTTCTGCAAGAACTCGGCGTGACGGAGGTTGTGCAGGGGCATCACTCCCAGGAGGATGGGCACCTTCAACCCCGAGGCGGCCTTCAGGAAACGGTCCAGGGCCTCTACGTCGTAGACGGCCTGGGTCATGACGAACTCGGCACCGGCCGCCAGCTTTCGGCGCAGCAGCTTCATCTCCGCCTCCAGAGAGGCGGCTGTCGGGTTCGCCGCCGCCCCGATGAAGAAGGACGCCGGCTGGCCCACCGAGTTGCCCACCCAGTCCACACCTTCGTTGAGCCCCTTCAGCACCCGGATGAGACCCACGGTGCTGACGTCCCAGACGGGCACCGCGCCAGCGTAGCCGCCGCCGGCGGCCGGATCGCCGCGCAGGCAGAGGATGTTGCGCAAGCCCCAGACGTGGGCGCCTATGAGGTCGGCCTGGAGGGCGGCCAGGTTGCGATCGCGGGTAGTGAAGTGGACGACGGTCTCCAGACCCACCCGTTGCTGGACAAGGAGAGCGAAGGCCAGGGGGCTCATGCGGGCCTGCGCCCGAGGGCTGTCTCCCACGTTGATGCAGTCGACGCCAGCGTCCCTCAGCATGGCCGCCGCCTCGAGGGCGCGGCGCGGGTTGAGGCCCTTGGGCGGGTCGATCTCCACGCTGACCACAAGGCGGCCGGCGGCCAGCTTCTCGCGCAGGGTCTCGCCCACCGCCGACCCCTCAGGCTCCACGATCAGGGCTGGTGCGCCTGGGGCTGCCGCCGGTTCCGCGGTGCTGCCGGCCAGGACGGCGCGCATGGCCTCGGTGTGCTCCGGCGTGGTGCCACAGCAACCGCCGACGATGGCAGCGCCGGCCGCCACCAGCCGGGGAACGTACTCCGCGAAGGCCTGGGGCCCAATGGGATATACCACTCCCCTCTCCAGCAGCCGGGGCTGGCCGGCGTTGGCCTGGGCAGAGAGCTTGACGCCGCTGGCAGCGGCCATCTTCTCAATGATCTCCAGAGCGACCTGAGAGCCGGGCACACAGTTCACGCCCACCACGTTGGCACCCTCCCCGTGCAAGGCCCGCACCACATCGCCGGGCTCCTCGCCGGCCCAGGTGCGACCGTCACGCTGGAAGGTGAGCTGGGCTACCACCGGCACCTCGCCGGCCTCGCGCACAGCGGCCAGCGCCTCCCGGATCTCGGCCAGGGTGGGGAAGGTCTCCAGGATTATGAGGTCGACGTTAGCCTCCAGGAGCGCTTCCACCTGCTCGCGGAAGATACGGCGGGCCTGCTTCTGGCTCACGTCAGCGGCCTCCGAGGAGGGGATGCCGACGCCGATGGGCCCCACAGCGCCGGCGACAAAGACGCTCCGGCCCGCCTCTCTCGCCGCTTCGCGGGCGATCTCGACGGCGCGCCGGTTTATCTCCTTGACGCGGCCGGCCAAGCCGTGACGGTTGAGAAAAAGGCCGGTCGCCCCGAAAGTGTTGGTCTCGATGATCTCGGCCCCCGCCTCGATGTACTCGCGATGGATGGCGGCCACCAGGTCAGGGCTCTCCAGGTTAACCGCCCCCAGGCAGGTCGAGAGGGGCACACCGCGCTCGTGCAGTAGGGTGCCCATGGCGCCATCGCAGAGCAGGACGCCCTTCTCCAGGGCCAGAAGGAAGGGGTGGCTCACCGGCTTCAGCATGCTGTCTCCCGTCAGTCTTCCCGGCAGTGTGCTCCAGCATACATGGGTACCGATCGGGGACGCAAGGAGAGAAGCGCGCCCTTTGGATACTTCGTCACCACTCAACAGGCCTTCAAAACGGGCCGAATGGCCCTCCTAAGACGGGTAACTTGCACCGTGTCGGGCCGGAGGATGCGGGATACGTTTAGCCTAGCCAGTGGCGAACTCGAATCATCTTGGGGGTACCGTCGTGGGAGCTAAGACCGCGGAAAGCAGGACCCTCCCAGCAGACATCTACGCCAAGACTGCCGACGGTGTCTACGCCGTCGATTCCCGGCAGCGCATCGTGCACTGGAGTCCCGCCGCCCAGCACATACTGGGCTGGAGGCCCAACGAGGTAGTGGGGCAACACTGCTACGACGTGATCTCCGGCAGTGACTACGAGGGCCAGCGGTTCTGTCGCCACAACTGCCCTACCATCTCCGCCGCCAGGAAGGCGAAGCCCGTCGACAACTACGATCTCTTCTCCCACCGAAAGGACCGCTCCCCCGTCTGGCTGAACGTCAGCATCATCCTGCCACCTGAGGGCGGTCGCAACAGCATCTGCGCCGTCCACGTCTTCCGCGATGTGAGCGAGCGACGCCGCTCCGAGCAGCTTGCCCAGATAACCCTCGAGACGGTAGCCCGGTTCTCGGCTGGCGAGGAGGGCCAGGTGGAAACGAAGCCCTACCCGCCACCGGCACCGCCTCTGACGCAGCGGGAGCTAGAGGTCCTCCGCCTGCTGGCCTCCGGCGTGCCCACGGAGGCCATCGCCGCCGCCCTGGGAGTCAGCCGATCCACGGCCCGCAACCACATCGAGAGTATTCTGGCCAAGCTGGGGGTACACAGCCGGCTTCAGGCTGTGGTCTACGCCTCTCGAGACGGTCTCATCTAGCCGGTCGCTACACGCCGCGCCCGAAAAACAGGTCCGGCACCCTGACGTGGCGCCGGACTCGCATACGCCGACGAATCGGAATGGACCTGCTGCGGCCTTGACAGAGACCCCTCACTCCGGGGTCCAATGCCCGCCTCGAAACGCTAGCTGACGCCCGCCTCCTCGGCAGTCTTCTCCGTCACCCGGTACGCGCAGTAGCTCTCCCCGCCCACCGTGGCGGGCTCCACGGGCTCCACCTCGGCCCGCAGGAGGGTGGCCAGGAGATGCTGGTCATGCGAGCACATCTGTGTGTGGGCGTCGGCCACGCGACGGCACGGGCAGCCGTGGCCCAGCAGATAGTAGCCGCCCTCTCCCTGCCGCCACTCGAAGATCATGCCCTCGCCCAACAGGAGGTTGACCACCTCCTCCAGACGCTCCTCCAGGGTAGCGCCCGTGACGCGGGAGGTGTAAGTCTGGGCCGTCCGCTCCGCCATCTTCTCGAAGACCAGCTCCGCCAGCTCCACGCCGTTGCGGCCGCGGGTCTCCTCGGTATCCAGACCCACGATCTCCTCGATGAGCCGGTTCGTGAGGCGGATGTAGTTCTTGGGGAAGAGGTCTTCCCCGACTTCCGTCAAAGAGAAAACGTAGTGGGGACGGCCCGTCTCCCGTCTCACCTGGCCCACGCTGACCAGCGAGTCGCGCATAAGGATGTCCAGGTGGCGGCGGATGGTAGCCGGCGCCAGCCCCAGGAGATGAGTCAGCTCGTCGATGGTGGCCTCCTTGCGCCGCCTCAGGATCTCGAGAATGGTCTGCCGCGTGGTCTCCACTTCATCTCACCTCCGGCTCGCCGCTACAACAACAGACGGCCAGAAAACGGGTCCGCGCCGCCCCCTGCGGCTTGCTGCAGCGTCCACCGCGAGTCCAGAGTAGCATTCGCCAAGATACGGTGTCAATGATTGCTTGGCTTTTAGTGCTAATTTAGCTAATTTCTCATTGACCCCCTGATACCCCTGTGCTAGCGTACAAAGATAGTAGCGAGCTCTCTCCACTATGGATCACCGCACATACCTGGACCACGCTGCCACCACGCCCCTGGACCCCCGGGTGCTGGAGGCGATGCTACCCTACCTCCACACCTTCTGGGGCAACCCCTCCAGCGTCTACCATGAGGCCCTAGAGGCACGGAGGGGTCTCGACGGCGCCCGGCGCACGGTGGCCGAGATTCTCGGTGCCCGGCCCAACGAGGTCATCTTCACCAGCGGCGGCAGCGAGAGCGACAACAGCGCGCTCCGTGGCGTGACACACGCGGCTCGCCGGCGCGCCCAGACAGGCGGCCGTCCGGCCGGACGCCACATCATCACCTCCGCCATCGAACATCACGCCATCCTCCACACCACCCAGGAGCTGGAGGGCGAGGGCTTTCGCGTCACCTACCTTCCCGTCGACAGCACCGGCCTGGTGGACCTGGGCGCCCTGGAGAGAGCACTGGACGACGAGACCATCCTGGTGAGCATCATGTACGCCAACAACGAAGTGGGCACCATCGAGCCGCTCGCCGAGATGGCCCGCCTGGTGAAGGACCGCCAGCCTCACGCCGTCTTCCACACCGACGCCGTCCAGACGGTGGGGGCGCTCGACATCAACGTGGACCGCCTGGGAGTGGACGCGCTGTCCATCGCCGCCCACAAGTTCTATGGCCCCAAAGGCGTGGGTGCCCTCTACCTGCGGACGCGCACCCCCTTCCAGCCGCAGCAGTTGGGCGGAAGCCAGGAGAAGAACCGGCGAGCGGGGACGGAGAACGTGGCCAGCGCGGTGGGCCTGGCCACCGCCATGCGCCTGGCCTATGAGGAGTTCTCGGAGCGCAACGCCCGCGTCCGCGCCCTTCGCGATCGTCTCCTAAGCGAGCTGCCGCGTCTGATCCCCGGCACCCAGATCACCGGGCCTTCCGACCCCAGGGCGCGTCTCCCCAACAACTTTAGCTGCTGCTTCGAGCACGTGGAGGGTGAGGCCGTGCTCCTCCAGTTGGACCTGGCCGGCATCGCCGCCAGCAGCGGCTCCGCCTGCACGTCCGGCTCCCTGGAGCCATCCCACGTCCTGAAAGCCATGGGCGTCCCCAACGACCTGGCCCGCGGCAGCCTCCGCCTGACGGTGGGCAAGGACAACACCCAGGAGGAGATCGACCGTCTGCTGGCCGTATTGCCGGGGATCGTCCAGCGCCTGCGCAGCCTGTCGCCCCTGGCCAGCCGGCAGGCCGGCCTGGCGCCCCCTGCGGCGCCGGCTCCTAGATAGTCGCGCTCGCCGGCCTTGCTGCCAGCCGTTGCCCGCTAGGAAGCGGCTCCTGTACAATATCAGCAGGATTTGCTTGCCAAATTGCGTTAGCTTTGGGAGGGCCATGATGGCGGAGGAACAGCCCCTGGTCATCCACACTGACATCGACAAAGACCTGGAGCGAAACCTGCTGCTCAGCAGCGTGGATACAATGATGAACTGGGCACGGAGCTCCTCGCTATGGCCGGCCATGTTCGGGCTGGCCTGCTGCGCCATCGAAATGATCGCCGTCGCCACCTCCCGCTACGACATCGCACGCTTTGGCGCGGAGATCTTTCGCGCCTCGCCCCGGCAGGCGGACCTGATGATCGTGGCGGGCACGGTGACATGGAAGATGGCGCCGCCCGTGCGCCGCATCTACCTCCAGATGCCGGAGCCCAAGTGGGTCATCTCCATGGGGAGCTGCGCCAACATCGGCGGGCCTTTCGCCTACGGATACAGCGTCCTCCCAGGCGTCAACAACATCCTCCCGGTGGACGTCTACGTGCCCGGCTGCCCGCCCCGGCCCGAGTCCCTCCTCCAGGGGCTGCTGATGCTCCAGGAGAAGATCAAGCGGAACGACCGCAGCCGCCCGGAGCCGAAGGGCGACTTCAGCCAGTATCTCCCGCCCAACGACCCCATCCGCCTGGAGCTCGAGTCCCTCTTCCCGCCCTTCGACGCATCCAAGCGGCACCGCGCGAGCCAGGGTACGGCAGCCTGAAACCCTGACGACCCGTCTAGCGAGGCTGCGGCCCACGTACCTTGCGCAGGCGACGGGGTGGCCAGTAGACCAGCCAGGCGCGTGCCTGAATATCGCGAGCGCTCACGGCGCCGAAATGACGGGCGTCGGTGCTCAGGTCGGGGGCGTCACCGAGAAGGAAGTACTCGTCGTCGCCCAGGGTCCAGACCTGCGCCCCGGCAGAGGCCGCGCCCTCAGAGGGGGGAATGGCCTGGCCGGCAGCTTCCTCCACCCGCCAGTCGTCGCCCTGGGTCGTGACCCTGTCGCCGGGGATGGCCACCACTCGTTTCACCAGCTTCGTCGAGGGACGCGCGGGGTGTTTAGCGAGGACCACGTCGCCTCGGCGAGGACGCTCCACGCGGTAGGCCAGCGTGTCGAAGAGGACGCGCTCGCCGGGGGCCAGCGTCGGGTACATGCTCCACCCCCGGACTACCACGCGCCGAGCGAAGAGGAAGGCGATGAGCGGATAGAGGAGCGGAGGATAGAGGATGGATCGGGGCATCAGCACAGTCTCTCCGGCGACAATCAACCAGCGGCTAAGGCCGGGCAGAGGTAGGGCTGACAAGGCCAGGCATGCTATCGTACACTATATAGTAGTGCAATCTTCCTACGCAAAGGAGGGCAAGATGATCCTATCGCGTGTTTTCGCCGTGTTGAACCGCCTGCTCCCGGCTGAGGAGGCGTTCGCTCACTGTGACATCCCCTGCGGGATCTACGACCCCCATCCGGCGCAGATCGCCGCCCAGACAGTGCTGCGCATGAACCAGCTCATCGAGCAGTTGCCACACCCGGGTCACGACGCCAACAAGGCCGATCACGACGCCTACCACAACACCCTGTCCCGTTACATCGCCGTCAAGGAGCAGCACGCGGAGCTCTGCAAGCGGGAGCTCCTCATCATCTGGGGGGACTACTTCAAGCCCGAGCACCTGGAGAAGTTCCCCGACCTGCACACCACCTTCTGGACGACCACCAAGCTGGCCTCCAAGAACAAGCACGAGGTGAACATGCAGGCAGCCCGGGACCTGCTGGCCTCGGTACAGAAGGTGGCGGAGATCTTCTGGGCCTCCAAGGGCGCCTCGGTTCGCCGCCAGCCATCATTGCAGACCGTCGGCGGAGAGGTAGTCTACCCGGCCGCCTAGAGGCGCTCCATCGCGGGGCGAAAAGGCAGGGCTCAGGGCTGTACTTCCCACGAAGGGCGGCCCTGAGCCCTATTGCGCCTGGCCAACGGCTGCCGGAACCGCATGACCCTCAGACCTCACCCACGCCGACAGACACAGGACGTCCCCCATCGACAGAGGTTTCGTGAGTGGGCTAGAGTAGCCTCGTCGCCGGGCCAGGCCCGGTCCGACTTCTCTCCCAGCGAGGAAAGCCACGAAATCGCTCTCCGGCTCTCTGGCGGCCCTTGCCCTGCTCACCGGCCTGCTGGCGACCGCCTGCGGCCAGCAGGCATCCAGCCCCTCGGAGACGCCCGCCGCCGGACCGCTGCGCGTGGCGGTGGAGCCCAATGCGCCCCCTGGCACCAAGGCCCTCGCCCACGCCTTCGGCTATTTGCTGGGGGTGGACGTGACATCCGTCGACCCCGTCGCCCGGCCCCATCTCACCATCTCTTTGCAAGCGCCACCCGCCAGCGCTGAGGATGGAACCTCCTCTGGCGAAAGGCCGTCGAAAGCGGTGGCCTGTCGATACTGGGTGCCTGTGGCGCCCTTCTGGAGCCGCCTGGAGGGGGTGTCCTGGAGCGACCTGCGTGCCGCCCTGATAACCGGCTCCACCGCGCCGGCCGGCGCCTCGCCCCTCTACCTCCCCTCAGACATGCGCGAGGAGCTGGAGCGGGCCGTCGGCGAGTCGATCGCTGCCCCAGACAGCGGGGGCGCTGTCCGCTGGCTGCCCCAATCAGAGATGGCAGCCGCCCTCGCCAGCGACGAAGGGGCTCTGGGCCTCCTGCCTCTGGAGGCCGTCGATTACCGCGTGCGCAGCCTGGCCCTGGACGGCATCGACCTGGTGCGGGGCGTGGGCCCGCCCGAGGACTATCCCCTGGCCAACCGCCTCTGGCTAACCATAGACCGCGAGGCCATCGAGGGGGCACCACCGTCGCTGAGAACCGCCGCCGAAGGCCTGGCCGACCTCCTGCGCCGCCACTTCCAGGCGCAGGCCGCCCCGCAGCCCATCCGCCTCCTGGCCACCGGCGACATCATCCCTGCCCGCTGCGTGTACGCCCAGCACCTGGCCTACCAGGACTTTCGCCACGCCTTCCTGGCCACGGCCGACGTGCTGCGGGCGGCGGACATCACCGTAGGCAGCCTGGACGCCTCCCTCTCCGACGCCGGCCAGCCCATCGGCTGCACACGTACCTTCAGCCTCCTGGCGCCAGCCCGCAGCATCGAGGGCCTCACATTCGCCGGTTTCGACGTTCTGACGGTAGCCTCCAACCACGCCAAGGACTGCGGGGCCAGCGCCTGCGGCGACCAGGCTCTTCTGGATACCCTGACCAACCTGGAGACGGCCGGCATCGCCGCCGCGGGCGGCGGTCGAAACCTGGCGGAGGCCCGCTCCGCCCGCGTGCTGACGGTGAACGGCATCCGCTTCGCCTTCCTGGGCTACGACGACGTCGCCTCCTCCTACTACGGAGCCGCTGAGGACAGCCCCGGCACCGCACCCCTCGCGTTCGGGACGCTGGGCAAGGACGTGGCCCGCGCCCGCCTGCAGGCCGACGTTGTCATCGTCCTCAACCATTGGGGCACGGAGTACACCCCTGTCCCCACCGAGCGGCAGCGGGGGCTGGCATGGGAGGCCGTGGACGCCGGCGCGACGCTGGTCATCGGCAACCACCCGCACGCCGTGCAGGCGGTGGAGTCCCTGGAGGGCGGCTTCGTCGCCTACGCCCTGGGCAACTTCGTCTTCGACCAGGACTGGTCCCTGGAGACGCAACAGGGCGTCGTGATGGAGGCGGTGTTCCATGGGGCGCGCCTGGTCAGCGTCCGCTTCCTCCCTGTCCACATCCACGATATGCACCAGCCCCGCTGGGCGGAGCCCTCGGAGCGCGAGTCCATCCTGGCGCGCATCGAGGAAGCCTCCAGGGGCCTGCGGCCCCTGCCCTGAGCCGCCGGCGCGCGCGGCTGCGCCGCCGGCCCTGGCCTGTCCTCCTAGAGGGTCCTCGCTGGCCCTAGAGCAGGTACTCATCCAGCCCTTGCAGCAGAAAACGGACGGCGAAAGCCAGGATGATCACGCTGGCCGCCGCCGATGCCCACCGTAGCGCGGCATCACCCGCCAGTCGCCGGCCCCAGACCGCGACTCCTGCCAGGAAGGCGAACCACGATAGAGTGCCTGAGGCAATGAAAACCGCCGCTGTCAGGAGCCGGGACAGGTCACCCTCCGACACGGCGAGGCTGCCGGCCACCGCCAGCCAGGCCGCGATCGTCAGCGGGTTGGTCATAGTCATGAGAAGGCCTTGCCCGAGGGCCAGACCCAGCGTGCCCGACGCTGCGCCGGCTTCGCGCCGCGCCGCTCCCTTGGCGGTCAACCCTGAGAGCCCCAGGTAGACCAGGAAGGCGGTGCCACCCAGCCACAGAGGCACCCCAAGCCAAGCAGTTCGCAAGGCTCTCTCTGCACCGGCGGCTGCGCCCACAAAGTAGGTGCCATCGACCAGGGCCGCCCCGGCGCCCACCGCGAGCGCCGGTGGGAAGCCGCGTACGAGCCCCGTCCGAAGGACGGTGGCGCCCACAGGGCCCAGAGGCGCCGCCACCAGCACCCCTAGAAGGAAAGCGTGTGCAAAGAACGGAATCTGCTCGTCCCTTCAGCCAGCGTTGCCAGCGAGTATGGCACCATGCTGGAGGTGGGGCAACGGCCGCCGGTCGGCCTTCGGGGCCCGGTGAGGGGCGAGCTCGTGTAGCGGAAGGCTTCAGCCTTCCACCTTCCGCGACGGACGTTCGTGGAGGGCTGAGGCCCTCCGCTACGAGCCCTCCCCTACGGCTCATTGCTGCGGCCGCGTCCGTACGGGTCGAACTGTCCGACCAGTGGCTCGGCACTCTGCATCCCGACAGTAAGAACGAGCAGGCAGGAGAGAGATTGGGCGGCCTGTGTCGCCTTTTTCGCCTATCAACGCCTCTCAATGCCCTTGCGTGCCTCTGGCTTCGCAGCTAAATTATGGTTAGCACTCTGACGGAAAGAGTGCTAATCTTCTCAGGAAGAGGGTGCAGGAATGGCCAAGCAGCTCATCTTCGACGAGGAGGCTCGTCACGCCCTAAGGAACGGTATTGACGCCCTGGCCGATGCGGTAAAGATCACCCTCGGCCCCAAGGGCCGCAACGTCGTCCTAGACAAGAAGTTCGGCGCCCCCAGCATCACCAACGACGGCGTCACTATCGCCAAGGACGTCGATCTGGAGGACCCCTTCGAGAACATCGGCGCCCAGTTGGCCAAGGAGGTGGCCTCCAAGACCAACGACATCGCCGGCGATGGCACCACCACCGCCACCGTCCTCGCCCAGGCCATCGTCCAGGAGGGCCTGAAGAACGTAGCCGCCGGCGCCAACCCTATGGCCCTCAAGCGGGGCCTGGAGAAGGCCTGCGAGGTGGTCGTAGGGGCCCTCAAGAAGGGATCCACGCCTGTCACCACCCGCGAGCAGATGTCCCAGGTCGCCGCCATTTCCGCCAACAACGACAACGAGATCGGCAATCTCATCGGCGAGGTCATGGAGAAGGTGGGCAAGGACGGCGTCATCACCGTCGAGGAGTCCAAGGGCATCCAGACCGA
>CAZSSQ010000022.1:0-20937 GCA_964609465.1 uncultured Dehalococcoidia bacterium
GGCCCACCAAGACGGGCCAGATGCACCGGGGCATCGGGGGCAAGGACATATTCGGCCAGATCACCGCCCTGTGCCACAAAGAAGGAATGGACGTTATCGCATACTACACCCTCATATACAACAACTGGGCCTACGACCACGATCCTTCTTGGCGCATTGTCGATGTGAAGGGCAGAGGTTCCAGGGAGCGCAGCGGCAGGGCTGGTCGATATGGCGTGTGCTGTCCCAACAGCCCGGGACACAGGGAGTTCGTTGAGTCCCAGTTGAGGGAGCTGTGCGGTAGCTACGACTTCGAGGGGATATTCCTTGACATGACGTTCTGGCCGGGTGTCTGCTACTGCCCCTGGTGCAAAGAGCGTTTCGCGAAAGAAGTAGGGGGCGAGATCCCGACCGTCATCGATTGGCAGGACCCCCGGTGGCTGGCCTTTCAGAAGAAGAGGGAAGAGTGGCTTCGGGAGTTCGCGGCCTTTGCGACCGGCACCGTCAAGAGCTGCAAGCCCGTAATCACCGTGGAGCACCAGTCTTCGATATTCACTCATAACTGGATGTTCGGCGCCACCTTGGGGCTCGCAGAGCACAATGACTACCTGGGCGGCGACTTCTATGGAGGCTTCGCGCAGCAGTCCTTCATATGCAAGCTCTATGACAGTGTTACGCCGAACAAGCCTCTTGAGTTCATGACGTCTCGATGTTACCCAGGGCTGGTCGATCATACGACCGTGAAGTCAAAGGAGATGCTGGAACTCCACACGTATCTGACCCTTGCCCACAACGGAGCCTTCCTCTTCATTGACGCCATTGATCCTGTGGGCACGCTGAACCCGAGCGTATATGAGACCATGGGCCAGATATTCGCCAGGTCCAAGAACTATGAGCCCTATCTCGGTGGGAGCATGTGTCAGGACGTGGGCGTCTATTTCAGCCTGGATTCCACGATGGACTTTGCGGACAACGGCAAACAGGTTGGTGCCGGCGGTTGGAGCATACCTCATCTGGACGCTGCCCTAGGAGCTGCCAGAATGTTGAGGGAGAACCACATACCCTTCGGTGTCATCAGCAAGGACAACCTGAAAGATACCGGCCCTTATCAGGTCATCATACTGCCCAACATCCTGATGCTGAGTGAGGAAGAGGCGGAGGACATAAGGCGCTTTGTCGCGGGTGGCGGCGCCCTCTATGCCAGCGGGGGTGCATGTCCACCTCTCCTGAAGGACGTGCTTGGCATATCCTTGGAAGGGGAAACCAAGGAGAGGGTTACCTACATTGCGCCGACTCCCAAAGGTCGAACCCTTGGCATGACCGATGTTGAGCCCAACTACCCCCTCGCGATGTTCCAGCCACAGGCAAAGGCCAGAGCATCTGACCCGGGTGAGGTTCTGGCTACCCTGACATTGCCCTACACGGATCCAGCGGATGGGACGAAGCTGGCCTCCATACACTCCGACCCGCCGGGGGTAACCACTGACTATGCCGCTGTCATATACCGTGCGTACGGAAAGGGCAGGGTGATGTGGGTATCGGCTCCGCTGGAGACAGCGGAACAGTCCCCGCACCGAAGGGTCTTTGCGCAGATGGTGAGGGAGCTAGCCGCCAGCCCCTTCTCATTCGAGGCGGATGCTCCGGGTGCCGTGGAGGTAACCCTCTTTCATCAGCCGGACAAGAAGCGATTTGTCGTGAGCGTGGTCAACGCACAGGAGCAGCTACCGCCCATACCGGTGTTCAACGCGACGGTCAGAGTGAGGATGAACGATAAGAAGGCCGTGCGCGTAGCCCTGTTGCCCGATGACAAACCGCTGCCCTTTGCGACCAAGGGTGAGTACGTCGAGGTGACGCTGCCCGAACTGAACATCTTCCACATGTTGATGGTGGTCTACGAATAGAGGCGCTGACGCGGGAAGGGCCAAGGACCTACAGCCGCCGTTCCACGCTGGTGGCCCCGTGAACGCATCTGGGGAGGCACGTTGTTGCTGTGTCCGGCGCTTGCTATCATCCCCAGTAGATGACTGGACGCAGAGGAGGAGCCATGAACGACAAGATCCGCGTGGGGGTCTTCTCGCCCAATGACAACCGCGCGTGGGTGCGCTCAAGCAACCTAGACCTCATGCTCGGGGACGAAGCCCTGCTCATCGATGCCTTGAGGCGCAGCGGCGTGGAGGTGATCAGAGGGGGTGATGGCTTCCCCCGCGAGGATCAGATCGCCTGGAACCGCCAGCTCGTCATCCAGCAAGCCAAAAGGATTGCGGAGGCCAGGCCCGATGCCCTGATCTTGAACCAGGGGTCCTGGACGTTCCCCCGCGACTCGGTAGACGCGGTGGACGTGTACGAATCCACGCTCGAGACTCTGCTGGGCACAGCGACCAGCGCGGGCTCCAGGCTGCTGCTGTTCGGGTACAAGGATACGCAGGTGCCCGGACTGGTAGCGCTGATGGCCATCGCCGGTGCGCTGAAGATAATGGGGAGGTCCTTTGAGATGTCGTACGGTCGCATCGATGAGGACCCGTCGACGCTTGAGGAAGTGATGAGCAAGCTGCGCTTCTTCAAACGTCGCGCGCAGGCTGCGGAAACGGCCGCCGCGGTGATCAGGCGGCTGCCGGAGCAAAAGTACCTCCAGTTCGGGGGCGAATCCCTGCGCATGCCCACGGCGACGGCGGACCCCAACCTCTGGCAGAAGCTCTTTCGGGTCAGCTACGACCACCTCGACCAGTCTGAGATGGTGAATCGAGCGCTGCCTATGGTCAGGTGGGGCGGCAAGCCCGGCGAGAGCGACTACGATATCGTCGACAAGCGGGTGAAAGCTGCCATCGCATACAAGGAGAAGACCGCGAACTTCGACTTCAGCAGGGAGAAGCTGCCTTCCATTCACAAGTTCGTTCTACAGGTGGCGATGTTCTACGCGGCCCGCGACATCATCGAGGAGACAGGCGCTACCTGCGCCGGAATCAAGTGCCAGGACGAGCTCAGCGCCAACCTCTGCACCGCCTGCATAGCGACCTCCTACCTGGGCAACGACGTCGCCCCCGACGGGACTCGACAGGAGCGCATGTACCCCACCTCCTGCGAGAACGACATGGATACCGCGCTTACCCAGCTCTTCCTGCACCTGCTCACGGGGAAGCCGGCGGGGTTCGGCGACTTCCGGGACGTTGAGAACGGAATGCTGGCCATAGCCAACTGCGGCCAGCACCCAACCTACTTCTTCGGCACGCCCGATGAGGAAGGCTCGGTCAAGGACCTGAGGGCAGAATTCCTGGGCCAGGAGATGTTCTACGATGCAGGCGGCTCCGCCGTGAGGGGTCGTACCCCCGGCGGACTCCAGGTGACGGTCGCGCGCCTGGGGCGGGAGAACATGCGCTACTACCTGGCGGGGATGGTGGTCGAGACGGTGGACGTGAGCCCTCGCGAGCACGAGCGCTACAACTTCTCCTGGCCGATCCTCAGAGGGAAGATCCCTATGGACGAGAGGGCGCTGGCAGCCATGTGGCCCTCCAATCACCTGGCTTTCACCTTCGGCGATTACACGCCCCACCTCGTGGAACTGGCAGAGCAGCTCGGCATAGGCTACCGTGTCATTGATGCCGGCGGCAACGAGCACTACCGCCCGAGCTAGGTGGGTGTGAGGTCATTGCAGTCTAGCGGGGAAGCTGCTCCGGCAGCGGCGAACGCCGCTCAACGATAGAGGGTGCAAGAATGTCTAAGGAAACAAGGCTGTCGCGGCGCATGTTCCTGGGAAGCGCCGTCGCTGGCATGGGGGCGGCCGGACTGTTCGTTGCCGGCTGTGGCGGCGGCGAGAAGGCGCCGGAAACGCCCGAAGGTGTAGAGACCGCCGAAGGAACACCAAAGCGTGGCGATACTCTTCGCGTTGCTACCACCGCGACCATCATCAGCCTCGACCCCCACACTACCGCCGGTGTCTCGGTGGCGCCGTATTTCTACAGCTACGTCGTCCACGCGACCGACTGGCAGGGCACGGTGGGCGACCTGGCCGAATCGTGGGAGGTTGTTGACGAGCTAGACTGGATATTCAAGATTCGCGGTGACGTCCGCTTTCAGGACATCCCTCCGGTCAGCGGCCGCCAGCTAGTTGCGGACGACATCCGCCTCAGTATTGACCGGGCGAAAGCCATCCCCGGCGCCAGCGAGTCGTGGGGTCAGTGGCTGGAGAGCTACGCGACTCCCGATGCCAAGACGTTCACTTTGCGCACCAAGACGCCCTACGGCTACCTGCTGATGCTGGTGGGCAGCCCGATGTCGGCCATCGTCCCCGTGGAAGCGGCGGAGGAGTCCGGTGACCTGAGGACCAATGCTATCGGCAGTGGGCCCTTCATGGTCGACGTGCATAGCCGTGACCAGGGCCTGGAGATGATGCGGAACCCCAATTACTACCATGAGTTCCCCTATGTTGACGGTATCAGCGTGAAAGTAATTCCAGACGAGTCCTCGATCCAGGCGGCCTTCCGGGCCGGCTCCATTGACGTCTATGGCGCTGACAACAAGCTGAAGGCGGATGCCGTCAGGAACGTCGGCGGCACCAGCATTCGCCGTTACCTCGACCGCGCCTACGCGGTGATCCGCCTGAACGGGTCCAAGTTCGAGGCGTTCAAGGACGAGCGGGTGCGTGAGGCGATAGACCTGGCGCTGGACCGGAAGGCGATGATCGACAGGCTGCACTTTGGGGATGCTGAGCTGGCAGGGCCGGTTCCGCCGGCCTGGGATACAGCTTTGCCGGCAGAGGAGGTGGCGGCGGCCTACCAGCGAGACGTGGCGAAGGCGAAGCAGCTCCTTTCCGCTGCCGGCGCCGAGGGGCTTCGTTTCGAGCTGAGCATCGGGAACTATGGCAACATGCCCGATCAGGCCGCCATCATCCAGGCGAACCTGGCCGAGGCGGGCATCACGGTCGACATCCGGCCCGCTGAACTGGGTAGCTGGCTGGAGAACATGTTGCTGGGCAATTTCGAAGGGACGGTGTTCACACACCTGGACTTTCTCTCCGACGAGATCCCACTACAGTCCCACCACACCTATGGGTCGTCCCGTGCCAAGCGAGATTACCTCGGCGTTGACGACCCCGAGGTGGACGCTATCCTGGACCGGATCGAAGAGACCCTCGACGCTGAGGAGCGAAAGGAGCCGGCCTGGGAGGCGCAGCGCCTGATCCTGAAGCGTCACGGTCCAACCCTGGTGCTCTACCAGCCATACGGGTACCTGGCCGCCTACGACTACATCAAAGGATATCAAGCGAGCGCTTTTGGTCTTGGCCTGTTCAAGTACGATTACTGGATCGACAAGGGGTAGGCGCTGGGGCCAGTTGCCGATGGCCCGCCTCGCAGGGGGTGGGAGTCGCTCGCCGGGGCGTCCGGACGCCTGGGAGCTGTGGGGTTGACGCTGGGGAAAACCGCTGTTGTCCAGGGCGCAGCCGTCCGGTCGGCGCGCTCTCTAGCTTCCGTAGTGCTTTGCCTCGAGTCTCCTCAAGTGCGCCAGGCTACGAGCCACGACGTCATCTATCGGTCCGGGGGTTCCCCGCCACATGGAGACGGCCGGCGCCAAGACAGGCCCAAACATCTCCAAGCCACCCGTTCCCGAGTAGCCGGCTTCCGCCAGCGCCCGGAATATGTCATCGAAGTTGACCAGCCCCGTGCCTACCTCACCGCGGTGGTTCTCGCAAAGATGGAAGTGGCAGAGGTAAGGCGCGGCCTTGGCGGTAGCCTCATAGAGGTTGTCTTCCTCGATGTTCATGTGAAAGGAGTCGAGAAGGACGCCGACATTAGGCTCGCCGACCATTTCTCTCAGTCGGACAGCCTGTTCAGCGGTGTTGATGAGGAAGTTCTCGAAACGGTTCACAGGCTCGATCCCCAGCGTGACGCCCAGATCGCGGGCAAAACGCGCCGCCTCTCTGAGCGCAGTGGCAGACCACTCCCAGTGCTGTTCGGTCGGCATCACTTTTCGCCCGGGCGTCGAGTAGAAAACGCCGCTCATGGTGCTTGCCCCAATCTCGGCGGCCAAACGGATGCGCTCCTTCAGGTATTCGCGCGCGTTTTTCCTGGTCTCCTCATCCTCGCTCGTCGGATCGGCTTGAGCAAGGCAGATACCACCGCACACGATCTCAATTCCGGCGGCAGATGCACGCGCTTTCGTGGCCGCCGCATCGATTGTGCTGGTTACTATCAAAGGTATTTCGAGCACGTCGAAGCCGAGTTCTTTGGCGTGATCGATTAGGTGCAGATGATCGTTGCTCCAGATGGGCGTCCAACCCATCGCGTGAAGCGAGTACTTCAGCGCTGTCATCTGTTCCCTCCTAAAGAAAGCATCGATACTAGCGCGGTATGTTGTTCAACAGGCCAGCTAATCGTGGCACCTCGTCTGCAAGACTATAGAGCGAGTTGACGGGCAAAGTCAAGGGGCTGTTGCAAATAAGACAAGCAAATGGTAGGATTTGCACGCTGTGAGTCGTGCCTTGGAACGTTCCCTGGATATCCTGGATTGCCTGGCGGTCGGCGACGAGCCTCTCCGCCTCAGCCAGTTGGCGGACAGAATCGGGGTGGAACGCAGCAATACGCTGCGGCTTCTCCGCGGTCTTCAGGCGCGCGGATATGTCGAGCGCGATGAGTCTAAGCGATACTTCCTCGGCTTGAAGGCGCTGCAGTTGGCACGCGTTGTGCTGCGGCGACTGGATGTCGTAGAGGCCGGACAGGAGGTCTTGCGGTCGCTGGGACACGCCACCGGAGAAGCCGTGCACCTCGCTGCGCTGCAGGGCGTACACGTCGTGTATCTCGGCAGGGTGGAATGCGCAGCGCCCGTTCGTGTCACCAACGAGGTTGGCCAGCAGTTGCCTGCTCACTGCACTGCCATCGGGAAGTCCCTCTTGGCCTACCTCCCGGCCAGCGAGCTGCGGCGTCTGTTTCCCGCCCCCCGGCTCCCAACTTACACTTCTCACACCCTCTCGACCTTGCGGGCACTCAAGCACGACCTTGACTTGGTGCGGCAACGCGGGTACGCCTTCGATGACCAGGAGTCCTACGAAGGAGTGCGCTGCATCGCGGCGCCCGTACGCAATCACGTTGGCACAGTTGTCGCCTCGATAGGTGTCTCGGCCCCCGCGATGCGTCTCTCAGCCGCTCGCAGGGCAGGCGTGGCCAAGCTGGTGAAGAAGCACGCAGAACAGCTATCAGAGCGCCTCGGCTGTGTACAGATTGCCTAGAGCAAGCGGGGGGAAGACGCGATGCCGCGGCTACTGGTTGCGTTCATATGGACCATTCTCTGAACGGCCCTACCACGCCAGCCCCCCTGAATGCCCTAGTCGGGCCCAACTGGCGGGTCGGCGAAGCGCCCTACTAGGGCAGAGGCAGTGCTCTCTGGCGCCAAGGACCCCGACACGGCCCCGGAAGACGCTGCGGCGGAGGCTAACCGCATCATCGCAGACTACAACCAGCGGGTGGCAGGCTAGGGGGGCCGTGGGGCCCCAGTCCGTAGCAGCAAAGCCCATTTCGGCCGACCTTTGCACGAACCGAGGACAGCTTCGTTGCGGCTAATGGTTCCTGCGGGAGTCACATAGAGGGTGGGCTCGTTCTCGGGGGCAGGGCACTCTGACCCCCACAGATACAGATGCAATATTGGCGTCCGACAGCTACGACACCATCAACTTCTTAACGGATAGGACACTCGTGATATCGCGTTGACTATAGTCGTTGATATCAAAGGAGGCCGTACATGTGGAGAGTAGCCTTTATCGCGAACCCTATCTTCTTCTCCTGGAAACCGGAAAGCGTTCTCGAGGCGTTCAAGGGGCTGGGGTACCAGGGGGTGTCCTGGACCCTGGCGCATGCAGGCCCGGACAGCGACGGCATGGTTCGTCTGGCAGCAATGACGCGGGAGCACGGACTCGACGTCGCCGAGTGGGTGATACAGCAGGACTTGGTTTGCCGGGAGGATAAGGAACGCGAGCGACGTATTGAGCTTGTCCGCCACTGTATTCGGCAGGCCCGCCGGGCGGGAGAGGCTCCGGTCAACGTGTTCACCGGCCCTGCCGCGTGGGATCCGAAGGCGCCGGTGCTCGGACGGGACATCCCTGAGGGAGAGGCATGGGGCATGGTGGAGGACGCCTTCCGCATCTGGGCGGCGGACGCTGAGCGAGAAGGCGTGAATCTGGCTCTCGAGGCGGTCTTTGGCATGGTATGTCGGGACTACTACACTAGTCGTGAACTGCTCTCCCGTGTCGACTCTCCTCGCCTTGGTGTCAACTTCGACCCCTCCCACTACATGCTCTACGGCAACGACATTCCCTGGTGCATCCGTCAGTGGGGTGACAGGATCTTCCACGTGCATATCAAGGACGCCGTCGGCCGGTCGGGGCGCCAGGGGCAGGAGTTCGATTTCCCACCTCTCGGGGCGGGCGCTGTCCCCTGGCAGGCATTCTTCGGGAGCCTACATGAGGTGGGATACGACGGGTTTCTGACAATAGAGTACGAGGCTTTCCGCTATCTGGCGGGACCTCTAGGCAACGACCCCGTGGAGGCTGCGAGGCTTTCGTTGCAGGCCTTGAACCGTCTCTTAGAGATGGCGGGGATATCGGACAGAACGGGCCACTCATAGTTCTGGAGGTCAATCGATGAAGATTGTTGTGACGGGCGGGAGTGGCAAGCTGGGGAGGTACGTCGTCGACGAAGTGTCGCGTGAGCACCAGGTGACTGTTTTCGACCAGGTAGCGCCCAAAGCCGGCGTGCAGTTCGTCCAGGGCGACATCACGGACCCGGAGGCATGCCGATCTGCCTTTCGAGGCGCAGACGCTGTCTTGCATCTGGCGGCAATTCCACACCCGTTGACTGAATCTCCCTCCCGAATCATGCAGGTCAATGTTGTGGGCACTTACTGCGTCCTAGACGCTTGTGCCGAGATGGGCGTACGGCGTTTGGTGATGGCCAGCACTGACTCCGTCTACGGGTTCTTCTATCAACGTGATTTCACTGGCTCGGCGCCTTCCGGGACCGCCTGGGCTTCTGGACCGGTCATGCCCGAGCGACTGCCCATCGACGAGAAGCATCCGGCGCGGGCGCACGACCCGTACGGGCTCTCGAAGCTCCTGTGCGAGCGGATGGGGGAGTCGTACAGCCGGTCTATGCGGCTGAACGTGGTCTGCCTGCGCATCATGGGAGTCTGGACTCCAGACTTCTATCCTGTCGCTCGAGCCATCCTGGGAAACGCGGAGCTGGGAGGGCTGAGTCTTTGGACATATACGGAGCCCAGGGACATCGCGCAGGCGTTCCGGCTGGCTGCCGAATCGGAACGAGTCGAGCCCTTCGATGTCATGCTTGTGGCCGCCGCTGATGCGGCGACACCCTTAGACGTAAGAGAGTTAGTCGCGAAGTACTATCCCAACGTGGAGGTAACTGCGCCCTTAAGCAGAGATTCCTCCCTCTACGACTGCTCTCGAGCGGCAAAGGTGCTCGGTTACAGCGCAAAGTACAGTTGGCGGGATCTGCCCGAGTTGGCAGACCTTGCTCGCTAGAAGAGGGGTCCCACCGATCCACCGTCTGCTCCAACCGTGATCGTTATGAGGTCGGGCTTGCGGGCGGCGCTTCACGCGGGGTCGGTGCGTCTGGGAACCGGGGACTGACATTAGGTGTCATCGCCCAGGGGACTCGGCGCCGTGAGAGGATTCCCGTTCTTTGCGGCCATTCCTCGCTGCTCTGGGGCCGTAGGACTTTGTCCGTATCTGCAACGTTGACATCCTGAGCTAACTGGGCCGGTCCCACCGAGAGCAGTGCTCATTCCACGAGGCTCCTTTATAATCCATACGAGCGGCGGTGACAGCGGGCCCCTGAGTTCCCGGCGCTCCGCCATCCAGCGTCATCGTACCGCCCGCAAATCCTGAGAAGGGGCAAGCCGGGTCCTGCCTTGGGGTCCAGCGCTGCTGGGCGCCATCAAGGCCGGTGGCCACTTGGCGTCAAGAACGGGGGCACATCGTGGGCCAGTATTACAGGAATGCCGAGCATCTCTTCGAGATATATGGCTACTTCCTGGATCGGGTGCTGAAGGACGACAAGATAGGCGCCAAGATGGCCAGGGCGGGGGTCATCATCAAATTCATATATGCCGATCCCGACTGTGAGATCACCATAGACCTGAAGAACCCGCCGTCAAAGCCAGGGTACTACGGGACCTTTTACCTGGGCCCGTGCGACGTCAAGGAGGATGTCTGGTCCAAGCAGTCGGCGGACCACTCGCACCGTTTCTGGCATGGCTATGAGAACCCGATAGCATCTGTGGCCAGGGGCAAGATAAGACAGGGCGGCAACGTCATGGCCATGCTCAAACTCCTACCGGTGGTCAAGCCTGCCTTCAAGCTGTTCCCGACAGCCCTCGAGGAAATGGGCTATGGAGACCTTGTCATCAGGAAGAAATGAGACACCGGATCGCATCGATTCGACGATCACAGAGAGAATAGCCTGGCGGCGGACAAAGGCCGGAGACAACGATGGACTTTGAGGGGATAACGCTGGTAACCGGCGCCGCCGGTTTCATGGGCAGGCACCTGGTGGAGCACCTGGTGGCCCTCGGGGTCAGGGTGCGGGCAACCGCGCGGCCCCGCAAAGATACGTCGTACTTCGATAACATGGGCGTGGAGTTCGTGGGCGCCGACCTCACGAAGCCCGAAACACTGCCCGCCCTGTTCGAGGGGGGAGTGGACAGGCTCTTTCACCTCGGCGCGATCTGCAACCTCTCCACCCCGTACAGGGAGCTCCATCCCACTAACGTGCTTGGAGTAGACCGCATCACCAGGCTGGCTCTCGATGTGGGCGTCAAGAGATACGTTCACGTCGGCTCGACCAGTGTCTATGGCCCCTACCGCGGGGCTCCGTTCACGGAAGATGCTCCCCGCGATCCCCAGGACGACTACGGAAGGAGCAAGAGGGACGGTGAGAACGTCGTGTGGCAAAGGATCGAGGAAGGGCTTGCCGCGATAGTCACCCGTCCCTGCACTGTCTACGGCCCCGGGTGCAACGATGGCGCCGGCAAGGCCTTCTCCCGCCCGACCGCCATGACTGCTATTCCGGGGAGCGGCAAGCAGCTTCTGGCCAACGTGCGCGCCGAGGACGTGGCGGCCGCCGTGGAACACCTCTCGCACCTTGATGAGGCCGTTGGCAAAGCCTTCAACATCGCGGACGAAAGCCGCCCAACGCTGGAGGAAGCACTAACCGTCGCGGCGAAGGCTTTCGGGACGAAGCCACCCGAGTTGCATCTACCCCTTGCAGTCATCAAGGCTTTCGCTCGCACAGGCGGCTTCATTTCCAGGATGAGGGGACGGATTCCCGACCTGGAATATGACGCGGTGCGCTACCTCAGCGGTGACTACGTGGTGGACATAACCAGGCTGAAGAACACTGGCTACAAGTTCATCTATCCCAACTTCGACGAATCGATGAAGCAGTTGGGAGAATGGTACAGGAATGCAGCGGGAGCCTCGCACTGAATAGCAGACGGGGAGTGCACGTCATGAACGCAGTGGTAATCACAGGGCTTGCCCAGGGGATCGGGCGCGAGGTTGCGAAGCTGCTGGCCGGCTCAAAGGTGCCGGTGGCCGGCTTTGATGTCGATGAGGATGGGCTCGGGTCCCTTGAGAAGGAACTGGCAGAGGCGAGCTGCGATCATCTGTTGATGACGCTGGACATAGCCGACCGCCCCGGCATCCTGGGGTTCAGGGACATGGTGCTGGAGAAGTTCGGGCGAGTGGATGTCGTACTCTCCAATGTGGGCATCGGCTTCTTCGGCCCCTTCGAAGAAGTGGATCTGGAGAAGGCCCTGAAATGCCTGGAGATCAACGTCATCGGGACTGCTGCGCTCTTCCAGGCTTTCCTGCCTGCGATGCGTGAGAATCGCGCGGGAAAGCTGATCGCCATGTCGTCGCTGGTCGGGCAGATCCCATTCCCGTTCGAATCGATCTACTCGGCGAGCAAGTTTGCGCTCGAGGGACTGGTTCTGTCCATGCGCTACGAGGTGGAGCCTTTTGGCATAAAGGTTGCGGTGATCGAACCGGCCCAGGTATCAACCTCGTTTGCTGCCAAGATCCACAGACTTCCGCCGGAGGGATCGCCCTACAGAGAGCGAGCGCGGAGATTCATTGCAAGGGATGAAGAACTGATCAAGACGGCCCCGACTCCCGTTCAAGCTGCGAAGGAGGTCGTGAGGGTCATCAACGCCAGGAACCCCAAGCTCTATAACCAGATTGACCTCAAGAGCAGAGTGTTCCTGTCGCTCAACAAGATCCTGCCGCGACCCATGAGGGACGCGATATTGTTGCGTCAGATGGACATAAGAACATGAGGCTTAGACAGAGGACAGTTGCCGGCTCGCAGACCACGGTGATGGGAATGTGAGAATGACCTTGCCCTATGCCTGTGGCCTGACGAGCCAAGGAGCGAGTTGAGATGCTGTCCAGGGAGAAAGTGGCGGACAGGCGGTGCAGCGCCCGGGTTGAACGTCTCCGGGGGCGCATAGTAGATGCGCCGCGCGAGGTGTGCATCGAGCGGGCCCGGTATCTGACCCAGTCTATGGCCGCAAACTGGAGTCTGCACCCGCTTAGTCGCATGAGTATGGCGCTGGCGCACATTCTCGAGAACGTGAGCGTTGTCATCAGAGACGGCGAACTCATCGTGGGATGCCGGACGAGCAAACTCAACGGCGCGCCCCTCTTTCCAGAGAACAAGTCGAGGTGGATAGAGGGAGACATCGAGACCTTTGGCCAGAGGGTGCTCCAGCGAATGCTCATCACGGAGGAAGAACAACGGGGGCTCAGGGAGGACATCCTCCCCTTCTGGCGCGGCAGAACAGTCGAGGACCGGCTGGATGATCTGTTGCCCGCAGATGTGGCCAGCGACATGGACAAGTACGTCTTCACCATGGTCTTGGAGATCACCTACGGCATCGGCCACTTCACGATGGACCATCCCCGGGTGTTGAAGCTGGGGCTTTCGGGGATCATTGCAGAGGCTCAGGAACGGTACAACGCGCTGACCCCTGAAGAGCGGCTGGGAGACAAGGGCCTGTTCTATGACGCGGTGATCCGCTCGCTGAGAGCTACCATACGATTCGCCAATCGATACGCCGACTTGGCGGCATCGCTGGCTGAAGCGGAAGCCGATCCGGACCGGGCCGAGGAGCTGAGAACCATAGCTCGCGTTTGCCGACGGGTTCCGGAGCACCCGGCGGAGACCTTCCACGAAGCGGTCCAGTGCGTTTACTTCATCCATCTCGTCGCCCAGATAGAGTCCGGGGGAAACTCCATCTCTCTGGGTCGGATAGACCAGATTCTCTATCCCTACTACATGGCTGACAGGCAAGCGGGCAGGATCACCCCGGAGCAAGCGAGGGAGCTTCTCTCCCTGCTCTTCATCAAGACCAACGAGATATGGAATATCCTGGAGGAGGCGTACATTCCCGGCGGCGAAGGCGTGGAGGGAAAGACAACACAGAACGTGACGGTCGGCGGTGTTGGGGCCGACGGCGAAGATGCCACCAACGAACTGAGCTACATCGGGCTGGACGCCTTTGCCGACGTGCGGACGGTCCAGCCCAACTTCGGGGTGCGGCTAGGCCCGAATGCGCCCGAAGACTTCTTCCGGAGAGCGGTCGCATACGCGATAGACGAGGTTCCGCTCCACCTGTTCAACGACGAGGTCGTCATCGAGTCCCTGCAGCGAGCGGGGCACACCCTCGAAGATGCGCGCAACTACGGTGTCGTGGGCTGTCTTGAGCCGAACGCGCAGGGCAAGAGCTTCGGCTCGACTTTCGCCGTCCAGTTCAGCGGAGTGAAGTGCGTCGAGTTCGCTCTGAGCAATGGCATAGACAACATCTTCGGCTATCAATCCGGCATAGAGAGCGGAGACCCTGCCGGATTTACCTCCTTCGCCGATGTGTGGAACGCCTACGGCGCTCAGGTGTCCCACTTCGTGAGGCAGATGGCCAGAGGCATGGCGGCCCTTGACCAGGCTATCGCGGAGCTTGTGCCATCCCCGTTTGCATCGGCCATGATAGATGGCCCGATGGAGAAAGCTTTGGACCTCACCCGCGGAGGAGCCACATACAACTCGACCGGTGTTCAGCTCATCGGCTTCTCGAACGTGGTGGACAGCTTGTACGCGGTAAGCAAGGGAGTCTTCGAAGACGGGGTGATGTCGCCGGGGGAGCTGGCTAGCTGCCTGGCGGAGGACTGGGACGGCGCCGAGGACCGGCGAACCCACTTTCTGCACAAGATTCCCAAATACGGAAACGATGACGACGAAGTGGATGCCATGGCGGCGAAAGCGCTGGACCACTTCTGTGACGAGTTACTGAAGCACAAGAACTACCGAGGCGGCGCGTTCTGGCCCGGGGTGTTCACCGTTGGGTTTCACGTTGCCATGGGCGCTTTTGCCGGCGCGAGCGCGGACGGGCGCCATGCCGGTGACGTCCTCGGGAATGGGATCACCCCGACGAATGGGTGTGCCATCGGCGGCCCGACGGCGGTGCTTAACTCGGTCACCAAGCTGCCTCTCACGCGCATCCACAACGGCGCCAACCTCATCATGAGGTTCAACGCCAGCAGCCTCAAGCCCCAAGTCCTCATGGCGCTGGTGCAAGCGCATTTCCGGCGAGGTGGATTCCAGATTCAGTTCAACATGATCGACTCCGCTACCCTGAGAGACGCCCAGGCCCACCCGGAAGAGTATCGCGACCTGGTGGTGAGAGTGAGCGGATACTCGGCCCTGTTTACGGGACTGAGCGAGATAGCCCAAAACGAGATCATAGGCCGCATGGAGTACAAGCTGTAGGCCGTACGCAGCCTTGCCAGGCGATTCATACTCCGCGAGCGGAGGTATGGAATGACAAAAGTCGTAACAATGAAAGAAGCCGTGGCCAGACATGTCAACGACGGCGACTTTCTTTTCATCGGCGGCTACATCTGCAGGACGCCGTTTGCCGCCATCCACGAGATCATTCGCCAGGGGAAGAAGGAGCTGACGATAACCAGGAGCAACGCGTCTGATGACTTCGACATGATGATCGGCGCGGGCGTGGTGAAACGGCTCATCGCCACCTTTCTTTCCCTCGGTTTCTTCGGCCTGGCGCGCTGCTACCGGCGCTCGATCGAGCAGGGGATCCCGCACAGGGTAGAGGTCGAAGAGTACACGAACCTATCCTTGCCCATGATGCTGATGGCCGGCGCCATGGGGATGCCGTTTGTGCCCGTCAAGGACATGGTTGGTTCGGACCTGATGAACGTGAAGTCTTTCATGGGGGACGGCAAGTACAAGTTGATCAACTCCCCCTTTGACGGGACCCCAACGCTACTGGTGCCGGCGCTTCACCCCGATGTGGCGATAATCCACGTCCAGCAAGCCGATGAGTTTGGAAACGCTCAGATATGGGGCATTGGTGGTGACTGCCAGGTGGGGGCCAACGCAGCGAAGAAGGTCATCGTGAGCTGTGAAAGGATCGTCAGTAGAGCGACCATCGGGAAGGACCCTTCCCGCACCATTGTTCCCGACTTCAAGGTGGTCGCTGTCGTGGAGGAGCCCTTCGGTTCCCACCCTGGCTATACGCCGGGTTTCTACGACGTGGACTTTCGCTTCGGCCAGGAATACCAGCAGGCATCCAATACAGTCGAGGGTTTTCAAAGATTCCTCGACGAATGGGTGTTGGGCGTCGCAGACAGAACCGAGTACATACAGCACTACATATCGAGATTCGGGTACTCGGCGTTCAAGGGCCTTCAGGCCGAATTCGACTACGGGTACCCCGTCAGTTACACGTATTGAGGTCACCCGAGACAGCCGAAAAGCCTGAAACGGGAGAGCCGGAGATGAGCAAACACCCCGACGGCTATACAAAACCCGAGCTCATAGCCTGCTGCGGCGCCAGGGAGATCAAAGACCATGACGTGGTTCTGGTTGGGACCGGGTTCCCCTCGATGTCCGCCGCCATAGCCAGGCATACCCACGCGCCGAACGCCAGGCTGATGCAGGAATCTGGTGTCTTCGATGCGCAACCGAAGCGGCCGGCATTGTCCGTGGGCGACCCATGCCTGAATCCGGGAGCGGCCATGATAGGCACCCTGTTGGACGTGATGGGGGCGTTCCTGCAAGGAGGCTGGGTGGATGTCGGCTTCCTGTCGGGCAGCCAGGTTGACAAGTACGGAAACATCAACACCACCGTCATCGGAGACTACGACAATCCGAGAAGCCGTCTTCCCGGCAGCGGCGGGGCCAATCCCATCGGGTCGTTGGCGAAAAGGGTGATCATCATTGCCCTCCATGACACGCGCCGGCTGGCCGAGAAGGTGGACTTCATCACCACTCCCGGGTACATCGACGGCCCGGGGACTAGGGAGAAGTGGGGGCTTCCGCCAGACACCGGCCCGCAGGTCCTCATAACGAACAAGGCTGTCCTACGCTTCGACAAGGCGACGGGGGAAGCCTATCTGGCAACCTACCATCCGGACACTTCGATAGACGAGGTCGTCAAGAATACCCCCTGGGACATCAAAGTGGCGGACGATGTGCATGAGACAGAGCCGCCAACCGAAGAGGAACTCAGGGTTCTGCGGGAGATACTTGACCCCGGCCGCCTGATCTCGGCCTATGAGAGGCGTGGCTACGTGTGATGTCCTCGTGCCGTCCATGTGGCAGGGAATGATGGGTGAGAGTGGGGAAGGAACATGGAATACACACGGAAGCTGGCGGAGTCTTGCGCAGGGACCTCTTTGCAGCGCCTTCCTCCCGAGGTGGTTGACAAGGCGAAGCTTTGCATCCTGGACTTCTTCGCTAACGTCTACGGCTCGTTGGAGCTGGAGGCGGTTTCGAGAATAGTGTCCTACATACGTTCACTGGGCGGACCCGAAACCGCTACGGCTCTGGGTTGCGGATTCAGGACGGGAATCCACAATGCGGCGTTTCTCAATGGCACCGCTGCCGAGGCGATAGAAGCCCAAGACGGACTCCGGTTCGGAGGCAACCATCCCGGTACGGCTGTTATCCCCGCAGCTCTTGCAGTGGCAGAGAGTCTGGGCCTGGGCGGCAGAGAGGTCATCGAGGCAGTGGTGGCGGGCTACGAGGCCGCCGGCCGGCCCGCCGCGGCGATGCATCCCCACCATACGCTCGCGGGGTTCTTGCCCACAGGCACTTGCGGCGCCTTTGGAGCCGCGGCCGCAGCTTCGAAGCTTATGGGCCACGATGCTGAAGGCATGCTCAACTCGTTGGGGAACGCGGGATACCTGTTGCCCCTCTCGATGGCTGAACACCTCATGGGCGGGTATACTTCGAAGATCGTACAGGGGGGCCAGGCCGCCAGCGCCGGTATCACGGCTGCGGGGCTGGCCGGCGCGGGCATCACGGGAGCGCCCTATGTTCTCGAAGGCTCGCACCTGAATGGAGGCTTCACACAGATCACCACCCGTGGCGAGCGCGATTTGAAGAGAATCGTTGAAGGGCTGGGCGAGCATTTCTCCATCATGGACATCTACTTCAAGCCCTACACGGCGTGCAGACATACCCATGGCGCTGCACAGGCGGCGCTGGAACTCGTGGGCAAGGAACATCTCGACCCGCAAGACATCGACGTAGTGGATGTCTACACGTACTCCATCGCTTCCATAGCCGTCGGCAAAGGTGTAACCGCGGAAAGCACCTTCGTCTCGGCGCAGTTCTCACTGCCCTATGTCGTGTCAGCCTGCTTGATCGACAGAGAGATGGGGCCGGCGCAACTGAAAGAAGATCGAATCTCCGATCCCGCCATCCTTGGGCTTTCCCAAAGGGTCAAGGTCAACGTGGACCCGGAGCTGGCCGCGGCCTATCCCGGCATGACCGCGAGCCGGGTGGAGATCAGGCTTAAGAGCGGGCAGACACTGGTGAGGCAGGTCGACATCCCAAAGGGAGACCCGAGGGACCCAATGACCGCCGAGGACCTGGCTGACAAGGTGAAGCGTTTCGCCTCGCGAAAGGATGAGAGGACTCTGGACAGGGCGATCACCCTTTCGCTTGAGCTGGAGAACGTGTCAGACATCAGGCAACTGACATCAATCATTTGATGGAATCACGTTTCCCCGGGCAAAGCCGGCACGACGAGGTCTACCAGCGGCGCAAAGGAGAAAGACGTGGACTTTGATTTGAACGAAGAACAACGCATGCTTGTTGATATGCTGCGCACCATGGGAAAGCAGGAGGACTTCAAGAAGCTCGCGGTAGAGATCGACAAGGCCGGGGAGTTTCCTACCCATTTAGTGAAGAAGTATGCCGAGCTAGGGCTGCTGGGAATGACCTTATCGCCCGAGTACGGCGGCGGCGGCCAGCCTGCCACAAATGCCATACTCGCCGTCGAGGAACTGGCGAAGTTCAGCCCTCTCATTGCCACCCCGGTATTCGAGTCGAATATCGGTCCGGTGAAGGCCATCGACACTCTCGGGACCGACCAGCAGAAGAGGGCCATAGTACCCGGCGTGTGCAAGGGCGAGCTGAGCGTCTCGGTCTGCATGACCGAGCCCGAGGCAGGATCGGATCTCACTTCCCTGTCCACGAAGCTGGTGGAGGATGGGGACGGATACCTGCTCAACGGGCGCAAGACGTTCATCTCAGGTGGAGGAGAGGCGAGCCACTATTTCGTCTATTGCCGATTCGGCGACCTCCTGGGGTACAGGGGGATCGGAGGCGTCATAGTCGAGAGGGGAACTCCCGGCTTCACATTCGGGAAGCAGGAAGAGTTCATGGGACTGCGAGGCATGCCGTCATGCGACCTCATCTTCGAGGACGTGAGGGTTCCCAAGGACAGCGTGGTGGTTGGAGCAGGGGAATTCAGGAACCTGATGACGACATTCGACCTTGAGCGCTGCGGCAATGCCGCGATGTGTCTTGGCGTTGCCGGCGGAGCCCTTGAAGAGGCGAGGGCCTACGCACTGGAACGAAAAGCGTTTGGCAGGCCGATTTGCGATTTCCAGGCCGTCCAGTCCATGATCGTTAACATGGCCATGAAGGTGGATGCTGCTCGGCTCCTGGTCTATCGAGCTGCTGCTGGCGCCGGCAGGGGCTTCCCCTCGATGTATGAGTCTGCCATGGGAAAATGCTTTGCCAACGAAATGGCTGTCGAGGTGACCAACGCGGCGATGCAGGTTTTCGGCGGCTATGGCTATAGCAAAGAGTTCCCCGTGGAAAGAATGCACAGGGATGCGCTCGCTTGGAGAGTTGCCGGCGGCACGGTCCAGATGCTGAGGATCACGATGGCAAGCATCCTTTTAGGGAGACGCTTCAATCAAAGGGCCGAGGCGTGACCGCGCCTCGCCCCTTGTCATGCGTGGAGAATGGGTCCACCGGCGGCGTTTGCGCGATACGAGGCAGCGTCGGGGCACCCATGGAAGGAAGGTGATGGCAATGCGCATCTCTAAGCACCGATGGCTCCTGTTACTGGGGGCCCTGCTGGCCACAACGGCGCTGGCGCTTGTGGCTTGTGGGGAGGAGAAAGAGGAGCCGGGAAAGACCCCCGGCGCCTCGCCCGCGGCGACGCAACCGACAGGCGAGAAGGTCCCGGGCGTCACCGACACCGAGATCCTGCTGGGGACCCACTTCCCCCTCAGCCAGACCCCAGCAACTGCCTACTCGGCCATCGTCCAAGGCATTAGTGCCTACTTTGACTACATCAACTCCCAGGGCGGCGTCTACGGGCGCAAGATCAAGCTCATAGTAGGCGATGACCACTACAACCCGGCGGACACGGTGGAGGTGGTGCGCAAGCTGGTGGAGCAGGACAATGTCTTCGCCGTGGCGTATGGCCTCGGCGAGGCCACCCACCTTGCCGTCTATAAGTACCTGGAGGAGCGCGGCGTCCCGGACCTCTTCGTGGGCAGCGGCATCCGCGTGTTTACGGAGCCGCTGGCGAGGAGCCGCTTCGGCGCCAACCCGAACTACTACACCGAGGGGAGGATGCTGGGCCAGTACATCGTTGAGAATTACCCGGGGAAGAGGCTGGGCCTGCTGGTCCAGAACGACGAGCTTGGGGCGGACGGCGAGGCGGGCGTCCGCAAGGCTTTGGAGGGCAGCGACGTCGAGATCGTGGCCCGGGAGACCTACGAGGCCGGCCAGTTTGACGTTACCGCCCAGACGCAGCGGTTGAAGGGCGCCAACCCCGACGTCATCATCGCCTACGCCATCCCGCCGCAGGCCGCGAGCCTGATGAAGGTGTCACGCGAGGTCCTGAACTGGAACGTGCCTATCTTGATCAGCGGCGTGTCGGTCACCGACCTCACTATCCAGCTAGCGGGTGCCCAGGACGCGGAAGGCGTGGTCAGCGTGGTCTTCGGCAAGCAGGTCTACCAGACGGATGACCCCGCCATCCAGCGGCACATCCAGATCATGAAGGACTTCGGCCAGGGTGTGGAACCGTCCAACTTCAGCCTCTACGGCCAGGCCCTCGGCGAGCTGATGGTGAAGACACTGGAGAACGCGGGCCAGAACCTGACGCGGGAGAGCGTGATAGAGGGCGCCGAGGCCATCCGCGACTGGTGTTGCACCGCATGCCTGGTCCCCATGAACATGAGTCCCACCGATCACCGCCCGATTGAGATGGAACTCTACACGAGGGTAGAAGGCGGGAAGTGGGTGCCGATCAGTGAGCCGATCAGCTTCGAGTCCGAGCCGGGCGAGGCCATCGGCTGCACGGGGATGGGCGAGCCCGTCTACGCTGGCGAGTGACGCCGGAGTAAGGGCGCTTCTCGAGGGGCTGCCTCGCCATTGGCGAGGCAGCCCTCTTCTGTGCGACCTGGGCTCGCTGTCGCCCCGGAGCGCCCTCAGATGTAGGCTTCGATCAGTCTTTGGGCGCCGGCAAGAGCGAGTATGTCATTGGCGCCGTCCTCGATCAGGGCGGCGCGGGCATCCCTGAACAGCTTCTCGATGAGGAACTCCTTGGAGAGGCCGTAGCCGCCGA
>CAZSSQ010000023.1:0-20802 GCA_964609465.1 uncultured Dehalococcoidia bacterium
GCCTTCTTCCAGAAGACCTTCAGCCCGACCTCCACCTTGTCCTCCATGTCTCCGAGGAGGCCCTGGAACTCTCCAAACCTTCTCTTCAGTACCTTGCGGATACGTTCCTCGGTTGTGCTGACTTGGCTGGCCGTGGCCGTGGTACCGAACCTCACCGGCAGCGGGCTGAAGCCCCTGTCCATTACCGCCTCGATGACCTTCTGATGGCAGACGGTATTCTCGCGAGTGGCGTCGTGCTTGATGGCGTGGCAGTCGCTGACCACGAACGCCAGGTCTTCGAAGCGGGCGGTGTAGACAGCGCTGCTGTTTCCCCCGATGCCTCGGGTCTTCAGGGGTTTGGCAGAGAAGGGCTGCTCCTTCTCGCTCCTGATCAGGCAGTACAGGTAGACGGGCTGGTTGTCCCTGAGACCATCGCGTCCGTCCGTCACAGGGCATCGCCTCCGGCCGGCCCGATGGTTATGAGCACGGTCTCATCGATGGCATCAGGCTCGAAGGAGCACTGTTGCTCGTCGACAGGGCGGGACCTGTCCTCCCGCCGCGCAAGCTGCGCCCGACAGTAGCTCGTGAGCAGGTTCGAGGCTCTTTTGATCTCGGCAAAGCGCGCGTCGCTACCGCCATCGCGACCGCCGGACTGCGCATCGGGGTGAAACCGGCGTGCGAGCTGGTGGTAGGCCTTCTTGATCTCCGAGACGCTGGCGCTCCCGCCCATCCTCAGCAGCTTGCGGGCCCGGTCGATCTCGGGTCGGGCAACTGACCGGATCTCCACGGTACTGAAGCTGTACGGGGGTAGAGGGCCGACGCGCCGGAAGGTCAGGCGGCCGCCCAACTCGCGGTCAAGCACGTCCAGGCTGCGGTCGAACTCTTCCTGCTGTCCCTTCTCCAGGAGCACTGCCAGGTTCATCACGAGGCTATCGTGGAACAGGGGATTCCTGCGAAGCTCGAGTGAGCACGGGACGAGGCGCTGGAGCGCCGCCTGCTCGTACTCTTCGCGCCGGCGGTCGAGAGACCGCTTGATCATCTCGCCCAGGCGCACCCTGTCACGGATGCTGGCTGGCGACGAGTCGCCGCCGATGCTGCTCTTCAGTTGTGCGATGGGTTCCTCGCGGGCCACGTCCGCCAGCACCGATGCCAGTTCCCACGTGGCGACGAGCTCAACCTGGACCTTGTCCTTCAGGCCGTCCAGGGTGCCCCGGAAATCGTCGTAGCCCAGGCGAAGGATCGATCCGACCTTCTCTTCGTCCTCGACCGTGGTCCCGAACTTCACAGGGAGGACGGGGAAGCGCTGCAAGACGTGCTCGATCACCTGCTGGTGTCGGGCAAGCTCCCGGACCAGCAGATCCCGGCCCAGGGCGGCATAGTCTGTCGGAGCGCAAGCGCTCACCACAGCGGCGATATCGTGATGGGGAACAGTGCGAAGGCGGTCGCTGCCGCCGCTCGCAGCGGCGCGGTCGAAGCTGATGGCTTCGCCGGTGGGAATAATGCCGTAGATGTACGTCCGGTGGCCGTTCGCTCGAATCACGGCGAGCCTACCTCTTTGAGCGAGTTCTGTTCCCCCTGACCTTGTCGAAGCGAAGCTCCAGCACGCCGTTCTTGAACGTGCTCTTCTGGGTGGCCACGTTGACCGCTGCCGGCAGCAACACCTCTTTGGCGTATTTCCTGGGGGCCGTCTGGGCAGTGGAGATGGATAGGACGTCGCCCTTCACGTCGATCAAGATGTCCTTGATGCTTACGCCGGGCATTTCCGCAACCACCAGGATGGAGTCGCCCTCGTCGAAGACGTCGACCATGGGTTCCCGGACCTCATCCACCACGGGTCCCGCGCTGGTAGCGCGCACGTTCCCGAATTGCTGCACCTGGGGCGTGCCACCAAGGCCCATGCGAACGTTGAAGCCGTAGACACCCCGCATCCCCTCGCGTAGGCCCTCAATCTCGCCGCTGCGCTGCGCGAGGGTTTCACCTTTCTCTGCCATCTCGGCGAGCAAGTCGATGAAGCTGCCGAGTCCCTTGAACACGCCCCCGAGCCCGAAGTCGAACTCTGGCCTCTCTTCCCTCTTCCTGCTTCCTCGCTTCTGCGTCGGCATCCTTAGCCACCTCCCTGACGGCAACGCGACGTTCTGCGCAGGCACCGCCTGGGCACGACTCGTGCGCGAAGCCGGCTCGGCCTAGACTGCCCTGCTTCTCCGGTTCAAGGGGACCGGCTCGAAAGGTCTGGGCCCTGTCCGGGTCCCCGCCGCCTCTCTGCGGATAGTGGGCTCCAGCGCGCTCAGGATGCGGGCCTGCTCACGGGCGATGGCTGCGATCTGCGCTTCTGTTCGCTCCTTCTGGCTCAGCCAGATAAGAAGGCGCCGTTCCAAGGTCTCCCTTTCCCGTGCGAGGCGCTGGAGCTGTTTGTAGGCGTCACCCTCGCCCGTGGAGTGACGCATCGTGGTCTGGTGCCTCACGTCGTGCGCCGAGCGAACGTGTTCGATTGTCCTGCTTGGCAACGACTTGACCCCCCTGGCGACACCCTCGGGTCCATCCTGTTTCATGGGCTTCCTCCGTTTGGTACCTTCCGCGCCGCCGCGGCTGACAGGCTACGGCCGGGCCTTACCCCACCGGGATGCCCGGACCAGCTCCAGCAGGACCCGCCTTCTCTCGCCGTCCGACTTGCCCTCCGGGTTTGTCTGCTTGGCCAGTACGTCCAGGCACACCTGCTCGAACGAGGGGCCACCGCCGTTCCTGCTCTGCGCCGCCATGACCTTGCCGATCATGATGCAGGCTCTCACAGTGGGGTCACACTGGCCCTCCGTCGCCTCCCGGAGTGTTCTCACCAGATCTACGATGGCTTCCACCTGGCGCTGAGGGAGGTCCGTCCGGGACTGGGTGATGGCCACCTCCGTATCGCGGTCAAAGTGATTGAGATCCAGGGTGATCATCCTGTCCAGCAGCGCGTCCTGGCTGGCGTGCACGCCAGCGTACTCCTTTGGGTTGCTGGTGAAGACGGCCGCGAAGTTCGGATGGACTCGCAGGTGCCCCTTCTCGCTCCTGATGGTAGGGAGGATGAGGATCCTCTCCTCCAGGACGGGCAGGAGGATGTTATTGGCCTCAGGCCTGGAGCGGTTGAACTCGTCGTAGACGAGGGTATAGCCTTCCTGGCAGGCTATCGTGAGCCGGCTATCGACCCAGCGGTAGTCGACGCGGTCCTCTGTCTTCATGACGGAGTGGATGAAGTTATCGATGGTCCTTCTCCGTTCGTAGCCGTGCTCGCCGCCGACCAGGTCCGAGGTCATGTACTCCTCGTCGCCGCTGACCATGATCATCGGCCGGCCCAGTTGCTCCGCCAGGTGGATGGCCAGCGTCGTCTTGCCGCAGCCCGTGGGGCCGCGGAGGTGGACAGGGAAACCCTCCTCCAAGTACGCCAGCGCGCGGTCGATGATGCTCCGGACAAACGGGGTCTCGACGAAAGTCGGACGGGCTGGGGCTTCGAACGCGGCCTCGTCAACCGAGGGCGCGAAGTCTCCGTTGCCCGCGCCCGCGAGAGTTTCTACTTGCAGGTCATCCGTCCGGGTGGCCACGGGTGGTTCCTCCTACTTCTGGCGCATCCCTCCCTTCAGGCGGGGAAGTACTGCCTCGTCTCCTCGTCTCGCCGGATCCTGCGCTTGTCGATCAGCGCGTGGACGGTGCGGGCGGAGTCGATCCTGCTGATCCCCAGCGCCCTCTCCATCTCCGGGAGCCTGGTGCCGGGGTGTGCGACGACGTAGGCCTGCACGAGGCTGCCTACGTCTGCCTTCGACTTCTGGGCGTGCGCTCGTGCCTTGCTTGCGGCTTTGGCGACAGCCGTTCCGCCTCGGGGTGACGCTCTATGCCCTGCGCTGGCCGTTCTTCGACCGGAGTCGATGGCGGCCAACTGACGCCGCCACTCGGCCTGTGCTTTCTCGGTGATAACGCTCAGCCCCGCCATGAGTTCGCGCGTCTGGCCCAGGAGCTGACCCACCTCATGCCTGCGCTCCCGGCTGACGCTGTGAAGATGGCGAACGAAGCCCGCCGTCTCCGCGGCATGCCGGAGCATGCTGCGCCGCCGGGCCCGGCTCTGGCGATGGAGCAGGCCCATGAACCGCCCGGTCTCCGCGGAGTGCTTCTGCGCTTCGCTGTGGCGCCCGAGCGACCCCAGGTGCAGTTCGTGGATGAAATCCCCGGTCTCGGCGGCGTGGCGCTGCGCATCGCGCGCGCGGGCTTGGCTCTGGTCGTGGAGCTGATCGACGAAGCGCCCGGTCCGGGCGGCGTGTCGCTCCATGTCACGTTTCCGGGTCTGGCTCTTGTCGTGGAGGCGGCCGACGAAGCGGCCGGTCTGAGCGGCGTGTCGCCGTGTGTCGCGCTTCCGGGTCCGGGTCCCGGCGTGGAGCTGGTCCATGAAGCGGCCGGTCTCTGCGACGTGCTCCTGAACCGCTTCTCTGCGGGCCTCGTCCTGGTCGCGCAGGTCCCCCACGAACTGCCGCGCTTCAACTCTCAGCGCACCGACGCCTGCTTTCACGGCGGCGACCGCCGCGTCCCTCTCACGGTGGCATGATCTGAGCGTGCTTCCCAAGCGGGCCATGTCTCTTGCGGTCGGCATGGCTCCTCCTTCCTCGTTGACTCGTAGCAAAGGTTCGGTCTATGATTCGCCTCGCGGTGCCGGTCGGGGACTCCCTCATGCGTTTGTCGCGCCGGGAGCCTGCAGCGTGGAGGGAGCCCCTGACCAGGCACCACTCTTGTCCTTAGGCGCGGATGCCTGCCGACTAGGCCGGAGGCGCCGCCAGCGGCGTGAGGCCGATGGCCTCCGCGTACTTCAGAAAAGTGTCCACTCCGGCGGCCACCGCCCTTGCCTCGACGGCCAGGAGCTCGATACCCACCAGGGAGACCCTCACCCAAGCATCGATGACGATGCCCTTGTCAAGGATCCGGTCGACCACTTCGACCAGGCTAGACGACGCGATTGACTTCTCAACGGCCACGCTGCTCACCTCCTCTCGTCAAAAAGTCCCTGCCAGTGGGCTAACGCGAGAGGTGCGGCGGGAAACGGCTCCCCTATTTCCTTACCCGCACCCATTGACGCCGCAATCTGCTGAAATGGGGCTCATTTCGGAGTTGTCCTGTCCTGCTGTAGTGAGTCTAGGGTGGAGCGTAGGGCCGGCCTATCGGCGCTGTCCCCTATTCAGCCGGCCCCTGCTCCCGATAGGTCTGGGGTCGCGGCTCAGACGATTACGGCCGCCTCGATCCACCTCTCGATCCTGTCTTCGGCCAGGCAAGAAGCTTGCGCATCGCCCAGTGGGCGGAGTCTGAATCGTCCAATGGGTAGAGGCGGCTGCCGAGACTGCGCGGCTCCGCCGTTTGTCCCGGGTGAGGGCGCGCTACGGAGCCTGCGGCGGTGGAGTTGAGGCCCCGGCCCGTGACGCGCTCTGGTGCGGTGCCTGAGCGCAGGGTGGGAGGGATGAAGGTGCCTACGTCTGCGGGCGGTAGGCCGTTAGGCGTAGCCTGGCGCGGCTGTGTTATTCTGGCACACTCTCAGCGTTTCTAGAGATGGAACAACCGGCGTCTGTTCGCCCAGGTCTGCCTCAGGGGCCTTGAGGGACCGGGCTCGCTCATGTACTATCGCGACGTGGAAGCCGGGGGGACTGGCGAAGGAAGGCAAAGAGCTGTCACTACGAAGCATCCCGCCTCGCACGAGCACCACCAGGCGGCCGAACGGCGGAGTTAGCAGAGCTACGTACCGGGCTCAGAGGGTTGAGCTGCGCCCCAGGTTTTCGTCGCGGGTCCGGGATAACGACATCCTAATCCCGCCGCGGCGATCCAGCGCCCCCAGCCAAGAGATCGTGGAGACCGCGAGCGAGTACCTGGTGCGCGTCGTCTTCCCGGGGATTGTGACGCTCACCGATCTGCGGTGGGAGCTGACCGGCGACGTGCTCGAAGTGGAGTACGCGGCGCCCGGCTGGTACTACTACGAGAACTTCCTCGTCCCGGCGACCTCTGCCCCGAAGGTCAGCGTCCACGACAGCATGTTCGAGGCTGAGTTCCCCAAGGTAGCCTAGGCGGACACGCCGGCCACCGCCTACAGGGTCCGATCCCGGGGCGTCTTTGACACCTCAACCGTCGCCTGGCGGAAGTGCCGGCTCGTGACCTTGAAGCCGGTGTAGTCCTCGGTCGCCTTTCCTGGCTTCGGCTTGGCCTTACGCTGGGACTCAAGGTACTCTCTGATGGCCAGCATAGAGGCTCGGCGACAGATGGCCTCGATGTCGGCTCCCACCAGGCCCTTGGTCTCGGCGGCCAGGGCGTCCAGGTCTACATCCTTGGCCAGCGGCTTGCCGGTGGTGTGAATCTGGAAGATCGTGCGGCGGGCCGCCTCGTCGGGCGTGGGCAGCTCAATGGACATGTCGAAGCGGCCGGCGCGCAGGAGCGCGGGGTCGACGATGTCGAGGCGGTTCGTGGCGGCCAGGATGACGACGCCCTTGAGCTCCTCGATACCGTCCATCTCCGTGAGAAACTGGCTCACTACCCGCTCGATGACGTGAGAGTCGCCTGTGCCGGCGCCGCGCACGGGCGCCAGCGCGTCGATCTCGTCGAAGAAGACGATACAGGGCGCAGTCTGCTTAGCCTTCTTGAAGACCTCCCGAATCCCCTTTTCACTCTCACCCATCCACTTAGAGATGAGCGCCGGGCCCTTCACCGATATGAAGTTGACGCCGCTCTCGTTGGCCACGGCCTTGGCGAGGAGGGTCTTGCCCGTGCCGGGGGCCCCGTGGAGCAGTATGCCCTTGGTCGGCCTGGTCTTGGCGTAGTCGAACAGCTTGCCGTAGTTCAGCGGCCATTCGACAGTCTCCCGCAGGATCTCCTTGGCTTCTTCCAGGCCGCCCACGTCGTCCCACTTGACGTCTGGTATCTCGGTGAAGACCTCGCGGATGGCGGAGGGCTCCACGTCCCTGAGGGCCTCCAGGAAGTCCTGCTGCGTGACCTCGAGCTCGAGGAGCTTCTCCAAGGGGATGTTGGCGTCTGCGAAGTCGATGGTGGGCATAATGCGGCGGAGGGCGATCATCGCCGCCTCACGGCAGAGGGCCTCGAGGTCCGCCCCAACAAAGCCGTGCGTGATTTGAGAGAGACGCTCCAGGTCCACGTCCTCTGCCAGGGGCATGCCGCGGGTGTGAATGAGGAGGATCTCCAGCCGCCCGTACTTGTCCGGGATGCTGATGGCAATCTCGCGGTCGAAGCGGCCGGGCCGGCGCAGGGCAGGGTCGAGCGAGTTCGGAATGTTGGTGGCGCCGATGACGATGACCTCGCCGCGGGACTTCAGGCCGTCCATGAGGGCCAGGAGCTGGGCCACGACCCGCTTCTCCACCTCGCCGTGCACTTCCTCTCGCTTGGGTGCTATGGCGTCGATCTCATCCAGGAAGATGATGGCGGGTGCATGCTCGGAAGCCTCCTGGAAGATGTTTCGCAGGTGCGCCTCGCTCTCACCGTAGAACTTGTGGATGATCTCTGGCCCGGCGATGTGGAAGAAGTTGGCAGCCGTCTCACTGGCCACGGCGCGGGCGATGAGCGTCTTCCCGCAGCCCGGCGGGCCGTGTAGGAGGACGCCCTTCGGCGCGTCGATGCCCAGGCGGTCGAAGACCTCCGGGTACTTGAGGGGCAACTCGATCATCTCTCGGATGCGGGGCAGTTCCTTGCCCAGGCCTCCAACATCCTCGTAGGAGACGGCGGCCTCCTTTCGCGCGCCGCCCTCGCCCTCAATGCGGATAGCGGTGGACGCCTGGACGACCGCCGGGCCCTTGGGATTCGTTGACACCACCGTGAAGTCAAGGGCGCGGGTGCCGAAGAGGTTCACCCGTACGCGGTCGCCTTCGGTGAGGCCGCGCCCCTCCAGCAGGCGGGCGATGTAACTGGTCTGCTCAGTGCCAGGCCTCGAACGCATCGGGTTCAACGGCGCCAGCGATACCGTCCGGGCCGGCTCGTAGGGGACCTTGAAGACCGTGACGCTCTCGTCCAGGCCGGCCTGGACGTTCTCCCTGACGATGCCGTCTATCTGCACGATGCGCCGACCTCGTTCCGAGAGGTAGGCTGGCATCGCCTTCGCTACGCTCTGCCGCTTGCCGGTGAGCGCTACCATGTCTCCGATCTCGGCCCCGAGGGCATCGAGGTCCTGGGGGTCTATGCGCGCGATGCCGCGCCCTACGTCCTTCATGTGGGCTTCCGCCACACGTAGGGCTATCTTCGGTATGTTGGCGTCCTCACCCAAGGGATAGCCTCCAGTCCGTCTGTGACTCAGTGGCCGAAAGGTAGTGTAAGGGCCGCTCCGGCCGCCCGATATCCAAGAATGCCCTTATCTTTGCGCCGTGTCCCGCTCGAACTCGGCGCGGCGTCGTCGTGGCGCGACAGCGCTGCACCGTAGCCTCCTGCTGATCGGCAGACCTGCGCAGCGTCCATCTTCCCTGAGGAGCATCGCCACCGCTTCAGAAACGCTTCGGCCAGGCGCCCTTGTTCCGTGGGAAGCACATCGGCAAGAGCCTTGCGGCGTGCGACTATAGGGTTTCCCCCCGCCTTATTAGGTGTATCGACGGGGGCATGCAGTGGCAGACTCCGATTGGCGCTAAATCCGGCTAGCGAGACAATCGTGCACGTGTGTCCGACCGGAAGCGTCTCCGCCTTAGATAGGCTGACACGCATCAGGCCTTTTCCCTCGTTTGGGAGGTGTCACGTGATTGAGAGGGAACCTCTGACAAAGGCGGCCCTTGGCGTCTGAGGTACGCGCGACACCGGTTGCGGCGCCCTGGCGTAGCGAGATGGCTGCCTCTCGTCTGCTTCGCCGGCGTCTTCCTGGCACTGATGGGCTGGGCCGGAACCGGCCGCAAGAAGGGCCGGGTGCCCCGCGCCGGGAGGGCCAGAGCTGAGGGTCCACTTGGGTGGGCCAGGTTAGCCGGCCGACGGCTGGGGCTCCCCACCCACCGACTCACGATCCGGCACTGGCGCCCGCTCGCGGTCATTCTCCTGGTGGTCCTGGCGTCCCAATCGCTTGCTGCGAGCCCCGGTCCCAGAGCTCGGGAGCTGGCAGGAGCGGCCGCGCCAGCGGCCCCAGACCCCTGGTCTCAGGGCCGTAACGAAGCCAGGCTCCCCAAGGGACGTGTTTCGGAGGTAGCAGCCCTCCAGTGGATTCCGACTCCTCAGCCCTCCCCGGCGTCCTCTCCTCCCCAGGCTCAGGCGCCCAGTCCGGCGCCACCCCCAGCCCCATCCCCGGATCCAGCCCTGGTGCCGCCGCCGCGCGTCATTGCGGCCGCCGACTCGTCAGAAGGTGAGATCACGGGCCTCGCTACCTGGTACGGCGGTGCCGACGGCTATGGCCCGGAGGACACCATGGCCGACGGGGCATACTTCAACCCGAACGACCCCACGATAGCCGCAGCGAACGCCTGGCCCCTGGGTACCTGGCTGCGAGTGTGTTACCTGGACCGCTGCATCGAGGTTCAGGTGCGTGATCGCGGTGCCTTCAGCCACGCGCTGGACCTCTCCTACGCGGCCTTCAGCCAGCTCGCGCCGCCAAGCGCCGGCGTCATCACGGTGACCATTTCACGGATAGGCTAGGGCGTGGCCTTCGTGGGCTAGCTGTCGAAGCGGCGCACCATAATGTCGCGGGGCAGCTTCTTCTCGACCTGGTGAGCGGCGCCGACGAAGAGCAGACCTGTCTGGCCCTCATCGAGGGTGATGTCGATCCTCCGTGCGATGTAGCTGTCCCGCTCATCAAGAAGGGCGAGAGCCCGGGAAGTGTACGTGGCTCGCGCCCTTGCCCTTTCCGGCCCCGAGGCGTCGCTTATCGCCTTCAGCAGCGTGTGCTCTTCCATGAGCAGTTTGGGGTCTTCGGTACCGAGAACGGTCGCGCCGCGCTCAGCCAGCCATCGAAGGAGCTCGTAGTTCTGGCCGGGTGCCCTGGTTACGATCTTGTCGACCAGCTCAGGGAAGGTATCGGGCAGGCCATCCTGGTAGACCTTCACTCCGTTCCAGTCCTGGTCAAGGCTCTCGATACGTTCCCTGATCGCCGACCAGAAGGCGGCGCCCAGCCGCGCGGCCTCCGCCACCCCGCGCCTGCTGTCAGGGGCGAGGCTGCCCATGTCCTCGCGGCTGTGGATGATGGGGACGGTTATAAGAGTACGCATGGCTGCGGCATTTCCCTGATGCCGACGAGGCCTTTCGGGCCTTCATCCCTGGAGGACGCCCCAAGCATAGTTTCGGCTCCGGGGAGGTGCAACCGCTGCCCGCCCACCAGCGCAGGTTTGCACGCCCGCTGGTAATCCGCGCAGGCACAGGTTGACTCTTGAATGCAGTATCGGAAGGTGGAACCATGGTTCGTGGCGAGCGCGATGGGGTTGGACGCGAGAGCGCATACGGTCAGGCGGGCCGGAGAAACCTGAGCAAGATAAGGCAATGAGCTGTTAGGCCTAGGACAGGTGACAGAGTCGAACCTGACGGAGTTGGGGGAGCGACCTGAGCGACACCTCATCGCCCGAGAGACCCTCTGGGCAACCGTGGGAAGAGTCAGGAAACAAGTGGTGTGGTACCCCCAATGGTTGTCATTCATAACTCCGGAGCCCTCGTTTCCCGGGTTCTCTCGGCTCTCTACAACCTGCAGTTGCACCGTCCGATGTTGGCCACCAGACCGGTGCTCTCCCAGAGTGCTCGCTCCTCAAGACAAAGCGCAATCTCTAGATCGGGGCCAAAGCGCTTCGCTGATTCGATGATCAGGGAGTAGACCTCGTGGCGGAGGTCGCGGGAGTAACGCGCCCTCCCGTCTCCCGCCTTTAGGGAAGTGGCGTCGAGGTGTTGCGAGACAACGTTCCGCATTCCCATCTTCCTCTCCATTAAGTCGCGAGCGCTCCGGTAGATGCAGATACCGCCGAGGGTCAGACGCCTGATGGCTACGGTCTGAAGCAGGCGGTCCGTGAATCGTCTGTACACATCCTGCCAGCCGTTGATAGGGATGATGGGCATCATGATGGCACGGACCGGATAACCCCGTTCAGCAACGCGGCGCATCGCCTCCAGGCGCTCATCGATGCTGGGGACGTTCTCCTCGAACATTGCCGATACCTCGGGTGGATTCACGCTCCATGAGAGGATGGCGTGTCCCCGATGCTCCAGACCCAGGAGGCGTTCGACGTTGGTGCTCTTGGTGAGGAGCGTCAGGCGCGCCCAGGGGTGCTCGGCAAAGAAGGGCACCAGGACAGTGGAGTAAGCCGTGAGGGGGTCCAGGGCGAGTGCGTCCTGCAGCTTCCCGAGGTAGAAGGCGGTCGGCGTTTCCAGGCGCCCGGCAATACGGTCGACCTGAGCCAGCATCTCGGGCAGATTGACGTATATCTTGACCGAGGGAGAGAACTTGACGCCTGGGGTGCCGGCCAGGTAGCAGTATCGACAACCGTAGGGGCAGAAGCCGTAAGGAGAGAAGTGCCAGTAGTTCGGGCAGGCGTTTCCTTTCTCCTCGGCGAAGCGTACCGCCGACTGAAGCTCCCCGAATACCAGGGTGTGCTTCCCGGCCTGATGAAGACCGAGAGGATCTCGCCCATCCAGTCTCAACCGGTTATGGGGCGTGTCGAGGCGTTCTTCCACATGGCCCTCCGGGTAGAGGTCGCAGATACGTTCGACGAACCGCCTTCGTTCGGGGGTGGCCAGGCTGCCTTTGGCCAGGCAGATACGGGACACCTCAAAGTAAGCCGGCCGGACCGGCTGGTAGTCGCGCGGCAGAGACGCCGTCAATTCCCGCTGTGCGAATAGATTCAGCTCCCCAACCTCAGGCATCTGACGTATCCCTCCGGGGCAGAACAAATGACCTACCAGCCGCGCCTAGTGTAGCCGCGCCCCGTGCAGAACGCAAGCCGAGCTCAGCCAGTGACAGGCACCCCTCGAAATTCTGCCAGAATCCAGTACTCTGCGCCCGAGGCCATCTCGTGTTGCGGGGGATGGCGGCCAGGGATGCAAGAGCGCTAGACCCTTGGGGAATCACAGTCCGCAGGCGAAAGGCGGTGGATAATGGTTCGACGTGAAGGTCTGAATAGCTATGAATGGCGACGACTTCATGAGAGGCTCGACAGAGCGGTCGCTGAGGCTGCTCGTCTCTACTTGCAGAGACTCATAGGCCGTCACATCTCCGTCAATGCCCGGAAGTGGAGTGCTGAGCTAGACGAGTTGAGACTGGGGAGAGAGCCGGATTATGAGATGCCGGGCCTTCCACTCGTTTACGCACTCAAGTACATGCCGCGGAGGGTTGTTTCCGTTTTCGGATCGGTGCTTTCCGTACCTGGCGACTGGTATCCAACGTCGGTCTTAGATGTTGGCAGCGGGACAGGAGCAACAGCCCTTGCGCTGGACTTGCTCGATCTGCCTCGTCACATCAATCTGGGAGGGATCGAGCCAAGCCGGGAGATGATGGCCTTCTCCGAATGCTCCCGATATCGGGATCGTGTTTCAGCGCGCTACATTCAGGGTTCCATGACTGATCTTACCAAGGCGAGCATAAGTCTCAAACCCTTTGATTTGCTCATCTTTTCTGCATGCTTCCCGTACAACTTCGACGACTGGGACCCGCTATTGACTGTGCTTGGCGACTATGAAGGGCAAGAGGCCAGGATGGTCCTGGTAGTTGAACCCGATGCCAAGTACGAACTCTTGAACTCCTTTCAACGTCGGCTCAGATCCAGAGGTTGGCCGACCGTCACCTTCTGCTGCCACGATCTTCCAGGCGTCATAAAGGAGAATGATCTTCCGCTTCGCGAGATGCTGAACGTTTGGCGGCGCCTTGGCTTAGATGACTCAAGCCCGCCCAAGACCTGGTGGGACCCGCCCGATGACAAGTTCTTGGTCGCGAACCCCCAGGCCTCTACGACCCTCGCGGTCGATTGAAGACCCGAGGTTGGGCCGCCAATACCGTGCCCTGAAGGCTACAGGGTTCGGCAGAGGCTAGAGCAAAGGTGGCGGCAAAACGGCGTAGACGAGGCAAAGTCGCATCTAAGTGGTGGTACCCCCAATGGTTGTCATTTATAACTCCGCATTCGGGCATCAGTGTGAGGCATCAGGACTTCATCCGCGTGTGTGTAGGGCTGACACGCTGAGCTGCCTGGGCCAGCGGTGGCAGGCTCATCGCGTCTGTATCTCAAGTACTTTGGAGTGAAATCGGGATGGGAGGCTGGCAGCAGAACCCGAACCTACGACCAGGAGCTTATGAGGCTTCTTAGGCAAGAGCGGGTGCGAACTTGTCTGCCCGATTCTGCCCAGGCACCTCAGAGGCCCAGGGCCGCGCACGAATCCCCTGGTCGCCTTGCCCAACTGGCCGATGAGGGGATTCCACGGGGTTGTCCCAGAGGCATCAGGCCCTCCGACGGAGCCACCGCCTCCTGACTTACCAGGCGCCAGCTGATATAGCCAGAACGGCTGCCGCCAGCCCGCCGGCATGTTCGGCGCCTGTTTACTTGCATAGCCTCGCGATAACGGCGAACCTCGCCTCCTGGATCACACCCCGTTGAAGATGACCATGCGGTCTCTTTCGATGTTAGTGTCTATGGTCTTGCCGAAGGCTGACCACCCCTTACTTGCACGGCAAGATCCCCAGGGCCATCCTGGCCACCGTCAGGGTGTCGCCGCAAAAGTCGACGATGCCGTCGCCGTTGAGGTCGAAGTCTCCATCCTTGCCGAACTTGCCGGTGCCGACGCCGGCTGGCAGCAGGGCGGCCCTGGCGGAGTTGAAGGCGTCGTTGCCGAAGTCGATAATGCCGTTGCCATCGGTGTCCACGGCCTCTTTGCAGTCGCCCCGACCGTCACCATCACTGTCGACCAAGGCAGGGTTCGTGCCCCAGCCCCGGCGCTCCCAGCCGTTGCGGAGGCCGTCCCCGTCGCTGTCGGCGTTGTCGTCAGGCAGGGCGGCGGGCCTGCTAGCGCGGTCCCTGGGGTTGGAGCCATGGGTGCACTCGTAGCCGTCCAGGACTCCGTCGTTGTCGGTGTCCCAGGAGGGCCCGTTGTCAGAGGTGTCGGAGCCCATGGGGGGAGCAGGGTTGCCGTCATGGTCGTCGTCGTTGGTGACGTCGCCGCCGGCGGGGTGGGGATGGCCATCGCTGCGGCCAGCGAAGGCGGCACAGATGCCCGTCGCCCCCAGAGGGTTGGTGTCCTTGGAATTAGGCAGACCGTCGTGATCGATGTCAGGGTCTGTCTCGCAGGCGTCGCCCACATTGTCGGTGACGGCGTTGGGGACGGTGGTGTCATCCCCCGGGATGCTCGGCCCGTTGTCGATGGCGGCGTCGGTGTTCTCCTGGCCAGGGTTGGCGGCGAGAGGGCAATTGTCGCACGCGTTACCCACGCCGTCCCCATCGATATCCTCCTGGCCGGGGTTGGAGACGAGTGGGCAATTATCGACGCTGTCTGGCACGCCGTCGCCGTCACTATCGGCTGGGCGAGGAGTAGCCGTGGCCGTCGGCGTAGGCCCGGTCTGGTGCGTAGGCGTGGCTGTCGGCGTCGAGGTGGATCCAGGGAGAGGCACAGCCCCCTGTTGATAGTACTGGGCACCCTCGAGTCGCAGATAGCCGCCATCGTCATCGGCGTACTGCGCCACCAGGTTGTTGCCGTTTATCGGGGCAGGGTTGGTGATGCCGTCTGCCATCTCATCCGTGTACATCGTCGTCACGTAGGGTAAGCCGGCCCCGTACAGCACAGCCATGACCCCCGCATCCGCATACTCCACGAGGTGTTGCCTGTTTCCTAGCCAGTACTGCACTCGATTGTCCTGGTAGTGGCCCTGGTCGTTGTTTTCACTACGGTAGAGGGTGTTGCCGACGGGCACCTGCCAGAGCATCGCCCTTCTGCCTGTCTTCTCCACCAGCCGCCCGACGAAGGTGCGGTAGGTCACGAAATCAGCGTCGTTCCACCAGTGGGCGCCGCCATCCCAGAGCTGATAGTAGGCGGCGTCCCGGTCGGAGGGGTCGAAGAAGATCAGATCGAAGTTCGTCCCCAGGGACTGATAGAAGGCAAATGTCTGGTCCGCCGTCGCTATCGGGTCTGCGCCGTTGAGGATGAGGTCCACACCCGTCGCCCACGCGGAGAAGTGGTAGCCCAGCACGACATTGGGGGCGTAGACATCCCTCAGATGTACCAGCGCCTGGGCGAAGCCGGCCGCCGTGTTCGCGTAGCCTGCCACCTCCCCAAACCCTGAGGCTGCTACCTTGACCGGTACCGCAGCGGCGTTGTCACCGTAATCCTGCTGCATGTATCCCCAGAGGTCAGGTTCCACGTGCACTATCACCGGACCCCCGTAGGCTCCGGCCTTCTGCATCAGAAGCTTGCACTCCTGATAGTAGGCCTGCATGGTCGAGACATTCTGCAGTTTGAGGGAGACATCCTCATTCCAGGGGTCCGGCGCCGAAGCCACAACCTGGTAGTAGGTGAGAACCGGTATGTAACCGTGGCTGCCGCTCTCCTGGAGGTACATGTCCACAAAGGCCCCCGGCGGATTATTCCAGGTGGTCCACCCTTCCCCCGTGTTCACCCCGCCCGTCAGGTACTGATACCGGTAGTCCCACGGTATGCCCGAGGCCGTCATCCAGGAGAGTTGAGATGGCCCATTCATGAGCCCTATGCCCAGGTGCTGAGGCAGCCCGGCAGGTATGCTCGCAGCCATCTCCGAAGAAAATAGGCTGGCACCAGCCGCTTGAGTACCGATTGAGGCGAAGTCTTGGCCGCGGTTGCAGGAACCGGGAAGGAGGCAGAGAAGAACCGCCAAGGCGACAACGGCTACGACGAGAGGGAACCGGCCTGCAAGCCTCGGACACATCATGCCCCGTTTTGTACCACCTCCCGCAACAAAGTGCAAGGGTGCCTAAGCTGAACCAGGCGCGCTCTGACCGACACCGAGGTCACTACTTGCCCTTCCTTCGGAAGAAGTCTCACTTCCTCGATTCTCTCCAATCGTCTTCAGGGATCGCAGGCCGGGCCGATGATCTAAAGGTCGTTATCCTCAAGCCCTAGGTCAGGCGAGCCAAAGGATCTGGCTTTGCATGGCGGGCTTTGTTGGCGGGGAATAGGGAGAGTCCCCATGACGCCTGCCAATACGCGAACCGAGGTAAATCACTCAAGCGAGACAGTGGGCGAAGCAGTCGCCAAAGCCCATCTGCGTAGGCGGACGGCGTGGAGACTGCTTTTCACAGCTTCGCTGCTTGTTGCCGTGGCCGTCTTTGCCGGTGCCCACCCGGCGACGGCGACGACTATCAGGTTCACCTGGCGTCTGCCTACCCCTCGCGCCTCGCTCTACGCCGTCTCGTGGGGTAGCCACAGGGCCCCTGCGGCCACGACGGCTGGAGGTATGTTCACCGAGAACGTAACCTTCACCAACAACGGCCTTCTTACTTGGCAGGCAAGAGGTTTCAGACCTGTGCGTCTATCCTATCACTGGCTGGTCGGGCCCTGTCCCGGCACCGCCGTCGCCGTGTGGGAGGGTCTGCGGACGACATTGCCGGGCAACGTCCGACCTAGGCAGACGGTGTCGAGCCTGCCGCTGACGGTGCGGGCGCCATCGACGCCCGGGACCTACTGTCTTGTGCACGACCTGGTGTGGGAGAGGGTGACCTGGTTCAGCCAGAAGGGCGCGGCCACGCTTTCGACAACGGTGGATGTTGGCGTCGCGGACCCTACGGGCGTGCCTACCCCGACGGTCACCCTAACGAGCACGCCTACACCAACAGCCGTTCCAATCAGTACACCCATCCCGTCGACGGCCACTGCGACGCGCACGCCCACTCCAACGAGGACGTCCACGCCGACAGCCACCGTGACGCGCACGCCCACACCTACCCCAACGGGGACGCCCATTCCGCCGACAGCCACTGCGACGCGTACTCCCACTCCAACGAGGACGTCCACGCCGACAGCCACTGCGACGCGCACGCCCACACCCATCCCAACGGGGACGCCCATTCCACCGACGGCCACCGCGACGCGCACTCCCACCGTTACCGCAACTTCGACCACAACGCCCGTCCCATCGCCAGGCGGCGGGACTGTGAATATTGGGGTGGACGCATACGTGGACGACATCCCATCGGAGCCAGCCGGGCTAGATGGCGTCTACAAGTACGTCGTGGGCCAGGGATGGCAGAGCTATGTCGCGTCGTACATCAACACGGCATACCAGCATGAGTTGCGACCCATCCTCGTCTTCTACACGAACTTTGATTCCACGGACCCGGACTTCGTCGCTTGGGATCAGGTCATGGACACCATCCGGTCAGACGGCAGGGATGTCTGGGTCATCGTCGAGCCCGACATGTGGGGGTACATAAGGAACGAGGGCCTGTGTGGAACCCTCGGCAGGCAGCACGTTGACCGCTTCCTCTCGACCCAGCCGCCTAACGCTCACCTCGGCTTCTTCTTCAGCCCTTGGAACGTTCCTTACGTCGGCGCCGAGGCTGATGCCCAGGACTGGAAGGGCTGCTGGCTGGCCGCCGGAGGTGACCGGATGCCGGACCTCTACGTGGACATCAGCGACCGGGACCAGGAGTACTATGGGACGTACCCCTGGTCACCGGGGAAAATCGCCCTTTACGAGGACTGGTTCGTGGCACTTCACGCCGCAACAGGGCGGAAGGTCGATGTCTGGCAGATTCCGATGGGCAACTCCACATGCCAGAATTCTCGCCGCTCTAACCTGGTTGAGACGTGGCTGACTGCTGGAAAGCTAGCCGAGCTCTCACCATATGTAGACTGGCTGCTCTTTGGGCCGGGGATAGAGACCGGTGCGCAGGCCCAGTCCTGGAACCTGCCTGCGGATGCCAAGTACGACTGCGGCTTCTTCAACGGGAAGGTGGAGTAGCGGAATCCTTCCTTGTGGCGTAGTTACCCTGACGCTCGACGTCGGCGCTGGCATATCGGCCCGCGCCGATATCGTACTGGGCCCGATAGTCTTCGCTGGATCGGCTGCGCTAAGGAACCGGGATGGGGCCGGCTCCGTAGTACTCCGAAGCGCTTAGCCGCAAGTAGCCACCGTCGTCATCGGCGTAGTTGGCTTCGAGGTCGTTCCCGTTCATAGGCGGCGGGTTGGTGACGCCGTCCCCCATCTCATCGGTGTACATCGTGCAGCCATCGGCGCCAGCGCCGAACAGCACCGCGATTACACCAGCGTCGGCAAGCGCCTGCATGTGCCCGCCCTTTCCCAGCCAGTATTGCACCCGGTTGTCCTGAAAGTGACCCCAACTGTTGTCGATGCTGCGGTAGAGGGTGTTCCCTAGCGGCACCTGCCAGAGCACAGCGCGCCTGCCCGTATCTTTGACGATGTCATCGATGAAAGACGTGAATCGATTGAAGTCTGAGTCATCCCACCAGTGGTCTTTCTTGCCTGTCTTCATCTCGTACCAGGCCGCGTCGCGGTCAGACGGACTGAGGAACAGCAAGTCGAAATCAACGCCGAGGGAACGGTAGAACGCGGCGGCGCTTTCGGCGGTCTGCGCAGGTTCGGCTTCGTTCAGGATGAGGTCTTTGCCCGTCGCCCAGGTCGACAGGTGGAAAGCGAGGAGCGCATTGGGCGCGTAGAGATCGCGCAGGTGCACGAGCGCCCTGGCGAAGCCGCCGGCCGTGTCGTCGTAAGCAGCGACGGAGACCGCGCCTGAGGACTTCACCTGCACCTCCACCTTGGCGGCGTCACTGTTCTCGCCTTGCATGTATCCCCAGAGGTCCGGCTCCACGTGGATCACTGCTGTCTGGCCGAAGGCCCCGAGCCGACGCATCAGTAGTTCCCAGTCCTCGAAATAGAGGCGCATAGTCGAGGCGTTACGCAGCTTGGCGGCGACATTTTCGCCTCCGGGGTCAGGCGCCGACGGGACGACCTGATAATAGGTGAAGACGGGTATGTAGCCGTACTGGAGGCTTTCCTGAAGGTACTGATCGGCGAAGGAGCCCGCAGGGTCGCCCCACGTCCTCCAGCCGTGGTCCGTGTTCACCCCCCCAGTCAGGTATTGGTAGCGATAGTCCCAGGGGATGCCAGACCCGGTCATCCAGTCGAGTTGCCACGAGTTGTTCATCAGACCAAGGCCGAGGTGCTTTGGGAGGCCCGTAGGGACTCGGGGCGGCACCTGTGCTGGAGGCGGCGTGTTGCCTTCGTTTGCCCGGCCGCCTCTCGAGCAGGCGAATAGGAGCGCCGCAAGCGCGGCGAGCATCACGACGGAAAACCTTGGTCGATACCGCTGGGTCATTGACGGCCCAATTCTACCATTCACTACGGCTCTCTCCACGCCGGTGCAGTGCCCTTGCCGGCTCGCGCAGATGGTCCGGGCGGCGACGCGCGGGCGTTCTGGACTGGTCGAGCACGGAGTCATCGCCACCCTCTTTGGCGCCGGCCTCTACCGAGGGCTCGACGACGCGGAAGGGGCGAGCGCAGAGAGGGCGTCTGCCACGTATTCGATGTCTTTCGGCGACAACCCCTGGTATACGGGCAGGGCCAGAAGGTGGACACGCAGGTAGTCTGCCTCGGGGAAAGCACCCGTAGGGATGGCCGGATGGGGCAACGACCAGTAGGAGAAAAGCTCAATCCCCTCCCCCCCCGGAGCTCGCGGACAGCCGCCTGTTGGTCCACGACGAGGAAGGGGAAGAACAGGGGACAGACACCCGCTCTCAGGTTCGGGAGCAATTGGCTCTCACGGGGCAAGAGCGAACCGAGCATAAGGTAGTTGCGACGACGCTCCTGCATCACGTGGGCGGGCTCCGCTTGGAGGGCGAGCCGCTGAATGAGAGAGGAGGCGCCAAACTTGGCGTTCGCGGGTTCGAAACGCTCGCTGTTGTCTGCGGTTCCTCCGGTGCCGGTGGCCCCGTTACGTTCCACTGATCGCAGGCGGAGCTTTGAGCGTCCTCGGCGGATTATCTGCGGGTATCGCATCTCCAGCCCGTCGAGCAGCCGTCCCGCAAGCAGCTTGACGCCGTACGAGGAGGGCAGCTTCGCCGGCTCGCTAGGCAGGTGGATCTTGAGGTCGTTGACAACGAGGAATCCCCCATGAGGGAGCGGCAGCGTCTTGTGAGGAGAGAACACGCTGACGACGCCGGTGGTGCCCAACGGTACCGAGCCATCGTGGCTGAACAGGGCTAGCGCGCAATCCTCGATGAGCAGCAGCCCTTTTCGCGCGCAGAAGGCCGTCAGCTCATCAAGGGGCTGCGGGAATCCGAAGTAGTGGATCGCAAGAAGGGCGCGCGTGCGACGCGAGATCGCGGACTGGATGTCGCCGAGATCAGGAGTCAGGTCAAGGCCAACCCGGAAGAAGCGCGGCGAGAGGCCCGCCGCTATTACTGCATCGACCTCTGCGCCGGAATTGTACGCGGGAACGAGCACCTCTTCTCCATACTCGAAAGACAGCGCGCGCAGACCGTGCCAGAGCGCGTTGCGCCCGAGGAAATACCAGCGGCCTCTAGGTGCGGAGAAGGGGAACGTTGCGGCGCCGTGCGCCCTGCCGGGCAACAGCGCAGACAGGGAGAGCGGCGGCGACGGCGGCACGAAACGCTTCGTCACCCGCACGTCAGGCCCCCCCGGTCTCGCCTTTTCTCGGAACGGCAGGCTGAACCGATTCCGGCTGCGGATCCTGCCCGTGACGGTTCGCCACATACGCATGGAGGGCGACCAGTACTGGTAGACGGGGGTATCCAGTAGTTTGCCGCCCCACTTGCGCTTGAACTCGCGCACGCCGGCTTCGCGTGAACCTTCAGGAGGCGCGACCTCAACTGAGACCAGGTCGAGAGCTCTGAAACCGGCCTGCTTGAAGGAGAGGATGGATTCCCACAGCAGAAGGCCGCCGGCGT
>CAZSSQ010000024.1:0-4990 GCA_964609465.1 uncultured Dehalococcoidia bacterium
AGGCCAACTGCCGGAACACTGGCGTCATGGCGGCAGTCCCCGGTAGCAGAGTGTCCAGGTAGGTCTCGTCATAACCGGGGGTAGGGGGAGGGCCGCCGGGGATAGCGGGACAGGTGCCGCTGGTCGTGCTCCAGGCAGTGGTCCGCTCCTGGAAGTCCTCGGGCGTGTAGGCGGGTGGGGTTGCGTCCGGTTTCGCCAGCAGGTCGGCTACGCCGTCGGCCAAGAGGTCGGTGACGACTTTAACGTCACCCGTTATCCTGCCGTCGTTAGCGGGGACCCACGTACTGTGTTGCCAGCCGGGGCCCGAGTAATAGAACGGTATGCCGATGCGGTTCCCGGCGGGCAGAGCCACGTCAAGAGGCTCGTCCGTGGGGGTGCCCAGGGTCTTGGGCTCATTCAGGTTGCAGTTGATGCCGCCCACGCCGCCGCCCAACGGTGGGTCGGCGGGCACGCCGGCTATGTTCATGCACTCGGTTATGTCGACGTCGAAACTCTGGAGCAGGGGGTCGTCAGCTTGCGCGTTGCGGATTTGTCCGGCCAGCATGACGGCGACGAGCACGAGCCCGACCGCCACTCCTAAGAGTGCAAGTTTCCTTGCCATTCGCTTTCCTCCTTTGGAGACGATGAACGCCACTTTGCCTCAACGAACGAACTTCTTGGCTTTGCACTCACCTCCTTAGTCAAGGCCTCGGCGGAGCATCGCCGGGCCACCAAGAGCTCCCTGGCTCGCGCGCCGATACCCGCGCCCGGCCATCGCATCGAGCCGCCACTAAGTGAGTGTTCTCGCGGTTAAAACGCAAAGCCCCGACCCTTCCACGGTCGGGGCCTACCATGCTAGAATGGGTAGGCCGACCCTGGCCGCGTCAGGGCTCGGCTTTCTGGGGCCGTCGGTGCCACCATCGCCGGCGGTCCCTTTGTGTCTGCGCTGGCAGGCTACTACCAGATCGGGAAGTTGTCAAGGGGGGTGCCAAACATTTTTGTGATTAACCGGGGCGAGAAGCGCCGCTCGGCACTCTGCTTACGTGGGGGCGTCGCCCAGGCCCGCCGCACCCTCAGGTTGTCCCCAGGGCGCGCCCTCCTGTGGGCCTCCTGCAAGTCCCTCGCGGCCAGCTCGACGTACATACGGGTCACAGCCAGCGAGGTGTGTCCCAGGAGCTTCTGGAGGGCGGAGGCGTCGCTGCTGGTCCTCAGGAAGCCCTTTGTCGACCGGGCCAGAGAGCAGTTATCCCCGCGGTGAGGTCAGGCCGCTCCGGGTTCGACCCTGGCGCTCGGTTGGGCTGAAATCCACATCCGGCCGGCGAGCGTAATACTATACGGAAAGGGAGTAGAGCCAGGCCACACCCACTGCCTCTTCCCAGGAACCTCCGTCATCAAGCACCCTTGGGCGCGTCCCCGCCACCAGCGTGCGCTCAAGGGTGCTTGATTCTGTCGTGCAACGGCCCGGCAGTCAAGATGCTGGCGGGAGTGGGAGGGAGTCGAACCCACCCAGGACGGCGCTGACCGCCCCGCAACGGTTTTGAAGACCGCGAGGCCCACCGGGACCCATCCACTCCCGTAGAACCAAGAACCTGAGAACCAAGAACCAGGCCGATAGCCGCTTGGTTCTTGATTCTTTCCTTCTAGGTTCTGAACGTGTCAGTAATGTAGTGGTCAGCCTTGATGGCGGCGGTGGCGCCGTCGCCGGCCGCGCTCACCACCTGCCGGGAGGAGTTCACCCGGATGTCGCCGGCGGCGAAGATGCCGGGCACCTCCGTCTCCATCCAGTCGGTGACGTAGATGTGGCCGCCCTCGTCCATGCGCAGCAGCCCCTTCAGGTAGTCGCTGTTGGGGTGGAGGCCGATGAAGATGAAGATGGCGGCCACAGGCAGGGTGGACTCTTCGCCGGTGACGACGTTGCGCAGCCTGAGGCCGGTCACCGCCTCCTCGCCCAGGATCTCCGTCACCACCGTGTGCCAGACGAACTCCATCTTGGGGTCGGCGAAGGCCCTCTCCTGGAGGATCTTGCTGGCCCGCAACTGGTCGCGGCGGTGGACGACGTAGACCTTGGAGGCATAGCGGGTCACGAAGAGTCCCTCGTCCATAGCGGCGTCGCCGCCGCCGACTACCGCCACCTCCTGGTCCTTGAAGAAAGCGGCGTCGCAGGTAGCGCAGTAGGAGACGCCGCGGCCCGTCAGGCGCTCCTCGCCGGGGACGCCGAGGCGGTTGTAGTCGGCGCCGCCGGTGATAATGACGGCCTTCGCCAGGCGATCTCCCTCCGTGGTCTTCACCAGGTGCCGGCCGTCCTTCGGCTCGATGCCCGTGACCTCGCCATAACCCATCTCCATGCCGTACTTCTCGGCCTGCTGCTGCATGGCCTGGCCCAGGTCGAAGCCGTTGACGCCGTCTGGAAATCCCGGGTAGTTCTCGACGAGGGAGGTGAGGGCTATCTGGCCGCCGGTGACGTTCCTCTCGAGGACGATGGTCTTGCGACGGGCGCGGGCGGCGTACAGCCCGGCAGTCAGGCCCGCCGGGCCCGCCCCGATGATGACGATGTCGTAGTCTTGAGCCAACTTGCTGCGCTCTGTGAATGACGGGACCTTGGCACGCCCGCGGTCCAGCGTCTGGCCGGATGTCTCGTCCGGCCGCCGGCGCCCCTGCAATGTATCACAGGAGCCGCCGCGTCGGAAGGAGGCGGGCCGTCGTGGTGGGCCCGGCCTCCGGTGCTGGTGCTAGGCGATGACGGCGTCCAGACGACGCCGCAGGTCCGACTTGGGGCGGAAGCCGATGATCTGGGCTATCGGCTGGCCTTCCTTGAAGACCAGGAGCGTTGGGATGGCGCGGATGTCATAGCGAGAGGCAATGACCGGATTGTCGTCGGTGTTCAGCTTGACGAAGTTGACCTTGCCGTCGTACTCGTCCGCCAGCTCCTCGACGATGGGAGAGACCATATGGCAGGGGCCACACCAGGGGGCCCAGAAGTCCACCAGGACGGGGTGCGGGGCCTTCAGCACCTCCTTCTCGAAAGTGGCGTCGGTTACTTCCTTGGGCTTCGCCACACCTTCCTCCTTTCCGGGTTCCTTTGTCTGAAAGCAGGGCCGCCTTGACAGAATAGCCCTTGGTGCCTACTATCCTAGTATACCCCCACGGGGTATGTCAACCCTTCAGGAGGGGGCTCTCATGGACGAAGGCAGCGGCAGCGAGACCGAAGCACTCCTCACCCGGCTGCGGCGCATCGAGGGCCAGATCCGGGGCATCCAGCGCATGCTGGAGGAAGGCCGCGGGTGCGAGGAGATCCTCACCCAGCTCACAGCCGCCCGCAGCGCCCTCGACCAGGTGGGGCTGCTGCTGATGGACTGGCACATCGAGCGCTGTGTCCTTGGCGGCTTGCCTGCCGACGAGCCCCGGGTACAGGCGCTGCGAGAAGCCCTGAAGACCTGGACCCGCTTCCGGCTGCTGCCCGGCGCTGCTGAGGACCTGCCCGACTGAGGGGAGCGGTCACTACTTGAGGTCGGCCTGCATGGCCTCCAGTATGCCGGAAGCCGCCGCTTCCTTCGCTGTGCGGATGGCGTTCTTGATCGCCTGCGCGTGGCTGCGCCCGTGGCAGATGATGACCACGCCGTTCACCCCCAGGAGTGGCACTCCTCCGTACTCTGCGTAGTCCAGGCGCCGCCGCATCCCGCGCAGGGCGTCCACCATGAGGAGGGCTCCCAGGCGGTAGCGGAGGCGTTCGCTGACCGACTTTCGCAGCTCGCGGAACATGAACTCCGCCATCCCCTCGCCCATCTTGACGGCCACGTTGCCCGTGAAGCCGTCAGAGACCACCACCTCCACCTCCCCATTCATGATCTCCTTCCCCTCCACGTTGCCCACGAAGTTGAGGGGCGAATGCTGGAGGCGGCCGTAGACCTCCCGCGTCAGGGCGTTGCCCTTGCTCTCCTCCTCGCCGATGCTGAGGAGTCCCACTCGCGGTCGCTTCGCACCGTAGACGCGCTCCATGTAGATGGAGCCCATGTGGGCGAACTGCACCAGATAGGAAGGCTTGCAGTCGGCGTTGGCGCCCACGTCCAGCGCCAGGACTCCGTACCTGCCCGTCGGGAAGTAGGCGCCCAGGGCCGGCCTCTTGATGCCGCCCAGGCGTCCTAGCACCAGGAGGGCCGAGGCGACCACGGCTCCGGTGTTCCCGGCCGAAACGGCAGCGCTGGCCTCGCCCTCCTTTACCAGGCGAAGGGCTTCATTGATGGAGGAGTGACGCTTCTGGCGCACGGCCTGGGCCGGCGGCTCGTGCATGCCCACCACCTCGCTGGTCGGCACGAGCCGCACTGAGGGGGGATGGTCGCCATGGCCATGCCGGGCCAGCTCCGCCTCCAGAACATCAGGGAGGCCCACCAGCGCCACCTCCACGTCCGTCTCGCGGATGGCCAGCAGAGCCCCCTTCACCGTCTCCGTGGGGGCATGGTCGCCCCCCATGGCGTCCAGCGCGATGAGCATGCGGCCTTTCCTGTTGTTAGCCAGAGGCTTTCTCCTCACGGGGGGATAGAGCTTTCCGCGAAGGAGCGAGGCCGGCCACGAAGATCATTCTAGGGGCGTGGAGGTCATAAGGGGAGAGATCATAGGTGCCGTAGAGGTCCCTCATCTGCAAGCCGGCGCGGTTGAGCAGGAGCTCCATCTCGTGCCGGTGCACGCTGCGCAGCTCGAAGGTGACCAGGCGGCGGCGCAGAGACCCTTGCGGCCCCCACTCCTCGTAGATGTGAGTGACGTGCTGGACCTGGCGGGCCGGGTCGGCCTGGCAACTGCGGAACTTGCTCACCAGCACGTCCCGCACGGCGTCCTTACGGGTCCAGACCAGGGTCAGGGGCTGCACCCCCGGCTCCCACTCCTGGGGCTCGAAGGCGGGCAGGTCGATGACCAGGAGCCCGTCGGAGGCCAGGTGACGGCGGGCGCATTCTAGGGCGCGCACCTGGTTCTCCTGACTGCGCAGGTGCATGAAGCCGCCGAGGGCGCAGAAGATGAG
>CAZSSQ010000024.1:5090-18152 GCA_964609465.1 uncultured Dehalococcoidia bacterium
CAACTTGGTCTCCCTCATGGCTCTGGGCTGCCACAGATTCTCACAGATGGAACACAGATTTGCACCAGCAGAAGTAGTTGCCGGCAAGTCTGTCCCAATCTGTATTCTTCTGTGGCTAACAATCTCTCTGTCAAAGGCATTCACGGTGAGGCCAGGAACTCCTCCTGTATGCGCCGGCGCAGGTCCGGGTCGGTGAGGACGTCGATGGCGGTCATGGCCATGGCCTTGGCGGCGTCCAAAAGGCCCCGGTGTCCGTCCTCGGAGGCGGCGCAGGCAGCGAACTCGCGGCTATGGATGCCCACCTCGGGCGGCGCCACGGCGATGGTGGGATGGATGGCGGGCACCAGGGCGCTTACGTTGCCCATGTCGGTGCTGCCTATGGCCCGGCTGGGCTGGTCGTGTGTCTCCCGGCCCAGGGTCGCCAGGTTCGCCTTGTGGACCTCGGCCAGGGGGCCGTTGGTCCGCATGGCGGCGAACTGGTTCTCCGACCAGCGGTACTCCAGGCGGGCGCCGCTGGCTCGGGCGCCGGCCTCGAAGCAGGCGATGACCTTCGCTTTCAGCTCCTCCAGGTAGGCGTCGTCCTCGGCCCGGACCATGAAGCTGGCCGCCGAGTGGTTCGGCACCACGTTGGCCGCCTGACCGCCGTCGGTGATGACGCCGTGGATGCGAGCGCTGTCGCGGACGTGCTGGCGGAGGGCGCCGATGGCGTTGTAGGCGAGGATGAGGGCATCGAGGGCGTTGATGCCGGCTTCCGGCCGGGCGGCGGCATGCGCCTCTTTCCCAAAGTACTCGACCTCCAGGGAGGCGCAGGCCAGGGCCCGCGAGTGGACGGCGTTGCGGGAGCCGGGATGGGTGAGCATGGCGGCGTCCAGGCCGTCGAAGGCGCCCTGACGGGCCATGATGACCTTACCCCCCACGATCTCCTCCGCCGGGGTGCCCATGACGACGACACTGCCACCCGTTGAGTCCAGAACGGATCGTGCCCCCAGACCGGCGGCCACGGCGCTGACCCCGATGATGTTGTGGCCGCAGGCGTGGCCAACGCCGGGCAGGGCGTCGTACTCGGCCAGGAAGGCGATACGGGGCTCGCCCTGGCCGGCCGTAGCCCGGAAGGCCGTGGGCAGGCCGCAGATGCCCCTCTCGACCTGGAACCCCTGGTTCTCCAGGTATTCGCAGAGCCAGGCGCTGGCCCTCTCCTCCTGGAGGCCCAGCTCTGGATTGTCGTGGATACGGAGGCTCAGGTCGATGAGTTCCTGCCGGTGGGCCTCGACCTCGGCGGCGGCGCGGGCCTTGAGACGTTCCCTGTCAACGGTCATGAAGCGGCCCCCTGGGACGCGCTGGACGTGGCTGGGGCATCGAGGCACCGCATTCTAGGGATGCCCTCGCCCGCCCGTCAAGCGGGCGATAGGCCTCAAGAGGTTGGGCGTCATTTCAAAGAAGGCCTGGGGAGGTGTGCGGGACATGCCGAACGAGTACACTGCGTTGACACAGATGGGAGCCCCCCCTTACAATGAGCGACGTTCCGGCCGCTGGGAGAGAAGCCGGCACCTTAGTTCGAGGAGCACCTCATGCGCAAGGACCTCATGGACATCCTCGCCTGCCCTGTCTGCAAGAGCCCCTTGGAGCTCACGGCCGAGGAGGAGGAAGGCGACGAGGTCATCAAGGGCGCCCTCTATTGCAAGAAGTGCGATGAGCGGTATCCCATAGAGGACAGGATCCCGAACCTTCTGCCGCCGGAACTCCGAAAGTCTATGGGCTGAGACCCGCTGCCCGGGAGGGGAGGTTGACAGCATGGACCGATCACAGATGACGGGAATACTGATCATGGCAGGTGCCGCCCTGGAGATGCTGCTTTTCCTGTACGGCGCCGCCCGGCGCAGCTACATGGCGGTGGCCCTCCCCGTAATGGCTGCTGTGGCCGCCGTCTCCGCGCTGGCCTTCTGGGTAGGATGGACCCTCCTCACTACCGAGGAGGAGATCCCCGAGCTGGAGGGTGAATCGGAGGGTACAGCCGCGTAGGGCATTCAGAGACGAAGACCAGGAGGGGGTCGCCACTGGCGACCCCCTCTTCGCGCCTCGGGCCCGCCGGGCAGTCAAGCGCGGTGCCAGCCCGCGGGTGCCACCAGCGTCACCCCCTCGTCCCCGGTGGCCGCCAGCAGCTCTCGCACCGTCTTCTTCAGAGTGGGATGTTGCGCTTCAGGAGCGATCTCCGCCAGTGGCACCAGCACGAAGGACCGCTCGGCCAGCCGGGGGTGGGGCAGCACCAGGTCAGCCCCTTCCAGAACCCGATCGCCGTAGAGCAGGATGTCCAGGTCCAGGGGCCGTGGGCCCCAGCGCGGACCGCCGGGCCGCCGCCCGACCTCGAACTCGACGCGCTGGAGGAAGCGCAGGAGCGCCTCAGGCTCCAGGCCGGTCGTGACCCGACAGGCAGCGTTGTAGAAGGGGGGCTGACCCTCCACGCCGACGGGGGCCGTCTCGTAGAGAGAGGAGACCTCCTCCGGCCGGCACAGAGGCTCCATGAGGCGCAGGCCCATGCGCAGGTTGGCCTCGCGGTTTCCCAGGTTGGAGCCTAGCCCCAGGTAGACAGTCGGCCTGTCGCTCACCATCAAGGGGCCTGCCTGGGGGAAAGGGGAGGGCGAAGGACGGCGTCGGCCACGCGACAGACCTGCACCATCTCCGCCACGTCGTGGACACGGACGATGTCGGCGCCGTGGGCGATGGCGATGGCTACAGTGGCGGCGGTGCCCATGAGCCGCTCGTCCGCCGGCACGCCGCCCAGGACGGCCCCAATGGTGGACTTGCGCGAGGTGCCAATGAGGATGGGCAGCCCCAGCTCTCGGAGCTCCCCCAGCCGGCGCAGCATCTCCAGATTGTGCTCCTCCACCCAGCCAAAGCCGAAGCCGGGGTCGATGATGAGGCGCTGGCGGGGGATGCCGGCCTGCTCGGCCAGCCCCAGGCTGACCTCCAGGCCGGCCCGGATATCGCCGATGACATCATGAAAGTCACGGCCGCGCTGGTTGTGCATGACCACGGCCGGCACCCCAAACTCGGCGACCAGGGGCGCCATAGCCGGGTCGTGGCGGAAGCCCCAGATGTCGTTCAACAGGTGGGCGCCGGCCTTGAGGGCGGCCCGTGCCACGGGTGCCTTGTAGGTGTCTATGCTGATGGGCACGTCCACCTCGCGCGCCAGCCGCTCCACCACGGGCAGCACCCGGCGCATCTCCTCCTCCGGCGTCACGGCCTGAAAGCCGGGGCGCGTCGATTCGCCGCCCACGTCCAGGATATCGGCCCCCTCCTGGGCGAAGCGTCGCCCCTGGGCCACCGCCGCCTCTGCGTTGAGCCCCAGACCGTCACCCGAGAAGGAGTCCGTCGTCACGTTGATGATGCCCACAACGTAGGTGCGGGAGCCCCAATCAAAGCGGCGGCCCCCGATAGTGAGGGGGATTGCCCCACCGGCCGTCCTCGGCACGCGTCACCCTCCTTCGGAATGTCCGGTGAGAGGCATTCTACGGCAGGTTCACGGGCCGCGACAAGAAAACGCAGCCAGTTGAGCAGAGATAAGCTAGTTAGCCACAGGTGAGTGGGTTGTGGGACCTAACCCTAGGCCGCGCGGGTCTCTTGGGCTTCGGCCTCGAGCACCCGGACAAACGCCTCCACCACCCGGGGGTCGAACTGGGTGCCGGCGCCGCGCCTCAGCTCCTCGACTGCCTGCTCGCGGCTCATGGCCAGGCGGTAGGGCCGGTCGTTGGTCATGGCAGAGTAGGCATCGGCGACCGACAGGACGCGGGCCGTCATGGGGATGCGCCGGCCCTTGAGGCCCCGCGGGTAGCCGCTGCCGTCGACCCACTCATGGTGGGCCGCCACAGCCGGCACTATGTCGGCCAGATGAGCGATGCCGCGCAGGATCGTCACGCTGAACTCTACATGCTGGTGGATTACCTTCCACTCGTCCTCGTTCAAGGGGCCCGGCTTGAGGAGGACACCGTCCGGTACGGCGATCTTCCCCACGTCATGAACCCAGCCGGCCCTGCGCAGGATGTTCTGGTTCTTCTCGCTCAGCCCCAGAGCGGCCGCCGCCAGCACGCTGTACTTGGCGACGTTGCTCGTGTGCTGGCGCATGGAAGGCTCTTTCTGAATGAGAGCAGTGACAAGGCCCTGCATCGCCCTGAAGGCGCCGCTATCGGCTGGCATGAGTTCCTCGACTCGGCCACGGGCGGTGCTGATGCGGCCCCCACCCCCCTGTTTGGAGCGGTAGAGGGCGCTATCGGCGGCGTTCACCAGTTCCTGCATGACGGTGGCATCGTTCGGGTAGCAGGCGACGCCCATGCTGATGCGAATCGGGACGCGGCCGTCCTTCCCTTTCTCCTCCAGGTAGCGGGCAGCCAGATTGGCCTGGATACGTTCTCCTATGCGCTCAGCCTCGGCAGTGTCGGCCTCAGGCAGAATGATCATGAACTCGTCGCCGCCGTAGCGCCCCACGATGTCCTCGGCCCGGCAACTGCCCTGGAGCACCGAGGCCAGGAGCTTGAGGGCTTCGTCGCCCACTTGGTGGCCGTAGGTATCGTTGATGAGCTTCAAGCCATCGATGTCGAGCATCAAGACGGCGATTGGGCGGCGGCTCCGCTTGGCCCGAGCCACCTCCTGCTCCAGGCGCTCGTACAGGTGGCGGTGGTTGTACAGCCCCGTGAGAGGGTCGGCGATCGCCTGCTGCTGGACCCGCTCGTGGAGGCGGGCGTTGTCGATTATGACCGCCGCCTGGCTGGCGATGGCGGCCATGGTCTCCACCTCCTCGGGCGGGAAGCGCACGAAGTCGGTGTAGGAGTCGACGGCCATCACCCCGATGGTCTCTTCCTTGACCACCAGGGGGTAGATGGCTACGGACTTGATGCCAAAGCTCTCCAGCCAGTCGCGCGGAAGGAGACGCGTAGCGGGGACATTCTCCTGGATGATGGGGGCGCGTATGCGGGTAATAGCCTCCACCAGCCGCACGCGCTGCTCCGTCAGCGGCACGCTGGCGATGGAACGGAACTTCTCCCACATCCTTTCGTCCTCGGGGCCGAGGGACATGTAGGGCAGCAACCTCCCCGTGCTCTTGTCGGCCAGGAAGATGCTACAGCGCTCGCCGACGCTGATGTCCACCACCGAGCGGCAGAGGTCGGTGATCACCTTCTGGAGGCTGAGGCTGGAGCTGGCCGCGCCCACCGCCTGCAACAGCGCCTCTGCCCGCCGCCGCTGCCTCTGCTCTTGCCCGAAGAGCCTGGCGTTCTCGATGACGACCGCCGCCTGCCTGGCGATGGCGGCCAGGGTCTCCACCTCCTCTGGCGGGAAGCGCACGAAGTCTCGGAAGGAGTCGACCGCCATGACCCCCACATTCTTCTCCCTGTGGACAAGCGGGTAAAGGGCGAGCGACTTCACATCGAACGTATCCACCCAGTAGTCGGGCAGGAGTCCCGACCCCGGCACATGCTCCTCGATGATGGGTTCCAGCGACTGAAAGGCCTCGCGGATGCCGTGGACCTGCGATGCCTCGACGGCCGACGACCCTTTGAACTTCTCCCACAGCGAGGGGTCCTCGATGCCAAGGGACATGATGGGTGTGGCTCTCTCTCCCTCTTGGGAGAGAAAGAAGGAGCAGCGGTCGCCAACACTGAGGTCTACCACCGACTGGCACAACTTGATGAGGACCTTCTTGAGGCTCAGGCTGGAGCTCACCGCGCCCACTACCCGAAACAGCGCCTCCGCCCGCTGCCGCTGCCTTTGCTCCCGCTCGAAGAGCCTGGCGTTATCGATGACGACCGCCGCCTGCCTCGCGATGGCGGTCATGGTCTCGACCTCCTCTTCCGGGAAACGCAGGTAGTCTTTGATGGAGTCTATGACCATGATCCCGACTACCGTGTCCCGGACGACCATGGGGTATACGGCCACACTCTTCATCCCGAAGTCCTTGACTACACTTTGAGGGATGAGGCGCGTCCGGTTGGCGCGGCCGATGAGAATGGGCCTTTGGGTGAGGATAATATCGCGCATCCCGGGCACAGAGCTGACAGGAACGCGCGCCGTAGCACGGAAGCGCTGCCACAGGTTGTCGTTCTTGAAGCCCAGGGACATGAAGGGCACCAGCGTCTCGCCGGCCTCGTCGACCAGCAAGATGCTACAGCGGTCGGCCACGCTGAGGCTGGTGGCGGCCTCACAGACCTGGATGAGAGCTTGTTTCAGGCTAGGGCTGGAGCCGGCGGCGCTGACCAGCTCCAGAAGGGCCTGGGACCGCTGGCGCTCCCGCCGCTCACACTCGAGGAGCGAAGCGTTGGCCACAGCCGCGGCTACCTGCTGGGCGAAGACGCAAGCTACACGTACGTCGTCGTCCGTGAAACGGCGGGGCGTGAAGCTGCCAACATAGAGGCACCCGATTTCCTCTCCGCTCACGCGCAGCGGCACCATGATCACACCGCGGAGCCCGAGCCTGGTGGCTAGCGACTCAGCGTGGTTCGGGTCGCGGGCGATGTCAGCGTTGACGTAGGGCTCGCCGCTGCGGAAGACGATCCCCCTCTGGCTGGCGTCGCTCTCCAGGTGCCAGTTGGCAAGGAGTTCATCAGGAAGGCCGTGATGGGCGCGGATCGTGGGGATGCCGCCCTCGAGCAGGGCAATGGCGGCGGCGTCGGCCTTCAGGGCCTCGCAGACGCCGCGGGCGGCAGTGGCCAGCACCTCGTCCAGGCTGGGGCCTGCCTTGAGATTGGATTCTTGGAGGGAAGCAGCCGAGTTGTCCATGGCCTCCGGCGCGGGGACTCCGACGGCGCTCGCCATCTGCCGCGCCGCCTACTCTCAGTATCGGCCACCTGGCGGATGCCAACAGGGGATAACTCGCGCAAGAGGCGACTAACGTGGACAGGGAGGTGCTGGCCCCAGGGCAGCCTTAGCCCTCGATCCTGAGCTCGTCCTCGGACACGCGGCCGTCCTGAATGCGGAACGCCCGCAGGACGGGGTTCGTGGGATCGGCCAGGGAGACGATGACGCAGGTTGAGTCCGGCCAGGCGGCCAGGCGCACGTCAGTGGGGGAGGGATAGGCCTCGGTGTGGGTATGGGAGTGGTAGATGCCCAGGAAATCCCAGCCCCTGGCATCGCACTCGCGGTAGATGCGCAGGAGGTCGTGGGGGTCCACGTCGTAGCGATAGGGGCTCTTCTCAGCGTTGACAGCGCGAAAGAGCTTCTCGACCCGCCCATCGCGCCCAGCGAGGACGCCGCAGCACTCGTTCGGCGCCTCCTGGCGGGCGTGCGCTATGATCTCGTCGGCGTACTTGCGCTCCAGGACGAACACCGGCTCTCCCCAGCCGCCCGGGCGCACCTGAAGGTACGCCCCTACGAGGCTCGCGGCCTCCTCCCCCTACCACCAGATCTTGGACTCTATCTCCTCCGGCAGGTCCTCGTACTCCTTGGTCCAGAGCTCGGTAGAGAGGTACTTCCAGCCCCCGTCGGCGAGGAGGAGAACGACGTTGCCGCGCTCGAAGCGGCGGGCCGCCCGCTGGGCCGTGCACAGCACCGCCCCCGACGAGATGCCGGCGAAGATGCCCTCCTTCTGAGTGAGTTCCTTGGCGGCGGCGAAGGCCGTGCGCGAGGTCACCACGATCCTCCCGTCCAGGATCGACTCGTCGAACACCTCAGGGATGAAGCCCTCCTCCAGGCTGCGCAGCCCCTGGACGAGGTCCCGCGGGTGAGGAACGGTGGCGATGACCTTCACTCCCGGCTTGCGCTCCTTCAGGTAGCGGCCGGCGCCGGTGAGGGTGCCGCCGGTACCCAGCCCAGCCACGAAGACGTCTACCTCCGGCAGGTCGCGCAGGATCTCGGGCCCAGTGGTCTCGTAGTGCGCGCGCGGGTTGGCGACATTACCGAATTGATAGGGCATGTAGTAGGCATCGGGGTCGGCACGCATCATCTCCTGCGCCTTGGCGATGGCGCCGTTGGTGCCATTCCGGCCATCGCTGTAGACCACCTCGGCCCCGAAGGCCTTCAGGAGCTGAGCCCGCTCTTCGCTGACGTTGTCCGGCATCACCACCTTCACCCGATAGCCCTTCAGACGCCCGATGAAGGCCAAGGCGATGCCGGTGTTGCCGCTGGTGGCCTCTAGGATGACCCGGCCCGGCGTCAGATCGCCTTTCCGCTCGGCGTCCTCCAGCATGTATTTGGCGATGCGGTCCTTCACGCTGCCGGTAGGGTTCTGACCCTCCAGCTTGGCGAAGAAGCGCACGTCCTCGCTGGGGCTGAGGTTGGGTAGCTGCACCAGCGGCGTGTTGCCGATGGCGTCCAGAATACTCGTGATACGCAAGGTGGTTCCCGGCTAGGCGCCTCCCGCCAGGGCCGGCAGGATAGACACGACGTCGCCGTCCTGGAGGGGGGTGTCGAGGGCACCCAGGTAGCGGATGTCCTCGTCGTTAAGGTAGATGTTGACGAACCGGTGGAGCTGACCGTCCTCGCCCGTGATCTCGTTCTTGAAGCCGGGATAGGCGGCATCCAAATTGGCGAGAAGCTCACCGACGGTGGCACCCTCGCTCATCACGGACTTGGCGCCCACCACGCGCTGCAACACAGAAGTCAAACGGACCTCCACAGCCATACGTTTCCTCCTAGGGCTGCGGGCCGGCGGGCTGGACCACCGCGGCATGCCTGCCGGGAAACCCGCAAAACTCTTCGTAGTCGATGAGCGCCGTCACCGACGGGTGGTCGCCGCAGACAGCGCACTCGGCGTCACGGTGGATACGGACGGTGCGCCACTCCATGGAAAGGGCATCGAACAGCAGCAGGCGGCCACTGAGGGACTCGCCCACGCCCAGGATGAGCTTGATGGTCTCGATGGCCTGGATGCAGCCGATGACGCCGGGCAGGGCGCCCAGGACGCCGGCCTCGGCGCAGGAGGGCACCAGCCCCGGCGGCGGCGGCGTCGGGTAGAGGCAGCGGTAGCAGCCCTTGCCGGGCAGGTACACCGTGGCCTGGCCGTCGAAGAGGAGGACGCTGCCGTCCACCAGGGGCTTCTTCAGGAGGACACAGGCGTCGTTGGTCAGGTAGCGGGCCGGGAAGTTGTCCATCCCGTTCACCACGATGTCATATTTGGAGATGATGTCCAGGGTATTCTCAGAGGTCAGGGCCACGTTGTGGGGTACCACTCGAACGTCCGGGTTATGGGCGGCAATGGTCTCCCGGGCCGACTCTACCTTGGGGCGAGCTATGTCCTCGGTACAGTGGAGTATCTGGCGCTGGAGGTTCGAGAGGTCCACGGCGTCGAAGTCGACGATGCCCAGGGTGCCGACGCCCGCCAGGGCCAGGTAGAGGGACGCCGGCGAGCCCAGGCCACCCGCCCCCAGGACGAGGACGCGGGCCTCCATGAGCTTTCTCTGCCCGACGCTGCCCACCTGGGGCATGATGATGTGACGGGAGTAGCGCAGCACCTGCTGTTCGGTGAGGGCCCTCGGCGCTCGGGCCGGGCGCTCGCCGCCGGACAGGGCCGGGATGACCGCCACCTGATCGCCGTCCTGCAGAGGCGTCGCCGTGCCCTCCAGCGTGCTGATCTCCCGGTTGTTGACGTAGATGTTGATGTGGGCCGGGATCTGATTCTCATCGTTGAAGACGAGTCTCCTGAATCCCGGGAACTGGCGCTCGACGTCCTCTATGAGCTCAGCCACGTCTTTGCCATGCCCCTCCACCAGGGACCGGTTACCGGTCAGCCGGCGGAAGGGCGACGGCACGTACACCGAAACCGCCATCGTATCCTCCGAGTGGGTATGGGCCGCCGAATTCGTCCCCCTTTGCTGTCTTAGAGATTGACGCTCAGGTACCGCTCGCCGGTATCCGGCAGGATGGTAACGACGCGCTTGCCCGCGCCCAGGCGCCGGGCCACGCCCACGGAGGCGTGAACGTTGGCCCCCGCCGAGATGCCCACCAGCAGGCCCTCGTCTCTGGTGAGCCGTCGCGTCATCTCCAGCGCGTCCTCGTCGCGCACAGCGATGATCTCGTCGATAACCTCGCGGTTGAGCACGCCGGGTATGAAGCCGGCCCCGAGGCCCTGGATGGCGTGCAGCCCGGCCTTGCCTCCTCCCAGGACCGGCGAGCGGGCGGGCTCCACCGCCACCACGAGGATGCGCGGATTCAGCTCCTTCAGCACCTCGCCGACGCCGGTGATGGTGCCCCCGGTGCCCGCCCCCGCCACGAAGGCGTCCAGCCGCCCCCCTGTCGCCCGCAGGATCTCGCGGGCGGTGGCCCGGCGGTGGATCTCCGGGTTGGCGGGGTTGTTGAACTGCTGGGGCATGAAGTAGCCCGGGTTCTTCTCTACCAGCTCTTGAGCGGCGTAGACGGCACCGCTCATCCCCTCGATAGCCGGCGTCAGCACCAGCTTGGCTCCGTAGCGGCTGAAGAGCCTGCGCCGCTCCACGCTCATATCCTCGGGCATGGTTAGGATCAGGCGGTAGCCCTTGACCGCCGCCACCATGGCGAGGCCGACGCCCGTATTGCCGCTGGTGGGCTCGACGATGGTGTCGCCGGGCTTGAGCAGCCCTCGCTCCTCGGCGTCCTCGATCATGCTGAGGGCGATGCGGTCCTTGATGCTGCCCGCCGGGTTCAGGGACTCCACCTTGCCCAGAACCTCAGCGCTGCCCTCAGGGATCACCCGTCGCAGGCGGACCAGGGCGGTGTTCCCGACCAGGTCCAGCACGCTGTCGGCGATGAGCTTCGCCGTCTCCTGCCCGACCTCAGAGCGCGTAATTGCTGCCTACCCCCTCAAATCCTTAAATGACATAGCGCCCGCCGCCGTTACTTGCCTGGCGCTCACGGGCTGCGAGGTCACCGATGGAGACATCATCCAGGATCTTCCGGGTGGCGTCGCGCACAGCCTCCCAGACCTCGCGCTGAGGGCAGAAGCCGGGCTTGCCGCAGCCGTCGGGCTCGTCCAGGCAGGCGATGGGCGAGAGGGAGCCCTCCAGCACGGCTATGACCTCGCTCAGTCGAAGGCCGTCGGGCTCGCGGATGAGGGCATGTCCCCCCTGGGGCCCGCGGACGCTCCGGATGAAGCCTGCCCGACGCAGGGCAGTGAGGAGCTGGTCCAGGTATGGCTCCGGGATGCTCTGCCGAGCGGCTATCACGGCGCTCTGGAGGGGCCCCTGCCCAAAGTGGTGGGCCAGCTCGATGAGGGCGCGCACGCCGTAGTCACCCTTGGTGGACACGCGCACCGGCTATAACCTCCGCTCTCTGAACCCGGTAGAAAGTTAAGTAATTGCATCAACAATTCTAGCACCCCTAGACCGCCGCGAACAAGCGACAGGACCCCAGCCTAAAGGTCATTGACAAAATACCTCGACACGAGGAGCCCCACCCATAAGGTTCCCGAAGGCCAGCCTTCAGGCTGGCACGGCAGCCAGGCTCAGGCCTGGCCTTCGGAGATTAACTCCCTCGAATGTCGGCTTATTGTCTCAATGACCGTAAGGCTGGGGCATCAGAAGGCGAATCTATGCCCTCGCCTTCAGGCGGGGGTCGAGGATTCTCCCACCAATGACGAACCAGTCGCTCGCCGCCCCCGACCTTGGGGGCCTCCCAGCCTGGTGCTACAATGCACCCACGCAGGGACGTTCGAGGTCAGGAAGCCTGATGAGTCAACAGCTCCCGGAAAGCGACGAGGCCCTGGCCGCCGGGGCAGCCCAGGGAGACCAGGCGGCCTTCGTCGCCCTGTACGACCGCCTCTTCGGGGACGTGCACGACTTCCTGCTGCGTCTGCTCCTGTCCCGCCGGAGAGCGACGCCAGCGGTTCTTTCGACCTTTGTACGCCTTCGCCGGCGACTCTCGGAGGGGCGCTGGCGAGGGAACCCTCGACTGGCTGCCCTGGCTGCCGCCTACCAGGCGGCGATGGAGGATGCAGGGCCGTCGGCGGGCGGCACCGCTGCCGACGGCGAGGAGGGGGCAGGATCTTCCCTCTTCGCGCAGGTGGATCCGGACAAGCTGGCCAGCCCAGGGGAGATGGCCTTGGCCCAGGAGGAGGCGCCCATCATCTGGGAGGCGGGGGCCAGCGTCGACCGCGCGGAGTACGCTCTCCTGGACCTGAGCCTGCGACGGGGGCTGAACGCCGCTCAGGTAGGGGCGGTGGTCGGCATGGGGAGGCTCAAGGCGAGGAGCACGATCTCCCGCCTGAAGAAAGCCGCCGAGCAGGCCTTCACCTCTCTCCTCATGCTCAGGCTGGGAAGCGGCCAGTGTGCGGAACTGGGGCAGCTCGCCGCCACCATGGAGAAGGCCATCCTGCCGCCCGAGTCGCGGCGCCTGGTGAGCGGCCACGTGGCGGCCTGTCCCACCTGCTCCGAGACCAGAAAGCGACTGCTCCCGCCTCTGAAGGTGCTGGCCGCCCTCGTGCCCGTGTCGCCGGCGCCGGGCGTGAAGGAGGCCGTCCTCCAGGACCTGCTGGCTTACACCGCCGTCCAGGCCGAAGCCGGCATCGCCGCCGCGACGGCCAGAGGGGCGCCTCCGTGGCCCCCTTCGATGGGTCCGCCTCCACAGCGTCCCCGTGGCCCCCTGGTCGGCGGCACCCCGTCAGGTGGGCCCGCCTTCGCCATTCTGCTGGGGGCGGCCGCGGTGCTGGCCCTGCCGGTGGCTGCCCTGGCCCTCTGGCTCACGGTGCTCTCGGGCGGCAACGGGGAGGGCCCCGCCGGGCCCACATCGACGCCGCTAGCGGGGGCTACCCTGGAGGGCTGCGAGGGCGCCGGTCTCGGCACGCCGGGGCTGGTCACCTGCACGCCCTCACCCACGCTTACGGCGACCTGGGCACCCACATCTGCTCCCGCTACGAGGGCGCCCCCGCCCGCCGACACGGCCACCCCGTTGCCGACGGCCTCACCCACGGAACTGCCCACCGAGACGCCGACGAATACGCCGGTGGCCCGAGAGACTCCCACGGGGATAGTGGAGACAGCGACGCCGAAGCCGTCGCCCTCGCCGCGCGCTACCCCCACCACGGTGACCACGCCCTCTCCGGTCCGCAGCCCTTCGCCGAGCCCGCTGCCCTCCCCGCACTAGGGGGCAAGACGCAACAGGACAGCGCCG
>CAZSSQ010000024.1:18252-20487 GCA_964609465.1 uncultured Dehalococcoidia bacterium
GCGCCGCCCTGCTGGCCGTCTACGGTCGGGCCGGGCGGCTAGCCGCCGGCGACGGCGGGGACTACGCTCACCTCATCGCCCGCCTTGACGGGCGTCTCTAGCCCGGAGAGGAAGCGCACGTCCTCGCCGTTGATGTAGAGGTTGACGAAGCGGCGGAGCTCGCCGTTCTCGTCGCAGATGCGCTCCTTCAGGCCCGGGTACTCCTGGTCCAGGCGGCTGATGATCTCCAGCAGGCTGCCACCGCCGTCGGCGGTGACGACATCGCGCTCGCCGGTAACCTTCCGCAGCGGCGCTGGGATACGCACTGTCACGCTCAATCTAGTACCTCCGTTGCTGTCCGGGCCCGCCGGGGGCGGGTCAGCCCTCGACGATGTCGCCTTCCACGGGATCGACGCGCACGCCCTTAGAAGTAACCCATTGAATGGCGCGCTCGATCTCCTGGAGGTCACCGTCCAGCTCCAGCACCACCCAGCCGCGGTCCTCGGTGACGTCGGCCCGGCGGATATTGGTCACTAAGCTGAAGTCCTTGCCCAGCTCGTAGATGATGGGCAGAGTGATAAGCTCCTGGGGAAAGGTGAACTTCACACGCTGCTTGGCCATGCTCTTCCCTCTCGATGCCGCCCCGGGCTCAGCCGGCAGGCAGCGCCTCCTCTCGCTGTCCCAGGGCCTGCTCAAAGGCACCTACGGTGGCCTCGATACGGAGCGGCTCGCGCAGGCGCCCCCAGACGGCCTCCTGCGTCTTCAGCCCGCTGCCCGTGATGAAGGCCACCACCAGCTCGTCGCGGCCCACGCGGCCGGCCTCGACCAACCGTCGTAGACCAGAGACTACCACGCCCCCGGCCGTCTCGGCGAAGATGCCCTCGCTCTCGGCCAGGAGGCGAATGCCCTCCACCACCTCGTCGTCGCTCACGGCCACCGCCGAGCCCCCGGAGTCGGCCATCGTCCTCAGGGTATAGTAGCCGTCGGCGGGGTTGCCGATGGCCAGCGACTTGGCGATGGTATTGGGCTTGACGGCCCTGATGTTCAGCGTCCCCGCCTGCCAGGCGTTGACGATGGGCGAGCAGCCCGCCGCCTGGACCCCGGACATCCTGGTCTGCACGCTGTCGACGAGCCACAGTTTAGCCAGTTCGTTGAGACCTTTCCATATCTTGGTGAAGAGGGAGCCGCTGGCCAGGGGGACGATGCAGTGGTCGGGGGCCCGCCAGCCCAACTGCTCCGCCACCTCGTAGGCCAGGGTCTTGCTGCCCTCGGCATAGTAGGGGCGGACGTTGATGTTGACGAAGGCCCAGCCGTACTTGTCCGCCAGCTCCGTGCAGAGCCGGTTCACCTCGTCGTAGCTGCCGTCCACGGCCACCAGTGTGGCGCCGTAGACAGCGGATCCTACCAGCTTGCCCGACTCGAGATCGGCGGGCACGAAGACAAAGGCGTCCATACCCGCCTTAGCGGCGTGGGCGGAGACGCTGTTGGCCAGGTTGCCTGTGGAGGCGCAGGCCAGGGTGGTGAACCCGAACTCCCGCGCCTTCGTGCTGGCCACTGCCACCACCCGGTCCTTGAACGACCAGGTGGGGTTCACGCAGTCGTTCTTGATGTAGAGGTGACGCAGGCCCAGCACCTCGCCCAGGTTGGCGGCCCGGAAGAGGGGCGTGAAGCCAGCCCCGATGTCCACGGCGCCTTCGGCGTCGCAGGGCAGGAGGTGGCGGTAGCGCCAGAGGGTGAGAGGCCCCCGCTCGATGGCCTCGCGCGTGACCGTCTTGCGGATGGCCTCGTAGTCATAGGCGATCTCCAGAGGGCCAAAGCAGAACTCGCAGACGTGTATGGGGTCGAGCGGGTACTCACGCCCGCATTCACGGCACTTCAGGGCTGTGGCAAAAGACATGACGGCGATACCTCGAAGGGGCCCCGGGCCCGCCAGAGGCGGGTAGGCCCGGAGCGGGCTGGACTAGCTGTCCGCTTGGGGTGGCCCGACTCGCTCGGGCCGAGGCATCGCCATCCGGTGGTAGGTCATCTTGAGTGGACTATCGACCGACTGTGGCCGAGATGGTAGCAGAGGAACGAGGCTATGTCAAACAGGTTCCTGCACGTTCGGTCGTGTCTCTGGGGTGAGCCTGCTGGCTTCTCTCCCTCCCGCTACCCGCCCGCACGTGACGACCCGTACACGGCTGACAAGCATGACGCTGTGCTCGCCTGTAACGCCGACCTGAGGAACCCCGACACCACCCTGGTCGACGGCGGGCC
>CAZSSQ010000025.1:0-6657 GCA_964609465.1 uncultured Dehalococcoidia bacterium
ACAAGCGGGTCTACGGACAGCGCGAGGACGTGCCCGAGGAGCCCTACGAGGTGCCACTCGGCGTCGCCCAGGTGAAGCGGCCCGGCAAGGACGTAACCGTTGTCGCAACCTCGGCCATGGTGTGGGAGGCCATGAAGGCCGCCGACACGCTGGCCGAGCAGGGCATCGACGCCGAGGTCATCGACCCGCGCACCCTCCAGCCGCTGGATATCGGTCTCATCCTGGACTCGGTGCGGCGGACGCACCGGGTGGTCGTAGCCCACGAGGCGGTGCGCTTTGGGGGCATCGGGGCGGAGATCACCGCCCAGATCGCGCAGGAGGCCTTCGACTACCTGGACGCGCCGCCGCAGCGCATCGGGGCGCCCTTCACGCCAGTGCCCTTCAGCCCGGTGCTGGAGGACGCCTGGCTCCCCGACGCCCAGAACATCGTGGACGCCGTGCTGAACATCGTGCCGGCGCGGGCGTAGAACCATGCCCACCATCGTAGTCCTCCCCAAGATGGGCATGACCATGACCGAGGGTACCCTGGCCGAGTGGCTGGTGCGCGACGGCGCCCCCGTCGAGAAGGGGCAGCCCATCTTCCGCATGCTCACTGAGAAGATCAACGCCGAGGTGGAGGCGGAGGCCTCTGGCGTCCTCCGCCACCTGGTGTCCGACGACACCACCGTGCCCGCCGGCGCCGTCGTGGGCTGCATCCTGGCCCAGGACGAGGATCTGCCCCCCGAGCTGGTCGAGATGGCCGCCAGCGCGGCAGCGCCGGCGGCAGCAGCCCCGGCGCCCGCCGGCTCCGGCGCGGGCCGCGGCGCCCCGCCCGCCCGCGAGGCAGGCGAGTTCGTGCGGGCCTCGCCCCTGGCCCGTCGGCTGGCCGAGGAGGCCGGCATCGACCTGTCGCAGGTGGAGGGCACGGGCCCCGGCGGCCGCATCCTCCAAGAGGACGTGGAGCGCGCCATCGCCGCCCGCCGGGAGGCCCCGGCTCCTGCCGCGCCGCCCGCCGGTCGCACCATCCCCTTCAAGGGCGTGCGTCGCACCATCGGCCAGCGCATGCACGAGAGCCTCCAGACCATGGCCCAGCTCACGATCACCATGGAGGTGGACGTGACGGAGGCCGGGCGCATGTGCCAGGAGCTCAGCGCCCGCTGGCAGGCAGAGCCGGGCGAGGGTGTGAGCGTCACCTACACCCACGCCATCGTCAAGGCGGCCGCCCTGGCCCTGGCCGAGCACCCGCGCCTGAACTCCACTCTCGAGGGCGACGTCATCCGCCTGCTGGACGACGTCAACGTGGGGGTGGCGGTCGCCCTGGATGAAGGGCTCATCGTGCCGGTGGTGCGGGAGGCCGACCGCAAGTCACTGCGCCAGATCGCCGTCGAGGCGCGGGAGCTCTCCGAGAAGGCGCGCCAGGGCACCCTCACTGTGGACGAGGTGACGGGCGGCACCTTCACCGTTACCACCCTCGGCATGTACGACGTCGACGTCTTCACGCCCATCGTCAACCCGCCCCAGTGCGCTACCCTGGGCGTGGGCCGGGTGAAGGAGGTGCCGGCCTTTCTCGCCACAGCCGAGTCGGCCTCGGGCGGAGAGGGCGACTGGGTGGTGAGGCGCTCCGTCCTCAACCTCAGCCTCTCCTTCGACCACCGGGTCGTGGATGGGGCCCCGGCTGCCGAGTTCCTGCGTCGCGTAAAGCACTATCTGGAGCACCCTGACCTGCTCCTGGGGGAGGAGTGATCGTGAGGGCCGTAGGGACAGAGCTTCAGCTCTGTCCGGCTCTTGAAACCTCGCGGACGGAGCTTCCGCCTGAGGCAGACCCGCCTCTGGCGGGGAAGCTCCGTCCTTACGACTGGGTAGACCGGCTGGCCAGTTCACCGGCAGACCTGCCGACTTGGGGCCAGCCACGGAAGTAGCGGCGACCTTCAGGTGGCCACCTGCGCAGCGTTGGGATACGCTCGTGGCGACCTAAAGGTCGCCCCTACGGTCAACGAGGGAAGGGCGACATGCCCGATTTTGATCTGGTAGTCATTGGCAGCGGGCCGGCCGGCTACTCGGCGGCCCTGCGCGCTGCCGAACTGGGCGCCGGCGTGGCCGTGGTGGAGCACCAGAGCGCCGGCGGCAACTGCGTCCGCTTCAACTGCGTCCCCAGCAACGTCCTCCTCGATACCGTGCGTGCCGCGCTGGAATCTCAGGCCCTGGGCCTTCAGGGCGTTCTCCCCTCGACGGGCGAGCCCAGCTTCAGTCGCGCCCTGGTGCGCCAGGCGCACCTTGTGGCCGGGGTGGAGGCCGGCATCCGCAACCTGCTGGCCTCTCGTCGCGTCCGCTACGTGGCCGGCCGCGGGAGCCTGGTTGCTGAGACCGGCGGGTCAGGCCTACGCGTGGCGGTGCAGCTCGCCGAGGGCGGCGCTGAGGAGCTCTCGGTCGGCGCCGTCATCGTCGCCACCGGCGCCCGGGGAGTGCCGCCGGCGCTGCCGGGGCTGCCGCCGGACGGCGTCCTCACCAGCGACGAGGTCCTGGCCCTGCCCGAGCCGCCACCCTCGCTGCTGGTGCTGGGCGGCGGGCCCGCCGGCCTCGTCTTCGCCCTGGAGTACGCCTTTCTCTTCACCGCCTTTGGCAGTCGCGTGACGCTGGCGGAGGCGGGCCCCCACGTCCTGCCGGGCGAGGACGGAGAGCTGGCCGGCTACCTGGCCCAGTCGCTGGAGACGGCGGGACTGCGGGTGCTCACCGGGGCGCAGGTAAAGGGCTTCGACGAAGGGGGCGGTGAGCGGCGCGCCCTGCTCTCGGCACCTGCTGGCGATACCGCCGTCCCGGCCGCCGCCGTGGTGGCGCCCGATTGCCGCGTGCCCTGTCTGGAAGGGCTCGGCCTGGAGGGCCTGGGCGCCCGCCTGGGCGAAAACGGCGCTCTGGCCGTCGATGGCGGCGGCGCCACCAGCGTTCCCGGCCTCTACGGCGCCGGCGACGCCACAGGGGGCATCATGCTCTCCCACGCCGGCATCCACGAGGGCCGCGTCGCTGCCGAGAATGCCCTCGGCCAGAAGAGCCGTCTGGACCTGCGGGCCGTGCCCCGCTGCATACACACCCACCCCGAGTACGCCGCCGTCGGCCTCAGCGACCAGGAAGCGCGGGCCGCAGGGCGTGAGGTGCGCGTGGGCCTGGCCGACCTCTCGGCCAACGCGCGCGCCGCCGCCCTGGGCCAGCAGGAGGGGGCCGTCAAGCTGGTGGCCGACGCCCGCACGGGCGAGATCCTGGGCGTGCACATCTTGGGGCCCCAGGCCAGCGAGCTCATCGGGCAGGCGGTGCTGGCGATGCGCCTGGAGGCCACCGTCCACGATCTGGCGGCCGCCGTCCACTGGCACCCGTCGCTGTCGGAGGCCCTGACGGAGGCGGCCCGGCGCGCCCTGCCGAAGCAGGAGGAGTCATGAAATACGTCCGTTTCTACTACCAGGGCGGTGAGGCTTACGGCCTGCTCGAACGCGACGCGGTAGCGGTGCTTGTGAGTGACCTCTTCAAGGAGCGGCGCCCCCGCGGCGCCCGGATACCCCTGGCCGAGTTGACGCTGCTGCCACCTGTCCGGCCGTCGAAGATCATCGCCGTGGCCCTGAACTACATGGATCACCTCCCCACCGGCGGCGGGTTCATCTCCTCCGCCAGAGGCGGACCCGCCTCCGGCGGGGGGGATCGAGACCCGGAGGCGCCCAGCGCTCCCGAGCTGTTCCTGAAGACTCCCTCCGCCGTCGTTGGGCCGGAGGAGGCGATCGTCATCCCCGACGGCGCGGGACGCGTCGATGGCGAGGGCGAGCTGGTGGCCGTCATCGGCCGGCGGGCGCGCGGCCTCTCGCCCGACGAGGCCCTGGGCTGCGTCCTGGGCTACACCTGCGGCAACGACGTCAGCGCCCGCGAGTGGCAGCGGGGCGACATCCAGTGGTGGCGCGCCAAGTCCAGTGACACCTTCGCCCCCATCGGGCCGTGCATCGTCGACGGGCTGGACCCGGCGAACCTGGAGCTCCAGACGCGCGTCAACGGCGAGGTGAAGCAGAGGGGCAACACCCGCCTTCTCATCCACGACGTGGCGCACATCATCAGCTTCGCCAGCCGCGTGATGACCCTGGAGCCCGGCGACCTCGTCTTTACTGGCACGCCCGGCAGTACCCCCACGCTGAGCCCCGGCGACGTGGTGGAGGTGGAGATCGAGGGTATCGGGGTGCTGCGGAACCCCGTGCGAGGGGAGAGGTAGATGGTGTTGCGCGAAGACGTGGTTCCGGCAGAGGACCAGATCTACAACTGGATCGAAGAAGTCTTCCGGCAGGGGATCCGACGTCCGGGCTATCCCGCCGATCGATGGGCCGAGCAATGGATACAGGACCGATTTCGAGAGTTCGGACTCGAGAGCGTTCGTGCGGAGCCTGTGGCCACGCCCTACTGGGAGCCGCTTCACTCATCGTTGGTGGCCGTGAGGGCCGATGGCACCGAGGCCGAGATCCCTTGCTTCGCCCTTCCGTTCTGTTCGCCGGACAGCGTTGAAGCCACCCTGGTTGCGCTCGACGACGGCGCCGTGGACGGGGCCGTCGCCCTCTGTGAGCTCCCGCTCTTGCGGGTGCCTCATAGCTGGTACGAACGCGTCTCGACGTGGCAGTTCGACCCCGACGGGTCGTTTGCGGGGGCCAGCCAACTGCTGCCGACTACTCTCGCCGGCCAGGCAGCGATGGAGTCAGCGATCGCCGCTGGCGCCTGCGGGTTTGTCGGCGTCCTCGCCGGCTACCCAGGGAACTCGCGTGAATACTACGTGCCCTACAACGGGAACCCCCGTCCAATCCCGGGTGTCTGGATCAGCGGGCGCGATGGAGAACGACTGAAGTCCTGGCTCGGCGAGGGGCCCGTCGTAGTCAGGCTCGAGGTCGACGCTCGCCGAGCATCAATCACCTCATTCAACGTCGTCGGCGAGCTGCCCGGAGCGGACCATGAGGCAGTGATCGTTGGATCGCACCACGACGGCCCGTGGGCATCGGCCGTCGAGGACGCCTCAGGAATCGCGCTGGTGCTGGCCCAGGCCGCCTACTGGTCGCGCGTCCCGCCAAGCGAGCGTCCGCACCGCCTCATGTTTCTCCTCAACGGAGGACATATGTCGGGAGGCGCCGGGCAGGCAGCCTTCGTACGGTCTCATCGTGCCGAACTCGACCACGTGGTGTTAGAGGTACACCTCGAACATGCGGCAAGCGAGGTGTCGGAAGTCGGCGGGGAGCTGCGTCCGACTGGACGGCCAGAAGTACGTTGGTGGTTCACGTCGCGCATCCCACGCTTGGAAGCTGCGGTGCGAGAGGCAATCGAGGCTGAAGACCTGCGCCGTTCATACATCCTGCCGCCAACGGCTTTCAGAGAGAAGCCGACAACGGATGCAGCGGACTTCTATCCCGCAGGCGTGCCTATCGTGAACTACCTGGTTGCGCCGTTCTACCTGTTCGACGCCATGGATACACTGGACAGAATCCATCGACCAAGCCTGGTTCCCGTTACGCGTGCCGCCGTCCGTATCATCAACTCGACCGCTGGCGTCTCGGCTTCCGGAATGCGCGCAGGTGAAACTCGCTAGGTGAGCTTGGTGCGTGTCTCCCTCGTCCAGCTCCGCGCCTTTGACCTGGAGGAGGCGGCCGAAGGGCTGCGCCACGCCCTGGAGATGGTGGATCGGGCGGCGGCGGAGCGCCCCGGCCTCATCGTCCTGCCGGAGGTCAGCTACCCCGCCTACTTCCTGCGCTCGCGGGAGGAATACCGCCGGGTCGGGCCCCTGGACGCAGAGGGGCTGGTGCGCACCTTCGGGGGGAAGGCCGCCCAGCACGGAGCCTACCTGGCGGTGGGCGTCGCCTTCCCGTCAGACGAGGGGGAGGTGACTAACTCCGCCCTCCTCTTCGCGCCCGACGGCAGCCTGGCCGGCCGCTACGACAAGAGCTTCCTCTGGCACTTCGACCGCCGCTGGTACCGGGGCGGCGCCCACTACCCGGTGTTCGAGACGCCCCTGGGGCGGCTGGGCGTCCTCATCTGCGCCGATGGCCGCCTGCCCGAGATAGCCCGCTGCCTGGCCCTGGGCGGCGCCCAGGTCATCGTCGATTCCACGGCCTGGGTGAGCTGGGGCCGCCAGCCCAGCGAGCTCTCCAACCCCCAACCCGAGTACATGATGTCGGCCCGCGCCCTGGAGAACGGGGTCTGGGTGGTGGCAGCGGGCAAGGTGGGGATCGAGGCCGGCAGCCTCGTCTACTGCGGCCGCTCCTGCGTCATCGACCCCAGGGGCCAAATGCTGGCCTCGGCCGGGACGGAGGAGGAGACCGTCCTCACCTTCGACCTGGACCCTGCGGAGGCAACGGGCCCGCCCTTCGCCCGCCGTCCCGACCTCTACTCGGCGCTCACGGTCCCCACCGAGGAGCTGCCGGCGGCCCGCCTGCCGGATGAGCCGCTGGCCATGGGGCCCGGCAGCCGGCGCCTGGCGGTCCTCCAGGCGACCCTGCCGCCGGCCGGCGCCGCCTTCCTCGAGGGCGCCCGGCGCTGGGTCGAGACGCTGCGCCGCCAGGACACCGACCTGCTCCTCTTCCCGGCCGCGCCGGTCCGGCACCTGGACGCCTACCCGGCCTCAGACCTGCTGTCGCCCCTCCAGGCGCTGTCGGGCCGGTCCGGGGTCATGCTGGG
>CAZSSQ010000025.1:6757-20143 GCA_964609465.1 uncultured Dehalococcoidia bacterium
CAGACCTGCTGTCGCCCCTCCAGGCGCTGTCGGGCCGGTCCGGGGTCATGCTGGGCGTAACGCTGCTCGAAAAGGCTGCCGGGGCGCGCTACCGGACCTTCTACCTGCTGGACGGCGGCGAGGTACTCCTGGCCCACCGGCAGACCCACCACGGCTTCCACACGCCGTCGGCAGGGCTGGCGCTGGGCGACGAGCCCTGCCCGGTGGCGTCCACCCGGGTGGGCAACGTCGGCGTCCTGCTGTGCGACGAGGGCTTCGTGCCGGAGGTGGCGCGCTCGCTGATGCTGCGGGGCGCCGAAGTGCTGCTGTGGCCGGCAGACGCCCCTCCCTTCGACGTGTGGGCAGTGGCCCGCTCCCGCGCCGACGAGAACCGCGTCTACATGGCCGTCGCCACTGCCCCTACGGCCGGGGGCGGCGCCTCCGTGGTAGTAGATCCCACCGGGCGGGTGGTGGCATCAGCGCTGGCCGGTCGCGAGATGGCGTGCTCGGCGCAGGTGAACCGGGCTCTGTCACGCTGGAAGGACATGGCCCCGGCCACCAACGTCGTCCTGGGCCGCCGGCCCGACACCTACGGCATGCTGCTGAGCGAGTAGGAAAGGCTAGTTGGCGACTCGGGCGCGATACGTGGCTGCCAGGAGAGGGGCGGGCAGCCAGCCGCCGTAGGACTCCATGACTTCCAGCACCCCGTTGACCTCGTTCTCGCGCAACGGGGCGTGAACCACGAACTCGGCTGTGGACCGTGCTTCCGGTTCAGACTCACTCCAGCAGGGGAGCACCACGGCGATAGGGACAGCGGGCACCTGGGCGCGCAGGCGGCGGGCCAGAGCCACGGCGAGCCCCGCGCGATCGGCCTCGATGATGAGAAGCTCAGCTCCTGCCACCACAACCTCGTCAACTGAGGAGGGCGCGGAGGAGAAGCAGACGACCTGGCAGCCGTGAGCAGTGCACACCCCCTCGATCAGCCGGCGGCTTCCAGGCCGCACCCCTACCAGCGCAACGAGAGGCGTCGCTGGCGCCCGTTGCACCGCCCGTGAATCAGGGGGCAAACGTTGTTTTGCAGAGGGCCTGGCGTGACCTCTACCCGGCCTGGGCGGAGGCTCGTGGTAGCCGCACTTCAGGCATGCCAGCGCTATGTCGGCGTAGTCGGCGTAGAGGTCGCCGCCGCACTGAGGGCAAACCTTGTCGCCCCACCTCACGTCGGGAGTCCTTTCCTGGATGGCGCGACCTACGGTTTACGGGGCCCAGTACCAGGCTCCGACCGGCAAGCTACCGGGGCGGCAACGGAACTCCCGAACCGCTGCCGAGCCGGAAAACTGCCGCTGACAACTAAAGTCTAGCACCGCTGTCAAGTCGCTTGCGACAAGATAGTCTACGCCTGGCGTAGCTGGTGCTCCACCACTTCCCGGATCTCTTCCACCTTGAAGGGCTTGACCAGGCACGGGTTGCTTATCCGCTGGAGGAACTGGCGCGTCGCCACGTTCACGGTGTCGCCGGTGATGAACACCATGCGTTCGGCCTGCTCCCGGTCTATCTCCCGCACCCGGCGGTAGAACTCCTGGCCGCTCATCTCCGGCATCTTGATGTCGGTGATGATGAGGTCGTACTGGCGATCGAACATGCAACGGAGCGCCTCGGCGCCGCTGCTGGCGACGTCCACCTGGTGCCCGTCTATGTTGAGTACGTCCCGGAGAAGGGCCTGGATGCTGCTCTCGTCGTCCACCACCAGGATGCTGCGGGCGCCAATCTCCGAGCGCGCCGCCTCCTTTTCCTCGACGATGGGCTGCTGCTCCGGTCCCTGCACCACGGGCAGGTCCACGACGAAGGTGGCGCCCTTGCTGGGCTGGCTTTCGGCCCGGATGCGGCCCCCGTGGTCCTCGATGATGCCATAGGCGATGGTGAGGCCCAAACCGGTGCCCTCACCGACCTTCTTGGTGGTGAAGAAGGGGTCAAAGACACGGCGCAGGTTCTCGGGGGCCAGGCCGGGGCCGTCGTCGCTGAAAGAGAGGCGGATGTAGCCGCCCGCGACGCCGGAACGCACGATGAGGCAGCCCTGGCCGTGGGCCTCCAGCATGGCGTGCTCGGCGTTGGTGATGATGTTGAAGAACACCTGCTGGATCTGGTCGGGGTCGGCCATGGTCCGCGGCAACTGGGGGTCCAACTCCAGGTCCAGGGTGATGTTCTTCAGGCGCAGGTCGTAGCTGCGCAGCTCCAGGACCCGCTCCAGGAGCATGTTGAGGTTCACGAGCTCCTTCTCGGCTTTGCCGCGCCGGGCGAAGGAGAGGAGGTTCTGGACGATCTTGGCTGCCCGCTCTGCCTCGCCCTGTATGGTCTCCACCTCGTGGCGAGAGCGATCGTCCATGTCCCGGGTGAGGAGGAGCTGAGCGAATCCCATGATGCCGGTCAGCGGGTTGTTCAGCTCGTGGGCGACGCCGGAGACCAGTTGACCCACGCTGGCCATCTTCTCCGATTGCATCAGGCGCTCCTGGAGAAGCCGCTCCTCCGTCACCTCGCGCAGGATCACGACGACGCCGCGCTCGAGGCCGCCCAGGGGAAGCGCCTTCACTGAGAGGTGACGGCGCCGGCCGTCCTCCAGGGCGTAGTCCACCTGCCGACGCTGCCCTGAGGTCCACACCTCCTCTACCAGGGAGGCGATGGGCGTCTCCTCAAGGGCGATCTCCTGCTCCTCGGGACGGCGGCAGAGGGCGGCGAGCAAGCGGTGCGCCGCCTCGTTCACCAGCGTGCTGCCCCGTTCCCGCACCAGCACGATACCGTCGTCCAGGCTGCCGATGAGGGCTTGCAGGCCACCCTCGTTGGAGGGGTGGAGCGTCTCGGCGCGCTCCAGGGCCGTCGAGGCCAGGCTGGCGGCCGAGTAGAGGAGTCGCGTCTCGTCGGGAGCGAAGGCGTTATCGCGCTCTGCCAGCACGCGGAGGAGCCCGACCGCCCGCCCAGACACGATGAGGGGGGCGTCGGCGGCGCTGCGCGGCGGCCCCGCCACGGGCGGTGCCCTTTCGCCGCCCCGCAGCTCCTCGATCTGGAAGGGTGGCCGCTGGCAGTCTCGGTGGACCCCGCCGGAAAAGCGGAGGAAAGTGTCCATCAGGCCGGACGCCAGCCCAGAGGCCACCGACTTGGGCAGGGGAGAGGCCGCATAGACCGTGGTCACATCGCGGCTGTCGAGACAGAGGACGGAGACGGCGACGTCGAAGCGCAGATGAGGCTGAAGGGCGGTGAAGACCCGGCGCAGCACCTCCTCGGGCGCCAGGCTGCGGGTCAAACCCTGGATCAGGTCGTGGAGAACGTCCACTTGGCTCCCTTGTCGTTTCATCTCCCTTTCCACTGGCGCCATATCGACGCTGGTGCCGTCCGCACCCACCGTGCTCTCGCCAGCCGACTGCGTCATCGACAGCGCTCCAAGGCGTGCATCGTCTGGACGGGGCCGGCGCCAGCCGAAAGCGACGGCCCCAAGGAAGGCTGCCGCCTATCGAGGTCACCTGAGGCACAAGGAAAAGCCGAAGGCCGGAAGCCAGCGAGGGAAGCGGCGCCGGACGGCGGGCACACGATCAAAGGACACATACTCCGCTCCAGCCCTCCCGCCTACCCGACAGGAGGGAAGCGGCCGGTGCCCCCGCCGAACACCGCCAGGGCCACAGCGGCTGGGCCGCTTGGGCCTATGGGCACACCCCTCTCCGGCCAGAGTTGAAGCTCCAACCGGCAGGGTCAACTACCGACGCAATTATGCACCAATAGGGTTGGTTGTCAAGGCAGGCCTAGAGCTGCAACCAGAGGGCCGGCGCCGCCAGCAGTGCTCGCACATGGGGGCAGGGAGCGTATGTCCCCACTCTCGTGTTGCGTTTCGCGGAGGTCAAACGAGGGGTAGCGGCCCCCTTTTTCGATACGACGGAGGATCGCGCGCGCCATGACCCGCGGCGCGGGGCGCTCGCTCCACTAGAGTGGGGGCACCGATGGCGTCTCATGAGGGGGCTATACCCCCCAAAATGGGGCTTGCAGCGGGGCCATGGTAGGGGGTTTCACCGATAGGTCTGCAGAGGTCAGAAGACCGATACTGAGCCAGACCACTCTAGCCTGTGGCGGGCAAGACCACCCTCGGATTCGGACATGGAGGTGAAACGTGTCCTCCTCCGAGCCCAGGGAGTCGGCTGCTGGTCTGCGCCTCATCGTTCCCCTACCTTCGGAAGAGCAACACCTGGCCCAGGTCGTCCACGACTACATGCCTCTGGTGCGTCACGCTGTCAACCGAGTGGCGGTCGGCTCCTGCGGCGCAAGCATCCTCCAGTACGAAGACATGGTTAGCTGCGGCATTCAGGGACTCATCGAAGCCTACCACTCCTTCGACCCGAACAAGGGGGCCAAGTTCTCCACTTACGCCCTGCCTCGCATTCGGGGAGCCATCCTCGACGCCCTGCGCGCCGCCCACCCGCTACCCCGCTCCCTGCAAAAGTTCTCCTCGGACGCCGAGAAGGCCACCTCTGCCCTGCACGCGCGCCTGCGGCGGGCCCCGACCCACGAAGAGATTGCTCGAGAGATGGGTCTGACACCGGACGAGTACCTCTCTTGCCTCAGCTCCGCCAGCGTGCGCACCGTCTCCCTGGAGAACCTCGCCGACACGGCTGTCGACGGCAACACCGAGAAGCTGTGGGAGATGGCCGATGACGATCCCACCGTGGACCCGGACGCGATGGTGGAGAAGACGGCGGTGAAGAGCAAGCTCCGGGAGGCCCTGGACGCGCTCCCGGAGCGCGAGCGCAAGATCGTTCGCCTCTACTACCTGGAGTCCAAGTCTCTAAAGAGCATCGGCCAGAGTCTGGGCATCTCGGAATCACGGGCCTCACAGCTCCGACATCGGGCTATCCGACGCCTGCGGGTGGCCTTGATGAGGGAGCTGGAGGACGCGGCTTGAGGCGTCATTGATGCTGCCCCTCGGGCTCATCACCAGCGGGCCTTTCGGAGAAGCCTACGCCCGGGCCCTGCCCCAGCTCCCGGGGGTAGAGTTGACGACTGTGGCGACGGTGCCTCCCGGCCACAGGCTGGCGGCTTGCGCCAGCGCCTGCGCCAGTCCGGCGGCCCTGGCCGCCCTTCCCTCATTGCAGGCCGTCGTGCTGGCTAGCAGCTTGGTGGAGCCCTACCCTCTCCTTCGGCGCGCCCTCGTCCATGGCAAGCACGTTCTCGCCGCCGGACCCTTCACTCTCACTGCCGACCAGGTCCAGCGTCTGTCCATCCTGGCCAAGCAGCGCGGCCGGCTCCTCATGTTCGCCGAGGAGCGCATGCTGTCGCCCAGCTTCGCTCTGCTGGCAGACACGACGAAGGGTGCCACCGGAACCTGCCTCCGCTACCTGCGGCTCTTGGACGTCCGTCCCCGGCACCGCGAGGGCGCCCTGCGTCTGGCCGCTGTCGCTGCTGAGGGACTGGCCCTCTGCACACGGCTGGTGGAACGGACCCCCAGGTCCGTCAGCGCCGTGGCTGCCGTCCCAGGCGGGGGCCCCGCGGAGGCGGTCTTCATCAGCGTGGTCTATCCCGGGGGTCTGGTGGCCAGCCTGCAAGTGAGCCTGAGCGAGGACTGGGAAGCTCGTCAGGTGGTGGCCTCCATGGAGGGTCGCACCCTGATGCTGGACGAGCTGGACTACCGCACCCCTCTGCGCATCGTCTCCGCCAGCCAGCGGACGCGGCGAGATGCCGCCGGGGCACAAAGTCCGGATGGGACGGCGTGGCAGACGGGCTCCCTGGCCCTGGCAGCCCTGCCGGGCGACCCCACCGTGGAGCAGTGCCGCCGCTTCGTGGACGCCGTGACCAGCCGGCGGGTAGGGGCAGTGAACGCGGAGTTCTGGGGACAGGTAGCGCGGCTGTGGGAGGCGGCGGAGAGGTCCATGGCCCTGGCCGGGGCCCCGGTGCCTCCGGAAGCCTGGCCCCAGCGGTTAGAGGACAAGAACGAGATGCCCCGGCTCCACGTCATCCGCGGCCGGGGCCAACCAGCGGCCTCGCCCTCAGCGAAGCCGGCGCTGACGCTAGTTTCCGTCTGAGGGGTCGGGGGAGGAACTCTCCGAGGGTCTGCTGCTGGGTCTGTTGAAGAAGTGAAGGTGCGAGGACGGGGTGGCCTTCTCCCCCGTGTTCGCCGGCCCTTCCCGCTTGTTGTTGCCGGCATCACGCAGCAGGAGTTCCTCGCGGAGCACGGTGATCTCCTCAGGGGCTGAGATACCCAGCTTCACACGGTCCCTCTCCACTCGCAGGACCGTGACCAGAATGTTGCCCTGAATGACGATGGCCTGGTCAACCTTACGTGTGAGAATCAGCATCTTCCCTGCTCGCGGGCTATCCGAGGTCCACCGGGCCTGTATTCTGGCCCTTGATGATTATCGGCAGTGGACAGCGATTTTTAGAGGGCTGAAGACCTCCTTCCTGCAGCACTGACGGGGAAATGGCGCCGATCTCACGACACCCCTAGATATTTCTCCATCTCGACGGTTTTCATGGCTTGACCTGGGCGGCTAAAGTGTGAAAAATATTGCCGGACGCCTAAGGCCAGACAATCGCTACGAGAAACCGTTAACAAGAAACCTATAACCAGAGAGTCCTTACTGGTATTGTACTTCGTTTGGCAGCGCTGTCAAGCTCTGCGGAGGAGGGGAAAATGACTCACTGGGATTTTCTTACTAACCATGCTCTCGTCCTCATCCACGTCATTGACCACCCGCGCTCAACCCTACGCGAGATCTCTGCTGCCGTCGGCATAACGGAGCGAGCCACCCTCTCCATCCTCCGCGCCCTGGAAGAGGATGGCATCATCTCCCGCCAGAAGGAGGGCCGCCGCAACCGCTACTGGGTGAACATCGGGGCCCTGCTACGTCACCGCCGGCAGGGCCCCTACAGCGTGGAAGAGATGGCTAGCGCCCTCCTCCGCCTCGCCCAGCGGGTCTCAGAGAGCGCAGCGTCCCAGGATGGCGCGGTCTAGACAGTCTTCTCAGGAAGCGAGAGACTCAGCCCTTCTTGCCGCCGTTGAGGATGCTCTCCACCGTCGCTCGCAGGACGGCGGGGCTGAACGGCTTTTGAACGATACCGTCCGCACCGACGCGCCGGGCGCGCTGGTGGTCTGACTCCTGCGCCAGCGCCGTCAGGAGGAGGACAGGGGTAAGGGCCATCGACTTCTCCGCCTTCATCCTCTGGCAAACGGTGAAGCCGTCCATTCGGGGCATCACCACGTCCAGCAGCACCAGATCGGGCTGATAGCGACGGGCGATGTCGAGGGCCTCCGGCCCATCGGCCGCTTCCAGGGTGCGTACCCCGCAGCCCTCCAGGATAGCGTTCACCAGCGTCCGGATGGTGGGTTCGTCGTCGACGACCAGGACCGTCTTCACAATACCGCCCCCGGGCCTAACGTGGTATCGGACGCAGATCGCTGGGGAGCATGCAGGGGCAGACAGAAGCCGAAGGTGCTTCCCTTCCCCGGACAGCTCTCCACCCACATGAGCCCGCCGTGCCACTCGACCAGCCGGCGCGCGATGGTCAGGCCCAGGCCGACACCGCTGGCCTTGCCTGCCGGGCCGGCGGAGCCCTCTCCCTCCAGCGGACCCGCTCGATAGAAGGGCTGGAAGACCCTCGCCTGGTCCTCCTGGGAGATGCCCGCGCCTCGATCGCGGACGGCGATGCTCGCCCCAGCCGGGCAGCGAGCACCCTTTGAGCCCGGCGGGCCCAGGTGCGGCGTGGAGGGCCGGGCCAGACAGCGCGGTGCCACCTCGATGCGGATTGGGGTCCCCGGTGGGGAGTAGTTGACGGCGTTGCTCGCCAGGTTAGCCAGCACCCGGGTCAGCTTGCAGACGTCTGCCCTCAGGCAAGGCACACCAGCCTGGAAGCGGATGGAGAAGCGAGAACGCCGGCCGTCGCCCCGCCAGAGACTGACGACGTGCTCCGCCACGTCTCGAAGGTTCACGGGCTCCAGGTTCAGCTTGGCGCGCCCCGACTCAAGGCGTGTCAGGTCTAGAAGCTCGCCGATGAGGGAGCCCAGACGCACCGATTCCTGGTTGATCAGGGAGATCCAGCTCTTCTGCACCTCCTCGCTCACCTCCCGCGAGAGGAGGAGCTCGCTGAAGCCCTGGAGGGCGGTGAGCGGCGTCCTCAGTTCGTGGGAGGCGATGGAGACGAGCTCGTGGGCCCGGCGCCCTTGCTCGGCGGCGGCCGCCACCACCCGCAGCTTCTCAAGGGCCAGGGAGGTCTGGTCGGCCAGGCCTTGAAGCAGGTCAACCTGGTCAAGAGAGAAGGGGAAGCCCATTCGTCGGCCCACCGCCAGCAGGCCGAGGTCTTCGTTCCCCGACCGGACAGGCACCGCCAGCAGCATGGCGGGGGCCCGGGCACCGTTGAAGGAGGAGGGGAGATCACGCAGGAGAGGGTCCGGCGCCTCTACCGTCAGAGGAGCGCTCGCCGCCAGGGCGGCATCGGCGAAGGCAGCGGTGGGCGCCTCGGCGGCGTCGAAGACCACTGTCGAGCGGCCGCCGCGCAGGGCCCGGCAGGTGGGCCGCCCGTCCTCGTTCCGGATCAAGAACAGGGCCGCCATGTCCACCCTCACCAGGGACCAGACGGCGGAGAGGACGGCTTCGTAGAGGCTCTCCAGAGTGGCGGCGGCGAAGATCTGGACGGCGCTGCAGTACAGCGCCTGGGTGCGGGCAGTCAGCCTGACCAGCTCGATGCGCTCTTGCCAGGGCCGGCCGTCATGGCCCGGCGACAGCGGCTCGAGGGGCCGGGGTGTGAGAATGGGGGCGGCTTTCCCGCTCAAAATAGTTCACCTTCAGTTGCGGGCCTGACGTTCATGGAATGGCGTGGCGGGATGGGCCGCTATCGCTCGCGCCGGCGGGCGCGATCGCTGGCATCGCCCATCGCGGGGTAGGCGTGTGTTTCCTCGTGTCCGGAGAGGCGACGGATGATGCTCTGGGCCACAAAGCCCACGCCCAGTTCCGCGCAGTCGCGGTAGGTGGTGAAGATGGAGCGGTCCAAGAGCCACAGCCCCTGTTCGTTCAGGTCCTCATGATGGTCGGTCCGGAGCCGGAGGAGCCGCCGCAAGCGCCCCAGGTAGGCATTCTGGAGGGCGGACAGGTCATCCTCCCCGTCCCGGAGGTCATCCTGCCAGGCGCTCAGATCCAGTGGCTCTCGGGCGAATTCCATCATGGCTGGGTCCTCTTCCCGTCCTGGCCTGCCCGCCGAAGGCGGGTGCTCATTCCTCTTAACCGACCTGGCGCTCTTCGCCCTGTTCCGGGGCGGGCGGGACGTCGATGCCGACCAACCCCTTCTGGAGGGCGTAGCGAATAAGGTCGGTGCGCGTCTGAGCGTGGAGCTTGCTCATGATGTGGGCCTTGTGGGCTTCCACCGTCTTCACGCTGATGTAGAGCTCCTGAGCAATCCGCTGGTTGGAGTAGCCCTCGGCGATGAGCTGGAGGACTTCACGCTCACGGCTGGTCAGCAGGTCATAGCCCGCCTTGCCCTCCTCGCTCCTGGCCTGGAGGAGGTACTCGCTGGCGGTGCCTGCATCGGAGATGGACGCGCTGAAGTAGGTGTTTCCGCGGTGGACAGACTGGATGCCGAGGATAAGCTCGGTGGCGTCGGACTTCTTGACTATGTAGCCGGAGGCGCCGGCGCGGAGAGCAGCCACGATCTGCTCGTCCTCCATGTAGCCGGTGAGGATGAGCACCTTGCTCTTGGGAAGGCGGTGGCGGATCTGGCGCGTGGCCTCCAGGCCGTTGAGGCCGGGCATCACCATGTCCATCAGGATTACATCGGGGAGCAGTTTCTCGGCCGCTTCCATGGCTTCACGGCCATTGGCGGCATCGCCCACCACCTCGATCTCCTGGTGCACCTCCAGGAGGAGGCGGAGGGCCTGACGAAGGATGGCGTGGTCGTCGACGATGAGAACGCGAATCTTGCCGCTGGAGCCGCGGCTCCAGGCGCCGGTCTCGCCCGGCCGGCGAATACGGGCCGCCATCTCCTCTGAAGACGTGGGCTCCTTCATTCGGGGGCTCCTTGCCTTCCGCTCTCCGGGGCTGGGCCTTCGAGCCTAGAAGCTGGCCGCCAGTCCGTCTTGGCGGCTCTCTGCCTGGAAGTTTCTCCACCCCATCGCTCGCCAGAGGTCCGCCCGGCGTCGCTGGTTCCGCTCTTCCCAGTCAAGAGCGGCCCAAAGCCTACCATAACCTTCCAATTATCGGCAAGGATGTTCGCAACGCCGGGGCCAGGACCCCAGGATCATCATTACTCCTCCTGGACCTGCCGCTCCAGGAGATCCAGGAGGGGTCTTTCGCTGGCCGACAGGTCTTGGTGGTCCAGGAAGCCTTCCGTGCCCTCCAGCAGGGCCGGGTAGTCCCTGGTAGCGCGGCAGTGCTTACAGACCCCATGGATCACGCCGCGCTTCGGCTCGCTGAGCAACCAGTGGTGACGGCAACTGGCGACGCTACTCTGAACCACGACGGAACCTCCTTGTTCCGCACCTGTCGGCACCTATCCCGGCTGCCACCGTGACAGGCGGCCAGATTCTAGCGCCGTTGAAGAACCCTGTTGTATTGGGGAAAACCCTTATGCGGGGCTGGGAGTACCCCTAATTCGCAAGGTAGATAGGCCCATCTTGCTTAAGGAGAATCGCGGCCCTGGGGGTATAGGGCCGCTCTGCCGCGGGCTCTGTCTGGAGGGAGATGGCAGGAAGACTCTAGCTGGATGGCCGCAGACTTTCCTCTCTTACGGCCTGCTGCTGACAGAACCGCACGTACGCCTCGTAGGCGTTGGCGACGGCCGTCATGATGGCCTTCTGAGGCGCCCCTACGTAGCGCCTCTGGAGGGCATCCAGGAGGATTCTCACGCTGGTATCCAGGTCACCCTCCAGGAGGATGTCACGCAGGAGGGCCTCCGCCCGCGGCAGGACGCCTCGGGTGGCCACCTCCACCGCCTGGCGGCGGCGCATGTCGACCTCGATCTCCACGGACACGACGGGGGGAGCGCCTACGGGCGCCAGGCTCTGGGGAAGGCGGGCGTGGCCTACGAATATGACAGTGCTTTCTTCCCGGTCACGGTATCCGTCACCACCATGCTGCCTCATGCCTGACCTCCCTCTCCGGCTCGAGCTGGCGGAACGCGCCCAGCAGGAAGAAGAGCGACGACAAGGCCAACCCGTATCGGCCGCGCACGCTGGTAGGGGCGGCTACCGCTACAGTAACGGCAATTCCCTCCCTCGCCTAGGGGAGAATCGTGAAGAGATTCGTGAAAACTTGAACATGATACGCGCTATGCCTTCGTTGAAGCGCATACAGAGGTCGCGGGCAGGCTTTGCTGGCTGGGTAGGCAGACCGGCCTCCAGAGCGGGCGCTCGGAGCCGCCCTTCCACAGCGAGAACAACAAGAAAAGAGGCACCCTCCCGGGTGCCTCGGGACTGCCGATACTCCCGCCACAGAGTAAAGCGAGAGGCTAGCTGGCGGCAGGCAAGCCTAGTCTGCCGCCAGGCCTTCTTTGACGACTCCTACAGGCGGAGCTTGCCGTGCGAAGGCTGGCGCCTCCGCTGGCGGGTGTGGCCTTCTTCCTGATCGAGGAGCTCGATGGCCGGGGGCGATACTGCCTCGTGGACATAGCCACAGCAGAGACACGTGCTGTAGACGCCGTACCAGTCTCTCTCCATGATCATGGACCCGCGACAGCGGGGGCAGTTGCGTGGCAGGGACCCCTGCATGTTTGACCTCCTGCTAGCGCGCAGAAACCCCCCGTCCAGACACGTCCTGGCCAGATGCCTTTCCGCTGCCTCCGGGGTTAGCTGACGGGTTCGGGCGGAAAGGTCGCCCTACTCAACAGTGAGATTCACCCCAAACAGGTGGTTCCCCCGTCCCCAACAGGGTTTCGGCAGAGCAGCTCTGGCCCCCTCCCATCCGCCTAATGCCGTGTGCCAGCGCTGTCCTTGTGATTTCATTAACAGATTAGGGCACTCCCCGACGGTTGTCAACCCCACTGTAAAGAAATATCCGCGAAGCGAGGCAGGTTCATCAGATGGCAGACTCCGGGGGAAGCTGCTCCCTAGCCCGCGCCCAGCTTGTCAACGGCCCGGCGTAACCGCCTCTCCGCCTCGTGCGCCACCTCGCGCAGCGCCGGGTTGTCCAGCACCCCCAGCAGGCCCAGGGGATCGACCGCGGCCACCACACTGCCCTCGCCCTCTTCGAAGACTATGACGTTGCAGGGGCAGGAGCAGGCCCACGGACGGGTCGGTCTCCAGGGCCCGGTGAGCCAGGGGAGGGTTGCATGCCCCCAGGATAACATAACGACGGAAGTCCTTGCCCAGCTTCGCTTTCAACGTGGCCTTGACATCGATCTCGGTGAGGACGCCGAAGCCCTCCTCCCGGAGGGCGGCACGGGCCGCCTGCACCGCCTGCTCGTAGCCCACGTTCAACCTCGTGCTGAAGCCGACGTTCCCCATCATCCCTCACTCTCCTGGACCGGGCCGGCCCTAGGCCTTCCGGGCCACCCAGACCATCTCTGGGCTGCTATCTCCGAAGGCGCTGCCATCGAACCAGCCGTAAAGGTGCTCCACCCGGAAGCCCGTGAGGGCCAGCAGGTGCTCCACCTCAAAGCGGTAGAACCAGCGCAGGTGCAGGTCCAGATACCTCTGGGACACCGGCCGCCCGTCCGCATCGATCTCCTCGACCTTCCAGAGGGTGGTCAGCTCCTGCGACCCGGTGTGGTAGCGACGGCAGTCCCAGGCGATGGTGCGCCGGCCCGTTCGCTGGTCGGTCGCGTCATGCCAGATGCGCCAGTCGCCTTGAAAGTCGCTCATCCAGCGCCCCATCGCCACCAGGTCCGGGTTGAAGAGGTTGAAGGCCAGCCTGCCGTCGTCGCGGAGGTGGCGCCGGATGCAGACCAGACAGCTCTTCTGGTCGTCCACCGTGATCATGTGCTGGAAGGCGCGATAGGGGATGATCACCAGCCCAAAGCGCTCTGGCAGGTCGAAGGCGCGCATGTCCCCCTCCACCCAGCGCACGCTGGCCAGGCCGGTGCTCCGCTCACGCGCCTTCGCCAGCATGGCTGGCGAGCTGTCCAGCCCGACGATCTCTACGCCGGCGCGGGCGACCGGGATGGCGACACGACCTGATCCGGCGCCTAGCTCCAGTACAGGCGGCTCGGCCTCGCGCGCCAGCCCGGCGTAGAAGTCCACGTCGCCGGGGAGGCCAGGCGCAAGAACATCGTAGTGCTCGGCCATGTACTCGTCGTAGTAGCTCATGGCTCCCGCTCCTCAAGGAAGGCCCGCCCGTCCTGGCGGGGAGCCTCTCAGCTCGGGTTCGACACGGTCGCGATGGAGAGGCGGCGGCCCCCCGGGACCCGCCGCCTCTCCCTGTCTCGCGGAGCTAGCTTATTGGCTGCTGCGCCGCC
>CAZSSQ010000026.1:0-3476 GCA_964609465.1 uncultured Dehalococcoidia bacterium
GCTGGGGAGGGAGTACTTCATGCCGAAGTGCCCCATGACGATGCCGTCGTCCACGCCGATGGTGTTGAACTCGAAGGGGAGGCCGCCGGCCTCGCGCACTGCCTGCTTCACCACCCGTCCCACCTCCTGGAGGTGGGCGTGGCCGGGAATGATATCCACGTAGGAGTTGACGACGGCGACGAACGGCTTGTCGAAGTCCGCGGGGTGGCGGACGACCCCCGTGGCGCGCAGCAGGCTGCGGTGTGGCGCCCGCTCGAAGCCTTTCTTGATGACGTCGGAGCGCATAGGCATGGTGAGACCAACTTTCCAGGCTGAGATGACGTGTGCCTGCCATCCTACGGCAAGCGGCGTAGATTCGCAAGCGCCGGCCGAGGTGTCACTGTTGCGAGCGCCGGGGGATGCTCCTACAATGCCCTCGGCGCGGGAGATGCGTCGGGTGGCATCGTAGGGGCGCCCCTCGCGGGCGCCCGGGACCCAGAAGGGGGGCCTTCGTGTACGGCAAGATCCTGGTGCCCCTGGACGGCTCGAAGCTGGCGGAGGTGGTCCTGCCCTACGTGCAGGAGCTGGCGCGGCGGTTCGACTCGGAGGTGACCCTGATCCAGGTCATAGCGCCCCTCTCCAAGCTGGTGGCCGAGACTATGCCCGCCGCACTGGAACCCACCGGCGCTGGTGCCGCCGTCGGTGTGGAGGCTGCCTCGGAGGCACTGAAGGCGGAGCGGGAGGGCGCCCGCTCCTACCTGGAGGGGGTCGTCGGTGGCCTGAAGGCCCAGAAGATCAAGGTGCGGGCGGAGATCCTGGAGGGTGTGGCAGGCGACAGTATCGTCGAATACGCCCACGGCCACGCCATGGACCTTATCGCCATGTCCACTCACGGCCGCAGCGGCCTGCTCCGCCTGGTCTTCGGCAGCGCAGCCGACCAGGTCCTGCGCCAGGCAGGGACGCCAGTCCTCCTTATTCGCAGCCGAGAGGCGGCGGACTAGCCCTCAGACCTCGCCGAGGGCTTCGGCGTACTCCACGAGGCCCGGCGGCAGCACGTTGGCCCCCTGGTCCACCACCACCTGAATCACCGCCGGCAGGCCCGACCTCACGGCCGCCGCCAGGGCCGGCTGTATCTCGGCGGGGTCCTCGACGTAGGCGCCGAAGCAGCCGAAAGCCTCGGCCACCTTGTCGTAGCGGGGCCGGGAATGGTCTACGCCGATGAGGTTCTCCAGGCCCAGGCTGACTAGCTGGCCCGGCACCTCCATCCCCCAGCGGTAGTCGCAGGACACCAGGCAGATGACGGGGATCTTCTCGCGGTAGGCCGTCTCCAGCTCCTGAAGGTTGAAGCCGAAGGCGGAGTCGCCGGTGATGAGGAGCACCGTCCTCTCGGGCTGCGCCAGCTTGGCAGCCATGGCGAAGGGGAGCCCCGTGCCCAGGTGCCCGAACTTGGAGGTCCAGAGGAAGCTCCGCGGCCGGTAGACGCGGAGGTACTGGAAGCAGTACATGGACGTGTTGCCGCCGTCCATGGCCAGGATGCCGTCGTGGGGGAAGAAGCGCCTGGCCTCGGTCATCAGGCGCGCCGGGTGCACGGGCTTCGTCTCGGTGGCCAGGGCGGCCAGGCCCTCCTCCCACTCCCTGCTCTGACGCTGATACTCCTGGAGCCTCTCCGAAGGCGGTCGCGGCCCGGTGATGGCCTCGACCTCCTCGAGCAGCGCCGCCAGGGTAGCGCGCGCGTCTCCCAGGATGCCCAGGTCGACGGGCCGGTTCCGGCCGATCGCCTCCGGGTCAACGTCCACCTGGATGGCCTTCTGGCGCTGCGATAGCGCCCAGAAGGGGGGCCTGCCGTGGGCGTCGAGCTGGCAGAGCTGCGTGCCCACGAGCAGGACCAGGTCGGCCTCTTTGCGCAGGTTCATGCCCCCTGTCGAGAGGGGGATGAAGCAGAGGGGGCTGTCCTCCGGGAAGACGCCTCGCGCACCGGGGCTGAGGAGGACGGGGCAGCTCAGGTGCTCCGCCAGGAGCTTCAGCTCTGTCCAGGCGCCGGAGTGCCGCACGCCACCTCCGACGTACATGGCTGGGATGGAGGCCTCCGTGAGCATGGCCGCCGCCTGCTTGACCAGGGCCCTGTCTGGCACCTGGGGCTGCACCAGCCGGTAGCGCTGGGCCTCCTCCACCGGTGCCTTCTCCTCATCGATCTCGGCCTCTAGCACGTCCTCCGGGATGTCCAGGTGGACGGGGCCCGGCCGGCCGCTCGTGGCGGCGCGGACGGCCTTCTGGACCAGCTCAGGGATGCGGCGGGCCTGTGACACCAGGGCGTTCCACTTGGTCACCGGCCTGAACAGGGAGACCTGGTCCGTGTACTGCATCACCCCGCCGCGGTCGGGGTAGATGCTGGCGCTGTGGCGGTTGGTGGTGATGGCCAGGATAGGGGAGCCCTCCGAGTAGGCGGTGATGATGCCGGAGAGCAGGTTCGCTGTGCCGGGCCCGGCGCCGGCCATGCACACCCCTAGCTGGCCTGTGACCCGCGACCAGCCGTCGGCCATGTGAGCGCCGGCGGCCTCGTGGCGCGGCGGCAGGAGGCGCACGCCGTAGGCGCGCAGCTTGCCCAGCACCGGGTTATAGCTGGCGTCGGGGACAGCGAAGATGATGCGAACGCCCTCTTGAACCAGACACTTCAGGAGAAGCTCTCCGCCCGTGATCGTAGCCATGATGGTTCCCCCTTGCTATGCTGACCGTCGCTGCTCGTTGCCCTCACTCCGCCCTGGTCTCCCCGGCACGACGCCTGGTCCCCCGGGCCACGAAGGCGGCGCCAGCCAGGAAGTACTCGATCTCCAGCGGCCCCAGCGCCCGCTCCAGTTCCTGCCAGGGGCGCTCCTGCAGGATCCAGCGCACGGCCGACCGCTCCCGCTGCGTGAGAGGGACCGTGACCCGCAGGAAGAGGGCCCGCAGGAAGCCCCCCAATCCGGGGCCTCGGCGGCTGCCGGTCGCTACGAAGCGTCCCCCCGGCTTCAGCCAGGCGACGGCGTTCCGCACCACTTCCGGCGAGCAGATGAGCTGGTTGACATTGCAGGCCAGCACGCCGTCGACCGGCTCCGGCGGCTGCAAGTCCTGGGCGAAGGCCTCCACCAGCTCCACGCTCCGCCACCCGGCCGCCTCAACCCGCCGGCGGGCGCGGGCCAGCATGTGCGGGCTGGCGTCCACGCCGATGACCCGTCCCTCGGGCGCGACGGCATCCACCAGCAGCGGGAGGCTGAGGCCGGTGCCGCACCCCAGGTCGATGACGGCGTCCCCAGGCCGGACGGCAAGCCGCTCCACGGCCACGGCGCGGAACTCGCGGCTCGGCCCGGCCGTGAAGAAGTCGTAGAAGGCGGACCGGAGCCCGCGAAAGGAGGTCCGCACTACCTCGGGGTCAGGCTGGGTAGAGATGGCACGTCCCATGCGCTGTCCGACGTCAGCCCTGCCAGCAGGTGGCCTAAGGCCAGTGTATGCCTGGGGCGCGC
>CAZSSQ010000026.1:3576-7462 GCA_964609465.1 uncultured Dehalococcoidia bacterium
GCGCCGCTACTTGAGGGCGATGGGGTTCACCGGCGAGCCCACGGCGCCGGTAAACGGGATGGGCGGCGCCACCAGCAGGAACTCGTAGGCGCCGTCGGCGGCGCAGTCCTCGGCCAGCTCGTCCAGGTGGAAGATCTCCCCCAGCAGCAGCCCCATGTCCCGGATGAGGACCATGTGCAGGGGCTGGAATGTGTTGGGGGGTTCATTGGGGCGCACCTCCACGCCCCAGGTATCGGTGGCAACTCCGGCCACCTGCTTCTCATGCAGCCAGGGGGCGGTACTCAGGGCGAGGCCGGGGGCGTCGCCGCCCGCGAAGCCCTCCCAGCTCCCCCGCGAGCGGCAGAGGGCCATGTGGCCGGTGCGCACCAGCAGGATGTCGCCGGCCTTCACGGTCATGCCCTGGCGGCCAGCGGCGCCATCCAAGTCCTCCGGCGTGATGGGATAGCCTGGCTCGATCCAGTCGAGGCCCTTGTGCCGGGGGATGTCCAGCAGCACGCCCCGGGACACGATGCGGTCCTTCATCTTGTCGATGCTGTTGCGGCCGGCGCCGAAGGCGGTCACCAGGCGGGCGTCGTAGCCGTTGTACATCTGGCCGTCGTAGAAGACGTGGGCCAGGGAGTCCCACTGAGTGGCACACTGGAGGGGCATGATCACCAGGTCGTCGGCGTAGCGGAAGCCGCCGGGAATGAGGTCCTGCGCACCGGCGGCGGCGTCCGAGCCGGTGGCCAGCATGACGCGCAGGGGGTTGATGCGGCCCGCGAAGCCGGTCTGGGGGCCCCGGCTGTCGAAGGGGATGGCCAGGGCGAAGGCCTTGCCCTTCTTCACCAGGCGGCAGGCCTGGGCTATCTTCTCCGGCGTGATGAAGTTGAGGGTGCCCAGCTCGTCTTCGGGGCCCCAGCGACTCCAGTTGCGCAGCCTCCGGCCCATCTCCAGGACGTCTTTGATCTCCATGCTCTGCCTCCTCCTGAGCGATGCCGCCAACCCTCGGCCTTCGATGTGCAGACCAGCTTACCCCGACGGTCGGTGGCCGTCCAGGCGCTTTCAGGGGCGGGCAGTGGCGGACAGCCGGGATACCTGGCTGCTGTTCCTGCGGCGGGCGCGTAGTATACTGGCGCCGTCACGTCGGTTTCTGGAGGAGGTGATGCCACGTGCCCATCAACAAAGTGGTCCCGAGCTTCGACGAGGCGGTGGCCGATGTCTTAGACGGCGCCGTCCTCCTCATCGGCGGTTTTGGCGGGCCCGGCGAGTGTCCCAGTTATCTCATCTCGGCCGTAGCCCGCCGCGGCGTGAAAGACCTCACGATCGTTGGCAACTCCGGCGGCTGGGGCATGGAGCTCATCGAGCTCATCCGCACGCGGATGAAGAGTATCCTCCGCTTCCCGGCCGACTTTGTAGACCCCGGCATCCTGGTGGAGCAGGGCCAGGTGAAGAAGGGCATCCTTGCCTTCCCGGCCGCCCCTTCGCCTCTGGTGCTCACGCCGTTCGAGAAGAAGGTGGCCTCGGGTGAGGTGGAGCTGGAGCTGAACGCCCAGGGCACCCTGGCCGAGCGCATCCGGGCGGGCAAGGCCGGCATCGCCGCCTTCTACACCCCCACCGGCCCCGGCACCGTCGTCGAGCCCGGGAAAGAGGTGCGCGTCTTCGACGGCCGCCCCCACCTGCTGGAACACGCCATCAAGGGCGACTTCTCCCTCATCCGCGCCCACAAGGCTGACCGTTACGGCAACCTGGTCTACCATGGCACCTCGCGGACCTTCAACGCTACCATGGCCGGCGCCTCCACCGTCACCATCGCTGAGGTGGACGAGGTGGTGGAGTTGGGCGAGCTGGACCCGGAGTGCGTCGTCACCCCCGGCCTCTACGTGGACCGGGTGGTGGTGAGGCCGGCAGGGGGTGAGTGATGCAGCAGGAAAAGGAGCGCCTGGACCAGCAGACCATGGCCCTGCGGACCGTGAAGGAGTTCCAGGACGGGATGGTAGTGAACCTGGGCGTGGGTATGCCCACCTTGTGCAGCATGTACGTCCCGCCCGAGAAGGAGATCCTCTTTCACTCCGAGAACGGGGTCCTGGGCTTTGGGCCCATCATCACCGACCCCGACCTGGCCGATGTGAACCTGATCAACGCCGGCGTCCAGCCCGTGTCCCGCAAGGTGGGCATGTCCTTCTTCGACCACGCCGAGAGCTTCGGCATGATCCGGGGCGGGCACGTGGACATCGCCGTGCTGGGGGCCATTCAGGTATCGGAGAGGGGGGACCTGGCCAACTGGCTCCTGCCCGGCAAGAAGGTGGGCAGCCTGGGCGGCGGCATGGACCTGGCCTTCTGCGCCCGCAAGGTGATCGCTCTGACGACCCACAGCACTAAGGACGGCCGGCCCAAGATCGTGCATCAGTGCAGCGAGCCGCTGACGGCGCCCACCTGCGTCAACCTCATCGTCACCGACATTGCCGTCATTGAGGTGACGCCGCAGGGCCTGCTGCTGCGAGAGGTGGTCCCCGGCTGGACAGCGGAGGAGGTGCAGGCTCTGACGGAGCCCAAGCTGACGGTGGCGGCGGACCTGAAAGAGATGGAGCTCATGTAGGGGGTTCTTATGGGAGGCGCATATGTATGATCTGAAGGGCAAAGTCGCCATTGTCACGGGGGCCGGACGCGAGGCGGGTATCGGGCGGGGCATCGCCGTGCGCCTGGCCCGCGAGGGCGCCGACGTGGTCGTGGGCGACATCTGTCGCGGCTTTGAGGAGTTCCCCGACTACGGCCTGGGGGACCGCGAGGGCCTGGAGGAGACGGCCCGCCGGGTCCGGGAGGCAGGCGTCCGCGCCCTCGCCGTGCCCGTCGACGTCACCGACAACGCCACCGTGGAGGCCATGGTGTCGCAGGCGCTGGAGGCCTTCGGACGCATCGACATCCTGGTCAACAACGCCGGCGGCGCCCCGGGGCCGGGACCGGTCATCCTCATGGAGGAGGCGGCCTGGAACAAGACCATAGCCATCAACGCCACCGGCACCTTCCTCTGCTCGCGGGCGGTGGCCCGCCACATGATAGACAGGGGCGGGGGCGGCAAGATCATCAACGTCTCGTCGATAGCGGCCAAGGCGGGCGGTCTTTTCCTCTCCGCCTACTCGGCGGCCAAGGCGGCCATCATCGCCCTCACGCGGGTGATGGCGCTGGAGGTGGCCCAGCAGAACATCCAGGTGAACGCCGTCTGCCCCGGCGAGGTGGACACGGAGCTACAGCGCTGGGGCTGGCGTGTGGCGTCCTTCGTGCTGAACATGCCCTATGAGGAAGTGGTGGCCGAGGCCGTGAAGCGCATTCCCCTGGGGCGGCTGGAGGTGCCCGAGGACGTGGCGAACTTGGTGGCCTTCCTGGCCTCCAACCAGTCCGACTACATGACGGGCCAGGCCATCAACATCAGCGGGGGCATGGTGACGCACTAGGCAGGGAGCGTTCCAGGACCGATCGGCGGCGAGTAACCCGCCCCCTGCTGAGACCCACGTGGACGGCCGATAATGCTGGTGGGGCCGCCGCGGAGGTCCTGGCAAGGTGGTAACCGCTTTCCTGCCTGGCGACAGGCAGGCGCGGGCGGGGCCGCCTCGCTCGCCCCGTGACGGCCCCGCATCACCACGGTGGCTGCACCTAGCATATTGCTCCCCGGCATTGCCGGGGAGTGTTGCGCTTACCGTCCCCCGAGATCACCTGTCCGCATCTGGGGTAACGATAGACTCTGTCGCCGGCGTTGCCGTCGCTGTGGTCTCAGGCGTCAGGGTGGCGGGCTCCTCAGACGGTTCTGAGGCTGGCGCTTCTTCTGTTGGGCCCGGCCCAGGCCCGATCATCCACGTTGGTGTCGATGCGGCAGGGGGTTCCCGGTCGGGCCCGATCATCCACGTTGGCGTCG
>CAZSSQ010000026.1:7562-19750 GCA_964609465.1 uncultured Dehalococcoidia bacterium
GTCGATGCGGCAGGGGGTTCCCGGTCGGGCCCGATCATCCACGTTGGCGTCGGTGTGCCGGTGGCGGTGGGTTGCGGCGCGTCGGTGGTCGGCGTGACCTCTGGCGTGGGAGAGGACTCTGCGATAGGCGTGGCGGTGGGCGAATCGGCGGGGACACTGTCGGGCACCGCGATCTCGGCGCTGGGGTCCGATTCGTTGCCCTGCCCGTCCACGGCGACAACGACGTAGTAGTAGGTGACGCCCTCTTGGACGGCCGTGTCCTCGTGCGTGGTGCTCTCAGTAGTGCCTACCATCTCGTAAGGGCCGCCGCTCTGTTCGGCCCGGAAGACGCCGTAGAGGACGGCGTCGGCGGCTGGCTCCCAGGTAACCGCCACGACGCGCTCGGAGTGGTGGTTCTCGCCGTCCAGGCCGCAGGGGCCGGGGAAGAAGAGGGCCGGGCGGCAGTGCACCTCGATGACGTTGCTGGGTCCGCTCTCCCAGGAGCCGAACGCCGTGGTGACGTACCAGCGATGGCGGAAGAGGCTCGGCCACACCTTACCGTAGGTAGTCGCAGGGGCCGCCACCTGATCCAGTAGCTTGAAGTCGTCATCCCAGAAGGGGCCGTCATGGTAGATGCGGTAGCCGTCGGCCAGTGGCGACGGCTGCCACTGCAACTGCTGGCTGAAGAAGCCGGTGGGAGCGCAGGTAAGGTTGGAGGGGGGCGTCACGGCGGCCGCCTGCAAATGCCCTGTGTCCGTGGTGCTATCTGTGAACGATGCAGAGCTGCCACCCAGGCGGGACGTCACCGTCAGCGCCGCCAGAGCGAGGAGAGACAGAACAAGAATGCCCCGCCTCACGTTGCCGTCTCCTTCCGCCCACGGCGCAGGCCACGCCAGATGTTGAATATCTCATTGATAACAAGGAGCCCCGCAGGAATGCTGAGGAACAGGTAAAAGCTCTCGCGATGCCGCAGTTTGTCGGCGGCGTAGCCCAGATAGGGCAGGTGGAAGCGCACCTTGCCCAGGAGGTTGTCGGCGCGTACGAGCTGTTGGTCTGCCAGCTCGCTGTTGTCACCCTTGGTGCGGAACCCCAGCCCGTCGGCGTCGTTAATGATCTCGATCACCCTGTGGGAGATCTGCTGGTTAGGGTTCTTCAGCGAGCGGAAGGCGATGACATCGCCTACCTGGACTGACTCGGCGTCGGTGGTGGGCTCTACGAAGGCCAGGCCACCCACCTTTAGGGTGGGCTCCATGCTGCCGGTGAGGACGATGACGCCTTGCCAGCCCAGCAACCGCGGCCCCACCATCACGGCTATCAACCCCATAACGGCGGTCAGGAGAGCCAGGGAGACCAGCCATCCCGCCAATCGCAGAGTGATTGGCGCGACGTTCCTCTTGCGGGTGACGCGTTGCCGACGTGCAAGCCAGGGCGCTGCCCTCGCGGCTACGGCGACCGCGATGACGCAGGCCGCCACGGTAACGACCCAGCCTGTCAGTTGCGGCGCAACCCTTGCGACGTTCCTCATGGGCATCTCCTAACCTGGGGAGGGGTGTGGGCCCCCTCCCCAGGTCGTTTCTGCTCCCTCTCCTACGGCGTGAGGATACTGGCGGCGGTGACGGTGATGCCCACGGAGGCGTAGGCCCCCTGGCAGGTGTCGTCGTCCACCACAGCGACCGTGGCGACGATGGTCTCGGGGTCGGCGTCGCCCGGAGGCAGGCGGCCCGGGTTGTTGCCGTCGCCACCGTTGGCCGTGTCGAACGGCCCGGTGAAGGACACGTCGAAGCAGGACGTCTCGATGGTGGAGACGGTGTACTCCAGCCAGACACTGCCGTCGTTATGGATCGTTAACGTGGCCGTGCACACGTGGCCGGGCGACATGTTGTCGCTCATGCAGGGCGGGATGTCCCACACAACCTCGTTCGTGCCTTTCAGTGTGTTGAGCCGGATTTCGATGTTGCCTGCCGCTACATCACCGCTATCGGTGCCGCTATCGGTGAAGGGCGCATACACACCCCCCGCCGCCAGCATCCCTAAGGCCAGCGCGATGAAGAAGAGAGAGGCTAACGATCTCGTCACACTTGACTCTCCTTCACGCTCAGGAAGCGACCTTCTCTTCTACGGCCACTACGAGCTCGTGGCTGTGACCTCCACTGTAACCTCGGCCGTAGCGCCCTGGCAGCCTTCCTGGGCGTCCGAGTCCAAGGTAACCTTAGCATTAAACGTCTTGACACCGCCGGGCGCGACGTTGGTGACATCAGGCGTGTAGCTCAGGTTCGCGGTTGCGGTTGTCCAGTCGCCGGCGTCGCAGGTGCCCTCGCCGCCACTTACGTTGGTAATCGAGTGTGACGGGTCGCTTAGGGTCACCGTGAGGTCGCCCGTGTTTTGGACTTGCACGGAGGCTGTGCAGGTGTCGCCGGGAGCCATTGGGCTCGGGCAGGAAACCACCGGGGCGTCGAATGTTAGCGTCCCGGTCCCGAGGACCTCGATTTCCACGTTACCGGCGGTGACTTCGCCTTTGTCGCTGTCACTGTCCGTGAACGGGGCAAAGGTGGCCCCGCCGGCCAGCAGCGCTACCACGGCGCCGATCACCACCAGGCTCATAAGGATTGAACGCTTCATGTCTGGTTATCCTCCGTCATAGCCGTTCACTTGGACGGCTAGCTATGGCACAATGGCCGTGCGGCAGAGGCGCGGCCTTATGCCGCCCTTTGTCCCGGGCCCTGGCAGATTGCCCCTGTCAGGGCCCCTCTATCCGGTCGTGGTGCTGCGCTACGCCCCACCTCCTTTCCGGCGCGCCCGTCGCCCGCCAGCCGGCGGCCGCCTGCGGGAGCCCCCCCGCCAGGGCGCGCAGGCCTGCCTGCCGGGCTGGCGGGACCGGGGCTACTTGGGGGTCAGGGGCTGAAAAGGGGCAGAGGAGGCAGGAACGGGCGACGCAGGCGCCGCCCCATTGCAAGGGAATCCCGTGGCCAGTACAATAGAGATGGCCAGGGGGTGCGGAAGCGCTCCTCTTGCCTCGGGCCCCAGCCGGTGCCAACTGCCTGGGGCTCGCTCTTTTGTTCCCCGATCTCAGTCCCTAACCCGGTTCCCCTCCTGAAAACAAATAACCGGCAACGCGGGGTTACCGGTTTCGCTATTGGCTCCCCGAGACCCAGGCGACCAGGTTACGGCCCCGCCTCCCGGTAACCTCACCTTGTCTCGGATCTTCGCCTCAACAGCCGGAGAAAGCCTTCGGAATTAGAGGTGTCGCGACCTCCTTGCCCTTACCTCCAAGTGGAAAGAAGATGTGCTGTACCTGCAAGCACGCAGCACAGATGGTAAACGCGCCATCATATTAACCCCGATCAATAATATGTCAAGAGGTAATCGGCCAAGTTGAGGTATTTCTTTGCGCTCTTGTTTTCACGCGGGCGGGGCCGCGAATAGGGCTGGGGGCCGCCCCTGAACCGAGCAGCCCTCACGCCGGCAGGCGGTCTCCCAGAAGGGGTAGTCGTGGCGGCTACTGGTGAGGAAGGCGCCCCTAGTAGTACCGGCTGCTGAAGTACTGCCAGACCAGCCGAGAGACCGTCTGGCCCAGCGGTATGTCGGCGTACTTGGATGGCACGTTCTCCGTGAAGAGAGAGATGGCATATCCGTAGCGATTGCCGCCGCGGTCAAACATGACGACGCCGGCGTCGTTGTCGACCCAGCCCGAAAAGTCGGCGAAGAAGCCGTTCTTGTGGGACACGAAGCCGTCACCCACCCCAGCCGGGATGAGGTACTGGAGCCCCGGCTTGACGCCCATCATCTTGTTGAGCAGGTAGTCGCGCCAGGCTGGCTCCACGATCCTTGCCTGATAGAGGGCGACCAGGGCGCGGTTCATCTCGTTCGCCGTCAGAAGGTTAACGCTTCCCTGCAACGACTCGTGTGGGAAGGCGGGCGGATGGTCGTAGGTGGATACCGAGAGGCCCAGCAGGTCCAGAAGCTGATCTATCTTCACCAGGCCGGTCCCCAGGTCGCCCATTCCTGTCCTGCGCAGCAGGTCGCGGGCGGTGATGGGGTTGCTGCTCCACACCGTGCGGGCGATGAGGTCGCCCACCTCGCTCTCGCCATAGAGCCCCTCCTGGAGGTCCATGACCACGGACAGGAGGACAAAGAAGTTGATGGTGCATCCCGGCAGCCGCGGCTCGTCGCCGTTGACGTCGATGGACTCGCCGGTCTGGAGGTCTGTGACGGCCACGGCGGCATTGAAGCCCGAGGCGGCGATCTCGGCCCATAGGCGGTCTCGCAGTCCCACGAGTTCCTCGTTGGGCTGGGGCAGCGCTGGGTCGTCGCCGCAGGCCTGGGTGGCGAAGGCGAAGGTCTGGCTGGGCTCCCAGCCGTAGGGGCTGAGGGTGTTGATGCGAAGGAAGTGCGTGAGGCCCGGCCGAAGGCCGCTCCAGACGAAGCTGCTAGTTGCGGGCGGGAAGGGACCGAGGCCGACGAAGGTGCTGGGGGCGAACCGGTTGTTGAAGAGGCTGATGTCCAGCCACTGGTCGCCGCGGCGCGAGGCGACCCAGGAGATGGTAGCGCTGACGCTGCCCGGCGACGACGTGTCGCACTGCTGGGCCGAGACCGTGATCTGAGGGGCCGCCAGGGGCTCGCCAAAGACCCTCACGGCAGGCAAGGGGCGAAATGCGGCCACAAGGACTGCCAGGGAGAGAAGAAGGAACCCGCGCACCATCACCTGCTCTTAACGTCTTCTCTGCAGCGAGCGGATGACAACTCTCTTCCGCATTCGGTAAGCATCTTCGGATGATCGCGGGACTCCGTCAAGTGTGGGTTCTCCGGATTTGGCAAAACGCTACCGCGAAGTGAAGTGCAGCTCGGCGGTGCTTTCCCCGCTTGTCGTGGGCGGTCCTGGTGGTCTGCAGTCACGGCAAAGGGAGCATGGAGCATCCCAGCCAGCTCTGGGGCCTTGTGGCCTGCGCCCCGGGGGCGCCATGTCGGGACGTAAGGCCCTTGCTCTGTGCGCCAGGCTTTCTTAGCATGGGTCAAAGCAGTGGACACTGTGACGGGGGGCGCATCGAAGACGCATCGATATGACGGAAACGGCGCTGGCAGGCCTCCGGGTCGTTGAGCTGTGCGGGATGATCGCCGGCCCCTACTGCACCAAGCTCCTGGCCGACCTGGGGGCCGAGGTACTGAAGATCGAGGAGCCCGCCCGCGGCGACCCCGCCCGGAGGGTGGGACCCTTCCCCCAGGATATCCCTCACCCGGAGCGGAGCGGCCTCTTCCTCTACCTGAACACTAACAAGCTGGGCGTCACTCTGAACGTGGCCGCCGCCAGCGGCCGGCGTCTCCTGCGCGAGCTGCTACGAGACGCCGACATCCTGGTCGAGGACCTGCCGCCGGGTCGCGCCGAGGCCCTGGGCCTCAGTCACGAGGCGCTGGCGGCGGAGCACCCAGAGCTTGTCGTTACCTCCATCACCCCCTTTGGGTCGTCTGGGCCCTACCGTGACTGGCGGGCTCATCACCTCAACCTTTACCACGGCAGCGGCCACTCGTCGTTCATCTATCAGGACCCGCGGGAGGCGGCCAAGGGCCCTGTGGTAGGCGGCGGCTACATCGGGGAGTACGACGCCGGCCTGGCGGCCGCCCTGGCCGCCCTGGCGGCGGTGTTGGCCCGCCCAAGGACGGGCCGCGGCCAGCAGGTCGAGGTCTCCAAGCTGGAGGCGCTCGTGGCCCTGGAAAGGGTCGACATTGCCCGCTTCGCCAACGACCCCACGCCAATCAGGCGCCCGGGCATGGTCGGTGGCCTTGTGCGTTGCCGCGACGGCTACGTCGTTATTACCGCCGTCCAGAACCGGCAGTGGCAGGGCCTGATGGAGATAATGGGCAACCCGGCCTGGGCCCAGGACGAGATCTGCCGCGACGAGATAAGCCGCTCGCTGCATCGAAACGAGATCCAGCCCTATGTTGAGGAGTGGGCAGCCCACTACACCGGCGAGGAGATCTACCGCCGGGGTCAGGAGGCAAACGTGCCCGTGGGGCCGGTGCGCAGCGTCGCCGAGGTGATGGCCTGGGAGCAGGCCCGACAGCGCGGCTTCATCGCCGAGATAGAGCACCCGGAGGCTGGTCGGCTGGAGTATCTCACCGCCGCCTACGGGTTCTCAGAGACGCCCTGGCGGGCGGAGCGGCCGGCGCCCCTCCTTGGTGAGCACAATGACGAGGTCTACTGCGGTCGGCTGGGCTACTCGCGGCGCGACCTGGTCCGGCTCTCCGCCGCGGGCGTCATCTAGAGGAGAAGGAGCGTGAAGGAAGGTCCCCTGGCGGGAGTTCGCATCCTGGACTTCACCTGGGCCTGGGCGGGCCCCCACGGGACCCTCCTGCTGGCTCTGCTGGGAGCGGAGGTCATCAAGGTCGAGAGCCGCCAGCGCCTCGACCATGCGCGTGTGCGATCTTTGATGACTGGCCCTGTCCTTGCCAGCCCGGACCACTCCACCATCTTCAGCGACCTCAATGTCGGCAAGCTCGGCATCACCCTGGACCTGACGAGGCCTCGGGCAGTGGAGATCGCCCGCCGGCTGGCCGGCCTCTGCGATGTGGTGACCGCCAACATGCGGCCGGGCACCCTGGAGCGACTGGGCCTGGGCTACGAAGACCTGCGGGCTGTGAAGCCGGGCATCATCATGCTCTGCTCCTCTGCCGTTGGCAGCACCGGGCCAGAGCGCACCTACGTGGGCTACGCGCCTACCTTCGCTGCTCTGGGGGGCCTGTCCTCCGTCACTGGCCATCGGAACGGCCCGCCCAGCCCCCTCAGCGGCGCAGTGGACCTGAGGGTAGGCACCACCTGCGCCCTGGCCATCCTGGCCGCTCTCCACCACCACCAGCGCACCGGCGAGGGGCAATACATCGACGTGTCCTCGACGGAGGCCGTGAGCGCCCTCATCGGCGGCGTCTTCATGGAATACGCCATGAACAGGCGCGTGCCCGGGCGCGACGGCAATTGGGATCGCACCATGGCGCCGCACAACTGCTACCCGTGCCAGCCCGGCGAAGGAGGCTCCATCCGCGGTGAGGGGGACCAGCGCTGGGTGAGCATCGCCGTGGGCTCCGACGAGGAGTGGCGCGCCCTGTGCAGCGTGCTGGGCCAGGGCGGCCTGGAGGAGGACCCCCGTTTCGCCGACGTGGTGAGTCGCTGGCGGCACCGGGAAGAGCTGGACGACATCGTCTCGGCGTGGACCAGCGGCCGCGTGGCCGAAGAGGCGACCGAGACTCTCCAGAAGGCAGGCGTCGCCGCCATGCCGGTGCTGGACGGCGCCGCCCTGGCCCAGGATCCACACCTGCGGGAGCGGGGCGCCCTGGAGAAGGTGGAACACCCGGTCATCGGCTCCCGTCTCGCGCTGTCGCCTCCGTGGCGCCTCTCCGATACGCCGGCCGCCATCCGCCGGCCGTCGCCCTGTCTGGGCGAGCACAACGGCTACGTCTTGGGCCAGCTCCTGGGCATCCCGGACGAAGAGATCGAGGAGCTGGCTCGCGACGGCGTGGTGGCCTAGCCGCGCCAAGCCCCTTCTACCGGCACCACCCAACGATGTGGCCCGCTCTTGTACCTCTGCGCTCGAGGCCGACGGCGGCGGCGCGGCGGTGGTCTTGAGCGCGGGCTGGTGGTACGCTAGGAGGCGCTTACTCAGGTAGCGCTCTGACGTCATGGGCCATTCGATATGAGCCAGCGCGGAAAGGCGAAGCGGCGCCTTAATGTGCGTGAGACAAGAGGGCTCCGTCGTGGTCACGGCGCGGCCCCCCGTCTGAAATGGCTGGCGCTCTTAGCTCTCGTTGCTGTCTGCGCCTCCCTCGCCGCGCTTGCCGTCTTCGTTGCGCTTAACGCGGGGTCAAGCGAGCATTCCGGGCCGCCGAGAGCGGCCATCGTCGACCAGCTAAGCCTGACATACCCCAACTCAGCCTTCGTCCAGGAAGCCACGAGCATGCTGGAAGGGGCTGGATACGCGGTGGACTACTACCCTGGTGAGCAAGTCACGGTAGAGTTCTACCAGGGTCTTCCCAGACATCACTATGAGGTACTCGTCCTGCGGGTTCACTCAGGGCGGCTTCGAACTCTTGATGGAACACTTACAGATGACGCCGTCCTCTTCACAGGCGAGCCATATAGCCAGCAAAGGTATGTTGACGAACAAAATGCACGGCTTCTGATGAAAGCGCGCTATCTCGTGGCCAACCCCCCATCGTACTTCTTTGGGATACCGGCAAAGTTTGTTGAGTCGAGAATGAAGGGGGGCTTCGAAGGCGCGACGGTCATCCTGATGGGTTGCGACGGGCTGCGGTCCAACACGATGGCTGAGGCTTTCGTCAGGAAAGGCGCGGGCGCCTTCGTAAGCTGGGATGACCTTGTCTCGACGGACCACACGGACGCAGCGACGGAACGCCTTCTCCACTATCTCCTGGTTGAGAAGCGGCCGCTATCAGAGGCAATCGCGCAGACCATGGCTGAGATAGGGCCCGACCCGTCGTACGGGAGCAAACTGCTCGTCTACCCGCCTGAAGCGTCGGCCTCTGCTGCTCCCTAGTCTTTCCCCTCCCCTGGCCGTGGCCTAAGCTGCCTCTCTGGGCCTCTCCCTGCCGCTGGGCAGCCGCTCCCCCGGCAGGGGCGGGGAGGCGCTGTAGGCCTCCCGCACGTCGATGACGCCAAGCCTCCGGCCCAGGCTGGCGCGCAGGCCGGCGAACTCGCCCTTCACCTGGTAGGCCACCGGCTCCAGGGTGAGCACGGCGGCGGCGACGGGCAAGCCGGGGGACAAGTCGTCGAGGTCTCTACGAGCACCGCCGAAGACGAGCGTCGCCGGGCCCGCCGGCACAAGCGGCAGGGCCGCCAGGCAGTCGGGGTGGTCGGTGCCGTCCAGGAAGGCCAGCGCCTTCGCCGCCCGCAAGCGGCTGAACTTCTCGCGCACCTGGACCGGCATGGTTTCGCCGGCCGGGCCGTCGCGGGAGAGGCGGCGGGCCAGCCAGCGGCTGCGCGCCGTGTTCAGGAGCAGGCCCCCCTGCGAGAGCTTGAAGCTCCGCGTTACCTCCAGCACCCGGATGACGCCGGCGCTGCGGATGCCGCCGTAGGCGTTATAGCGGACGTTCTCGCTGGCCATGATGTGGTCGAAGTAGGCGCCGCTGTGCTGGAACTCGACGAACTGGCCCCTGATGGTCCAGCCGCGCAGGTCGGGCGCCAGCACCATGATGGCGACGCGGGGGTCGGCCTCCAGGTTGCGGCGCGTCTTCCAGATCATCATCTCCCCGAAGATGATGGTCTGTTCGTCGATGGGCTCCAGGGAGAGCACCGGAACCACGTTGGGGATGCCGTCGGCGCTGCGGGTGGCCAGGAACTTGGGCGTGCGCGCGCCGGCCAGCGCCCTCATGGCCGCCGGGCTCAGTCTGTCCTCCAGCGCGTCGATGCTGCTCATCTCCTCAGTCGCGCACGGCGCCGGACCAGACCGCGGTCGGCCCGCCGCCGTCCGCGGCCACGGTCGCCAGGCGCTCCATGTGATGGCGGAGCGGCAGTTGGGTCTCCTCCAGCGGGTAGGGCAGTCCCAGGCGGCGGTACTTGGCGACCCCCAGGTTCGTGTAGGCCAGGAGGTCCCAGCGCTGGACCGTCGGCAGCCGGCTGCGGATGAAGGCGGCCAGCGCCCCGATGTTCTCCTCATCGTCGGTGTAGCCGGGCACGACGGGCGTGCGCACCCACATGGGCATGCCGCGCTCGGCGATGGCGGCCGCGTTAGCAAGGATGCGGTCCGGGTAGACGCCGGTGGCCTGGCGATGGCGCTCCCGGTTCAGGATCTTCAGGTCGTAGAGGACCAGATCCAGGTGGGGCAAGAGGCGCTCGTACACGCTCCAGCCAGCGTAGCCGCAGGTGTCGAGGGCGGTGGCGATGCCGGACTCATGGCACAGCCTCAGGAAGGCCTCCACGAAGTCGGGCTGCATGGCCGGCTCGCCGCCGGAGACCGTGACGCCGCCGCCCGAGGTCTCGTAGAAGGCAACGTCCTTCTCTGCCTGGGCAAGCAGCTCATCCGGCGTCCAGCGACGCCCAATGACCTCCAGGGCGCCCGAAGGACAGGCCCCGGCACAGAGGTCGCAGGGCAGGCAGCGCTCCCGGTCGATGCGCATGCCCTGCGGCGTCAGCTCCAGGGCGCCGGCGGGGCAGGCCGCCAGGCAGCGGCGGGCGCCGATGCAGCGCACGTCGTACCAGACTAGCTGCGGCTGCGGCGAGAGGCCCTCCGGGTTGTGGCACCAGCGGCAGCGCAGGGGACAGCCCTTCATGAAGACGGTGGTGCGGATGCCCGGCCCGTCCTCGGTGCTGAAGCGCTGGACGTTGAAGGTGACGCCGGTGACCGGCTCGACGGAATCCGCCCTTCCGGCCTGCGGCCTGGCCGAGGTCATGTTCTACTCGTAGACCTTCTCGCCGGCGACCTCGGCGTCCGGGGCGTCCGCCTCTACGTCGCGTACAGGCGCGGCCATACCGAGCTCCTTGTAGTACTCATGCTGGATAAGCAGGTTCATGATCTCGTTGCTGCCCGTCCAGATCATGAGGAGCCGCGCGTCCCGTAGGAGCCTCTCGATGGGATAGACGTTGGTGTAGGCGATCCCGCCCATGATCTGCATGGCGTGATTTATGACTTGCCAGCTCGTCTCGGTGCCGAACTTCTTGGCCTCGGAGACGAGGCGGCGAGTGCGTCCTGGGTTGTCGCCGTTGTCTATGGCGTGAGCCGCCGCATAGACGAGGCCTCGCGCCGCGTCGAGCATGGTGATGCTATCAGCCACCTTGAAGCTGACACCCTGGAAGCGACGGATCTTCTGCCCAAAGGCCTTGCGCTGGTCGCTGTACCGAGCGGCGATCTCCAGGGCGGCCCTGGCCCCTCCCAGGGCGCCAGCCGCGCTGGTCATTCGCTCCGGGATCATGATCTGATTGAACACCAGCGCTCCACCATGCTCTGGGCCGATGAGGTTCTCGATCGGCACGCGTGTGTCCCGGAAATAGACCCGGCCGGTGCCTCCGCCGCGCATGCCCATGAGACCGTAGACATGCTGCACCTCCACTTCCGGGCTCCGCTCCACGATGAAGGCGCTGAGCGACTCATGCGCAGGCGCATCCTCCTGCGAGCGAGCGTATACGAGGAAGTAGTCCGCACCCTCGGCGCCGACGATGAAGCGCTTCTGGCCGTTCAGAACCCAGGTGTCTCCATCGCGGCGAGCAGTGGTCGTCGCACCGAAGAAGTCCGAGCCGCCGCGAGGCTCGGTGAGCGCTTCGGCGACGGCTAGCCTTCCCTCGAGCACCGGGCGCAGCCAGCGCTCCTTCTGCTCGGGCGTGCCGAAGACCTGGAGGGCGTCGCCGACGATGCTGACCAGGCCGTACAAGCAGGGACAGCTGGTGCTAAGGACTCCGATCTCCTCCAGGGCCAGGATCTCATCGACCCAGCCGAGCCCGCGCCCGCCGTACTCCTCCGAGAAGCGCAACCCCAGGAGCCGGCGGCGAGCGGCGGCCTCGAGGAACTCGCGAGGGTAGGGTACCTGTCCCGCGTCCAAGTCCAGGAGCAGTTGGCGCGGCACATCGTCGCGGACGAACGCTCGCACCTCGTCGCGCAGCTTCCTCTGCTTGTCGGTCAGCAGGCTCTCGAACATGTCGTTGCCTCCTGTAAGGGCTAAAGCCCTCCTCTGCAAGACGCCCCATGGCGCGTCCGTCCGCGGCGGTTGAGCCTCCTCACGCCTGGTGCGCGTGGCGACTGATGAGCTCGTCCTGGACCTCCCGGCCCAGCATGACGAAGTAGGCGTTGTAGCCCGTCACCCGCACCAGCAAGTTGCGATAGCTCTCCGGGTCGGCCTGCGCGGCCCGCAGGGTGTCGGCGTCCACGACGTTGACCTGGAGGGCGGTGCCGCCAACGCGCGCGTAGGCCCGCAGCAGCGCCGCCAGCTTGGCCACGTGCTCCTCGTCCCGCAGGAGCGCGGGGCTGAGGCTGAGGGTGTGGGAGGCGCCGTTGGGCGCCGTCTCCAGCCCCAGGCGCCCCACCGACTTGATGACGGCCGTCGGGCCCTCGCGGTCGCAGCCGTTGACGGGGCAGACGCCGTTGGAGAGGAACGTGCCCCGTCGGCGGCCGTCGGGCGTGGCGGCGGTGGACGGCGCGTAGGCCACCCAGTAGTTCCAGGACAGGTACCCGCCCCGGTAGCGACGCCCGGTGGCCGGCGACTGATGCCGGAAGGCC
>CAZSSQ010000027.1:0-19708 GCA_964609465.1 uncultured Dehalococcoidia bacterium
CCCCAGCTCTTCGACATGCAGAGCGACCCCCTCCAGCACCACGACCTCTCGACCGAAGAGCCGGCGCTGGTGGAAGAGCTGCACCGCCGCGTCCTGGCCGAGGCCGGCGGGCCCCTGCCCGTCTACACGGACGTCCTCAAGCAGATCGACGTGAGCTGGTACCGCGTCTAGGGAGTGCCCGGCATGAAGCTCCAAGACCTCGACCCCAAGATCCGCGCGGAGCTAGAGGCGCTCCGCTTCGCCCCCGAGGAGGGCACGGTCGTGGCCGAACCGTGCGGCCGCGGCTACGGCTACTGGGCCGGCGGCGCCAAGGCCGCCTTCGACGCCGAAAGCGGCCTTTTCTACCTCTTCTACCGCCAGCGCGCGCCTCTGGAGGCCAGCCGGGGCGGCGAGTGCTTCGTGGCCGCCAGCGACGACGGCCTGCGTTTCCACGACATCTGGAAGGCCACCAAAGAGCAGTTCGCCGCCAACTCCATCGAGGTGGGCTGCCCCGTCCGCGACCCTTCCGGCGAGTGGCGCCTCTACGTCAGCTACGAGTTCAGCCAGGGCAACTACTGGCGGGTGGACGTGTTGCGTGGCGCCTCCCTGGAAAGCCTGAAGCCCCAGGGCCGCCGCACCGTGGCGATGCCCAGGGACCTTGGCCTCTTCTTCGTCAAGGACCCCACCATCTACCTGCGGGACGGCCGCTACTACGCCTACCTCTGCGTGTCCCCGCAGCGCGTCCTCCGGTCCTCGGAGGAGGGCACCGTGCGCGCCGTGGTGGGGCACGACGCCACCGCCCTCATGATTTCGGACGACGGCCTGCACTTCCAGGAGCTGCGTTACGTCTTCGAGCCGACAGGCCAGGGTTGGGACGGTGTGCGGGCCCGCCTCAACTCCCTCATCCCGCTCAGCAAGGGATACGCCGTCCCTTATGACGGCGGCTCAACCGTCTACGACATGTATGAGGAGCAGTGCGGCCTGGCCTACAGCGAGGACGGGCTCGCCTTCCATCGCCTGACGCCCGACGGCCCCTGGATCTCCTCGCCCTACGGCTGCGTGCGTTACCTGTACGGCCTCCGGGTGGGGAATGAGGTCTTCTACTACTACGAGTACACCACCGAGGACGGCTCACACCAGCTACGGGCCATGCACGTACGGGTGCCGACCTAGAGCGACCACGCCCGGTCGGCGACAGGAGGACCGGAGGCGCAATCGCATGACACGGAGGGTCACCAGGTCCAGCCCGCTGGTGGCGGCGGTAGACCTGGGCGGCAGCCACTTCTCGTCTGTCCTCGCCGACGAGCGGGGCCGGTTCCTGGCTCGCGCGGCCTCCTCCATCCGGGGCGACGAAGGCCCCGAACGCATCCTGGGTATGATCGCCGATGCCATAGAGGAGCTGCTGAGGAAACAGCACGGCTCGCTCGAAGACCTTAGGGCCGTAGCGCTGGCGGTACCGGGGCTGGTGGACCCGGAGACAGGCGCCGTCGGCGCGGCCGCGAACCTGGCGGGCTGGATAGACGTGCCGGTCGCCGAAATGCTGCGCCGCCGCTTGCCTGTGCCGGTGCGGGTCGAGAACGACGTGAACCTGGCCGCCCTGGGCGAGATGTGGCGGGGCGCCGGCCACGGCCGCCGACACCTCCTCTTCGTGGCGCCGGGCACCGGCATCGGGGCCGGCGTGATCATCGACGGCAGGCTGCACCGGGGCGCCCACCGCTTCGCGGGCGAGATCGGCTATAGCTGTCCTGGACCGGAGCACCTGGAGGCGGACTACGGCCTCCTGGGCCGCCTGGAGGCCCTCGCCTCCGGCCCCGGCCTCCTGCGGCGGGCCCGCCAGAGGCTAGGCGAGCGGCTCCCTGCCGAGGCCACGGCCCGCGACATCTTCGAAATGGCACGGGACGGTGACACCGAGGCCATCGCCCTCTGCGAGGAGACAGCCACCCTCATCGGCATCGCTGTTGGGAACGCCGTGACAGTGCTCGACCCAGAGATGATCGTCTTTGGGGGAGGCCTGAGCCGCGAGGGCGAGGCACTGCTGAGCCGGGTACGGGAGGTGGTCTACCGCATCGTGCCGGTGAGGCCGGAGATCGTGGTCTCGACCCTGGGGGAGGATGCGCAGCTCTACGGGGCGGTGCTGATGGCCCTGGAGGCGGCAGGGCTCGGTCCGAAGGCCCAGCCGGACGGCTAGCTAGGAGACACCGGCCCGCCGGTAGGCGACCTGCCCCCTGACCACAGTCATCGCCACCCGCAGCTCCCCGTCCAGGACCACGAGGTCGGCGTCGGCGCCGGGGCTCAGCGACCCCTTGCGCCCCTCCAGTCCGAGGACGCGGGCCGGGTTGCGGGTGACCATTCGTACCGCCTCGGGCAGGGTCACGGGCAGCCAGGCGACGGCGTTACGCACAAGGTCCTCCATGGTTGCCAGGCTGCCGGTAAGGGTGCCATCGTCGCGGACGGCGGCCCTCCCCACCACCTTCGCCCTCATCCCCTCCCACTCCACCGCCTCCCGGCCCGTGCCCGCTGGGGGTATGGCATCGGTGATCAGCACTGTGCCGTCCACACCCTTGGCCCGGACGAGCAGCGCCGCCGCCGCCGGATGGACGTGGGAGCCGTCCAGGATGAGCTCGCAGGTGACGGAGGGCGTCGTGAGGGCTGCCCCCAGGCAGCCCGGGTCGCGGTGGGCCAGGGGTCGCATGCCGTTGAAGCAGTGGGTAACGTGGCGGACCCCAACCTCGAAGGAGTGAAGGGCCTCCTCGTAGGTGGCGTCGCTGTGGCCCATGCTGGGAACGGTCCCCGCCTCCAGGGCGGCGGCGATGAGGGCATCGGCGCCGGGCAGCTCCGGCGCCAGAGTGATGAGGCGCAGCCGGCCCCCCGTTGCCTCCACGTACTGGCGGAACTGGTCCACGTTCGGAGGCCGCAGCCAGGCTTCGAGGAAGGCGCCCTTGCGACGCGGGTTGAGGAAGGGGCCCTCCAGGAAGTAGCCCAGGGCCTGGGCGCCCGCCGAGGGCCTCTCGAAGAAGGGGGCGCTGCGCTGGAGAGCGCGGAGGGTACGCTCGTGCTCACCGCCGGCGACGCCGACAAGGAAGGAAGTGACGCCGCAGGACGTTACCCAGCGGGCGTAGGCCTCTACCTCGGCGGGGTCCTCCGTGAGGAGGGAGTGGTCGCCGCCGCCGTGGGTATGCAGCTCGATGAAGCCGGGGGCGAGATAGCGGCCGCCAAGGTTCAGGACCTCGGCGCCGGCTGGCACCTTAAGGTCGCGGCCCACGGCGGCGATGCGCCCCTCCTCCACCAGCAGGCTGCCCTCGGCTACGGCGTCGGCGGTGATGAGGCGGGCGTTGACCAGCGCCAGGCGGTCCACGATGACCCTCCTATGAGGCAGCGGCGATGACCGCGTTGCCGGCGGCGACGCCGCTGACCATAGCCCCTCCTATGCCGTGGCCGAAGACGGTGTTGGCCCCGGCCAGGTAGAGGCCCGGTATCTCTGTCTGGGTAGCCAGCCGGCGCTCGCCGAACTGGTCCGGCGTGTGCTCGAAGCCGTAGCTCGTGCCGCCGGTGGAGAGTGTGAAGCGCTCCTGGGTGAGAGGCGTGGCCGATTCACGCCAGACGATGTTCTTCAAGAGACCCGGCATCATCTCCTCCGTAGCCTGGAGAAGCCGCTCCTCCAGAGTGCGCTTGGCGACCGTGTAGGGCATGGTGTGGCGGTAGCGGCCGCCCGAGGCCGGACCCTTGTCAACGCCCCAGGAGCTGAGCTGAGCGGGGGCGATGCCCATGATCTGGAGGTTCGTGTAGCCCTCGGGGGCGATATTCCGGCTCTCCGGGTCCTTGAGAGAAGCGATGGTAATGAAGGCGGCGGGTCTCTCCGGGATCTCGCCCGCGTAGCAGGTGGCGTACTGCTCTTCCGGGTCATACGTCGGGAACAGAGAGTAGTTGGTGTTCCGGAGGCCCAGGTCGCGCGGGTCCGCCTGGAGCGCCAGGTAAACGATGAAGAGGGGAAGCGACATGCGATAGGCGCGCAGACGCTCCCGCAAGGCCGTGCTGACGCGCTCCTCGCCGACCATCTCCAGAAAGGTGCGCTTGGCGTCGGCGTTGGAGACGATGTGGCGGGCGCGGAACACCTCGCCCTTGGCGAGCTCCACGCCGGCAGCCCGGTCCCCCTCGACCAGTATCCGGCTCACTCGGGAGCGCAGCCGGATCTGGCCGCCTGACTCCTCGATCGCCCCCACAAGCGCATCGACGAGAGTGCGGGAGCCGCCGCGCACGTAGTAGGCGCCCCCCATGTAGTGAGCGATGAGAGAGGCGTGCAGGGCCGCCGAGGCCCGCGAAGGTGGGGCGCAGTACGTGCCGGACTCCGCGCTGAGGACGCTGCGCAGGCGCAGGCTGCACTCCAGGCTGTCAAACACCTCCCCTAGCGTGCAGGTGTCCCACGACTTGTTGAGCCGGCGTTGGAGGGCCTCAAGCTCAGGGCTCGGACCGCCGTAGGTACGTCCCGCAAGGGTCTTCATGAAGGCTACGAAGCGCTCGATGGCCCGCGCCTCGTCGGGGAACGTCTCCTTCAGCCGGCTCTCATAGTTCTCCCAGCCGGCCGGCACACGGAACCTGAGGTCGGGGTAGATGAGCGTGTCGAAGCCGTCCTGGTCCATGGGGAGGAACTCCACCTTGCCGGCGAGGCCGAGCTGTCCCATCACCACCTGGTAGAGCCCTCCCGGCTCGCAATCGCCGATGTAGTGAAGGCCGACATCGAAATCGAACATCTTCTTGCGCCGGAAGCACTGCGTGTTGCCGCCCGCAACAAAGTGATGCTCCAGCACCAGCGTGCGGAGCCCTGCCCTGGACATGAGGGCCGCCGAGGTCAGGCCTCCCATTCCAGAGCCGATAACGATGACGTCGTATTCTTCCTGCTTCACGTCAGTAGCCTCCCGCGTGGGAGCCGCCCCTGCGGCTCCCGCCTCGTCATGCCTATTGCTAGTCTATCATCTACCGGCCAGGCGATAGCACGTCCCCGCCAATGCGCCCTAGCTCGGCTGGAATCGCCTGCAGCCCACGGCCCCAGACGACGCCACCCTTGATGCCAAAACTCCTCGCCCCAGGGGCGCTTGTCAAGAGGCGGTTGCAGAAGATATCGCCGCCTTGTGGTAGTATTACTGACCGGCGGGCCCCCGTGGACGGCCATTGAGCATTCGAGCGCGATATGGCTTGCCCACAGGGACGAGAAACGCTACCCTGCGAGTGTTGCGCTGTGGCGAGCGCCGCAGGTGTCGCCGGGTGCAGGCGGGGAAAGCCATGTGGTGGGGTCGAAAGAGGCCAGTGACCTCTACCCTCGTCCACGGGCACCACGCGATCGCCCCGTAGCAGACCGGACATCCAGAATCGCCTTCCTGTATCCTTCTCGGCGGGGGTTACCAGAGACCCATGTCTCAGTTCATCCAGACGGTGGCCACGGGTCTTTCCATGGGCAGCGTGTATGCCGTCGTCGCTCTGGCCATCGTCCTCATCTATCGCTCCACAGGGGTGATGAACTTCGCCCAGGGGGAGATGGCGATGTTCAGCACCTTCATCGGTTGGTCCATGATCGTCTACTTCAGCGCCTGGTCCTTGCCTTTGGACATGAACTACTGGCTGCCCTTCTTTCTGGCCGTCGTGATAGCCTTCATCCTCGGCGCGGGTGTGGAGAGGGTGGTACTGCGACCGGTGGAGGAGGCGCCAGTCCTCAACTCGGTGATTGTCACCCTGGGGCTCTTCACCCTGTTCAACGCCGTGGCCATCTGGCGATACGGCGGCATCGCCAAGCCGTTCCCCTCGCCCACCTTCTTCCAGGGGTCAGCGCTAAGCGTGGGACCCGTCGTCATCAGCCGGCTGAACATCGGCGTGTTCTCCATGTCGGTGCTCATCATGCTGCTCCTTTACCTATTCCTCAACTACACGAAGGTGGGGCTGGCCATGCGGGCTGCCGCCGAGAACCGGATGGCCTGCCGCATGGTTGGTATCCCCGCCAACCGGATGCTGACCCTGGGGTGGGCCTTCGCAGCGGCGGTGGGAGCAATGGCTGGGATGCTGGTGGCTCCCATCGTCTTTCTGTCACCCAACATGATGTTCGCCACCCTGATCTTTGCTTTCGCGGCCGCCGTCTTGGGGGGTCTTCAGAGCCTGCCTGGCGCCATCGTAGGGGGACTGCTTCTCGGGATCATTCAGAACATGGCCGGAACCTACATCGGCTCCGAGATCGACATCACTGCGGCCTTCTTCGTCATCGTACTGGTTCTGCTGGTGCGCCCGACCGGCCTCCTCGGTCGACGGGTGATACGGAGGGTCTAGGGTGACCCGCGCGCTGCTACGACCGAGCATCTTGGGTCTGATCCTACTGCTGGCGCTGGTGGCCGTCTTCCCCTACCTGTACAACTGGCCCTTCTTCAGCGCCTTCCTGAACCCGTTTCGCACCTTCCAGGTGACGCGCTTTGGCCTCTGGCTGATCATCCTCCTGGGCCTCAACCTGCTGACCGGCTACAGCGGCCAGATCTCCCTCGGCCACGCCGCCCTGGTAGCAGTGGGGGCCTACGTAGCCGCCGTGCTCATGAGCCAGGGCTTCATGGGTCACGGCGTGCCCATAGCGGTCGCGGTGCTGGCCGCCGGCCTCTTCACGGGGGCCCTGGGCTTCCTCTTGGGGGCACCGGCCCTGCGGCTCAGCGGCCCTTACCTGGCCATCGCCACCTTCGCTATGATCATCGCCCTACCCCAGATACTGAAGCTGGAAAATGTCTCCTTCGCCGGCCAGGAATTCCATGTCAACATGGCCCGCTGGACGGGCGGGGTGCAGGGCCTCCTGCTGGACAGGCCCAAACCGCCGGAGTCCCTGAAGGACCTGGTAACTGAACGTCAGTGGCTCTACTACGAGGTGATGGTGCCAGCCGTCATCATGACGGCCATGGCGTGGAACCTGACCCGCAGCCGCATCGGGAGGGCCTTCGTCGCCATCCGCGACGCGGAGGTGGCGGCCGAGCACATGGGTATCAACATGGCCCTCTACAAGATGACGGCCTTCGCCCTCAGCGGCCTCTTCGCCGGCGTCGGTGGCGGCCTCTTCGCCTACAACGAGGCGTTCATAAGCCCGGATAGCTTCGAGATCATCAAGTCCATCACCATGGTGGTGGCGATCGTGCTGGGCGGCCTCGCCTCCATCTCGGGGACGGTCTTCGCGGCCCTCTTCATGGCCTTCCAAAACGAGATAGTAGACGCTCTCTCACGCGTCATTCGCCAGATTCCTGCCCTGAGTGTTCTGAAAGGCTACGTACCCACCACCGCGAACGACTTCGAGAAGTTGCGGGGAGCTGTCTATAGTATCCCCTTGATGATCTTCATCATCTTCGCGCCGGGCGGCGTGGCCGGCCTCATCCGCCAGGTGGGCAGTTCAGGGCCGACCTGGTGGCAGGAATGGAGGTCGCGGGTAGCGGGCTGGTCGAGCGTTGCCAGGCTGGCTCGCCGGCGGGTCGAGCCCGACGCTGAGGCCGCCGCTGACGAACGTCAAGACCCGGAAGACGAGACGCGGCACTAGGCTGGCTACCGCGCGGAGCGAGGGGTAGCCGTCCGGGCGATGCAGGCAAGGGGGGTGCGTGACAATGCTGCCGGGATTGCGGCGCGGATTCCTTGTCGCAGCCGTAGTTCTCGCGGGTCTCCTTCTGTTGAGCTGCGGCGGGGAGGAGGAGGAGGCCGGTAAGACGCCTGGGGCGACAACAGGCGCGACGCCGGCCGCGGAGAAGGTGCCGGGCGTAACGGACACCGAGATTCTCCTCGGCACCCACATGCCCATCAGCCAGACGCCGGCGGCGGCCTACGCGCCCATCGCCGACGGGATGCGAGCCTACTTCGAGTACGTCAACTCCCAGGGGGGCATCCATGGCCGCAAGATCAAGTTCTTGGTGGGCGATGACCACTTCAACCCCGCGGACGCGGTGGAGGTAGTGCGCAAGCTGGTGGAGCAGGACGGCGTCTTCGCCATGGTGGGCAGCCTGGGTGACGCGCCCCACGCCGCCGTCTGGAAGTACCTGGAGGAAAACGGCGTCCCTGACATGTTCATATCCGGCGGCCTCGACAAGTGGACCGACCCGCTGGTGAGGACCCGTTTCCAGGGCAACCCGAACTACGGTACCGAGGGGAGGATGCTCGCCAAGTATCTCGTCGAGAACTACGACGGCAAGAAGCTGGGCCTGCTGCTGGAGAACGATGAGTTCGGAGAGAACGGCAAGAAAGCGATCCTCGAGGGCATAGCGGGCAGCGACATCGAGGTGGTGGCAGAGGAGAGGTACGAGACCACCCAGTGGGACGTCACCGCCCAGGCGCAGCGGCTGAAGGCGGCCAACCCCGACATTATCGTTGCCTACGCCGTCCCGCCGCCGGCCGCCAGTCTGGTCAAGGTGGCCCGGGAGGTCTTGAACTGGGATGTGCCCATCGTGGTCACAGGCGTCGTCATTACCGACATATTCATCCAGTTGGCGGGCCCGCAGAACGCGGAGGGTGTGGTCAGCGTGGTCTTCGGCAAGCAGATCTACCAGACGGACGACCCCGGGGTCCAGCGGCACATCCAGATGATGAAGGACTTCGGCAACGGCGTTCCGGAGAGCAACTTCACGCTCTACGGCGCCTTCATAGGCGAGATGATGGTGGAAGCGCTGGAGAACGCGGGGCCGAACCTGACCCGGGACAGCTTGATAGAGGGCGCTGAGGCCATCCGCGACTGGTGCTGCTCCCTGTGCCCGATGCCCGTGAACCTCAGCCCTACCGACCACCGTCCCACTGAGATGGAAGTGTACAACAGGGTGGAGAACGGGAAGTGGGTGACGTTCGGCGAGCCGGTCATTTACGAATCGACGCCCGGCAAAGCCGTCGCCTGTAAGGGCCTGGACGAGCCCATCTACGCTAGCGAAGGGGACTGACGCCGCTCGGCTCCTTCGGCCCAAGGTCACATATGGCGCCTTCGACAACGCCTACGGAAGGAGGGTGACAGAGTGGAAATCTCCAATCGCGGACGGCTCCTGCTACTGGGGACCCTGGTGGCGACAGCGCTGCTGGTTGCTCTCGCTTGTGGGGGGGAGAAAGAGGAGCCGGAAAAGACCGCCGGCGCCTCGCCCGCAGCCACACAGCCGACGGGGGCCGAGGAAGTGCCGGGCGTCACCGACACTGAGATCCTGCTCGGCAGCCATTTCGCTTTGAGCCAGTCGCCGGCGGCCGCCTACGCGGTCATCATGGACGGCATGCGCGCCTACTTCGACTACGTCAACTCCCAGGGGGGCGTCTACGGGCGCAAGATCAAGCTCCTTGTAGGAGACGACCACTACAACCCCGCCGACACGCTGGAGGTGGTGCGGAAGCTGGTGGAGCAGGACCACATCTTCGCCATGATCGGCTCCCTGGGCGAGTCCACCCACACCACAGTCTGGAGGTACCTGGAGGAGCAGGGCATCCCTGACCTCTTCCAGTCCAGCGGCATCGTCAAGTGGACGGACCCGGTGGCGAAGACCCGCTTCGGCGGCAACCCCGACTACCATACCGAGGGAAAGATGCTCGGCCAGTACATCGCCCAGCACTACAACGGGAAGAAGCTGGGCCTGCTCGTCCAGAACGACGAGTTCGGGGTGGACGGCGAGGCGGGCATCCGCATGGGCCTGGAGGGCAGCGACGTCCAGATCGTGGCCCGCGAGACCTACGAGTCCACCCAGTGGGACGTTACCGCCCAGACGCAGCGGCTGAAGAACGCCAACCCAGACGTCGTCGCCGCCTACGCCATCCCGCCGCCCGCCGCCAGCATGGTCAAGGTAGCGCGCGAGGTCCTGAACTGGGACGTGCCCTTCGTGGTCACCGGCGTGAACGTCAGCGAGATCTTCGCGCAGCTCGCCGGCGCTGAGAATGCGGAGGGCATGGTCAGCGTGGTCTTCGGCAAGCAGCTCTACCAAACGGATGACCCCGGGGTCCAGTTGCACCTCCAGATCATGAAGGACTTCGGCCAGGGTGTGCCGCCGCAAAACTACACCCTCTACGGGCAGGCCATGGCCGAGATCATGGTGAAGGGGCTGGAGAACGCGGGGCCGAACCTGACCCGGGACAGCCTGGAGAATGGCCTCGAGGCCATCCGCGACTGGTGTTGCACCGCGTGCATGACGCCCATAAACATGAGCCCCACTGACCACCGTCCCATGGAGATGGAATTCTACATCAGGATGGAGAACGGCAACTGGGTACCGTTCGGTGATCCGATCAGTTTCGAGTCTACGCCGGGCAAGGTTGTCGCCTGCAAGGGCATGGGCGAGCCCGTTTACGCCAGCGAAGGCGAGTGATGCCCCTCGACTGATCCCGTCCAAGGTCGCGGAAGCACCCTCGGGAACGCCCGCGGAAGGGGGGTGACAGACAGTGCGCATCTTTGATCGCCGACGGCTCCTTCTACTGGGGGTCCTGATTGCGACAGTGGCGCTGGTGGCTCTGGCTTGCGGGGGGAAAGAAGAGGAGGCAAAGGAGACCCCCGGCGTCTCGCCCGCAGCCACACGGCCCGCAGCCGAGGAGGTCCCAGGCGTCACCGACACCGAGGTCTTGCTGGGGACCTCCTTCCCCCTGAGCCAGAGCCCCGCGGCCGCCTACTCTCCCATCACCAACGGGATGACGGCGTACTTCAACTACATCAACGATACCGAGGGTGGCGTGAACGGCCGCAAGATCAGGCTCATTATCTGCGACGACCACTACAACCCGCCGGACGCGGCGGAGTGCGCCCGGAAGCTCGTGGAACAGGACAAGGTCTTCGCTCTCATCGGAGCGCTGGGCACGGCGGCCCACGGCGCCGCCTGGAAGTACCTGGAGGAGCTGGGCGTCCCCGACATGTGGGTCCTGGCCGGCGCCACCAAGTGGACGGAACCCGTCGCGAAGACGCGCTTTGGGGGCAACCCTGACTACGAGACGGAGGGGAAGATCCTGGGCAAGTACATCGCCGAGAACTACGACGGCAAGAAGCTGGGCATAGTGGCCCAGAACGACGACTTCGGTGACGACGGCATCAGGGGCCTCCGCGAGGGTATTGAGGGAAGCAAGGTCGAGGTCATCACCATCGAGAGGTTCGAGGCCACAGCAGCCGACCTGACATCGCAGATGCAGAGGGTCAAGAACGCCGGCGCCGAGGTGGTGGCCGTCTACGCCGTGCCCACTACGGCCGCCAACTCCATAAAGGTGGCCAGGGAGGTCCTGGCCTGGGACGTCCCCATCGTCATCACCGGGGTATCCGCCACCGACATCACTATCGCTTTGGCGGGGCCCGAGAACGCCGAGGGCGTGGTCAGCGTCGTCTTCGGCCACCAGATCTACGAGGCTGACTACCCGGGGATCGCCAAGCACATCGAGATTGTGAAAAAGTACTTTCCAGACATAGCCCCCAGCAACCTTACCGACGTGGGCCAGGGCGTGGCCGAGCTAACAGTGCAGGCGCTCAAGAACGCGGGGCCGGACCTGACCCGGGAAAGCTTCGTGGAGGGGGCAGAGAAGATCTGCGACTGGACCTGCTCCATGTGTCTGGTGCCCATCAGCCTGAGCCCCACCGACCACCGCCCCTACGAGATCGAGGTGTATGCCCGCGTAGAGGACGGTGTGTGGAAGGCCTTCGGCGAGCCCGTGGACTTCGAATCGACGAAGGAGTGCAAGTAGGCTACGAGAGATGGAGGCAGAAGCTGGCGCACAAGACCCCGATCGCCCGCCGGCAAGGCAGCCCTTGCCCCAACAGGAAGCCGTGCCCGTCCTCTACGAGAAGCGCGACCACGTGGCCTACATCACCCTCAACCGCCCCGAGGTCCTCAACGCCTTCAACCGCGCCATGCACCAGGCCCTGCGCCAGGTATGGATGGACTTTCGCGAGGACGACGACGCCTGGGTAGCCCTCGTCACCGGCGCCGGCGACCGCGCCTTCTCAGCCGGGCAGGACGTGAAGGAGATCGGAGAACGCCGAGCCCAGGACACCCGGCGTAGCTTCTGGGAGACCTGGTTCGGCAGCGACCTGCAAGAGGGCCTGGAGGTCTGGAAGCCCATCGTGGCCGCCATCAACGGCTATTGCCTGGGCGAGGGCATGACCTTTGTCCTGGCCTGCGACTTCCGCATCGCCTCCGAGTGGGCCAGCTTCGGTTTCCCAGAGGTCACCCTGGGCATACCCACCATCGTCGCTGCCGTGCGCGCGCCGCGGGTGGTCGGCCTCGGCAACGCCCTAGAGCTCCTCCTCACCGGCGACCGTATCGACGCCCGGCGCGCCCTTGAGATGGGGCTGGTTCACCGCGTGGTACCCCACGAGCGGGTAAAGGTGGAGGCGGAAGGCCTGGCCCAGCGCCTCTGTCGCAACGGGCCCCTGGCCGTACGCTGCACGAAAGAGGTGGCGGTGCGCAGCCTCGACATGCCTTTCGCCGAGGCGGTGCGCATGGGGGAGGCCCTGCGCCGGCTGGCCCTCCAGAGCGAGGATGCCGTGGAGGGCGTGCAAGCCTATCTCGAGAAGCGCGAGCCCCGGTTCACGGGGCGCTGAGCAGTGGCACCATCGACTTGCACCATATTGCAGCCCTCCCGCGCGATGCTGACGTCTTCTAGTGGTACAATTCACCGAAAGGACGCTACAAACCTGCCATGCCGATGAAGTGGTGGGGGTGGGGGGAGGAGGGAGAGACCTTCCCCCTGCCCGATCCCGAAGGTTTTTGGGCCTACGTCCGCCAGCGTCTCGGCGAGACGGGCGAGTCGCCTCGTATCGACTCGCTGGAGACTGTCGATGTGCGGCCGTCGCGCCTGGAGGGTCGCGACGTGGAGGCCCTGCGTCGGGCCGCCGGCGAGAGCGCTTTGACCACGGACCCGGCCGCGCGGGCCGTGTACAGCTTCGGCAAAGGCTACTGCGACGTGGTGCGCCTGCGCCGCGGCGAGGTACCCAATCCCACCGACGCCGTGGTCTGGCCCGAGACAGAGGAGCAGGTAGCGGCCATCCTCGATCTGGCGGCGGAGCGCGGCATTGCCATCATACCCTTCGGCGGCGGCACCTCTGTGGTGGGCGGCCTGGAACCAGTGCCCGGCAGGCCCTGTATCACCCTCCACCTTGGGCGGTTGTCTCGCATCCTGGCGGTGGACCCCATAGCCGGCACCGTCACCGCCCAGGCCGGCATCCTGGGGCCAGCCCTGGAGCAACAACTGAACGCCCGCGGCTTCACGCTGGGCCACTTCCCCCAGTCGTTCCAGTACTCCAGCCTGGGCGGCTGGATCGCCACGCGGTCGGCGGGCCAGAAGTCCACGCTCTACGGCAAGATCGAGAAGCGCCTGCACAGCCTGCGCCTGGTCTATCCCGGCGGCAACCTGAGCACGCCTGAGGTGCCGGCCGCGGCCGCCGGCCCCGACCTGAACCAGGCGGTTGCCGGCTCCGAGGGCGTTCTGGGTGTCATCACACGCGCCACCATGCGCCTCGCGCCCCTACCGGAACACCGCGACTTTCGTGGCTACCTCTTCCAGAGCTTCCACGAGGGGATAGAGGCCTGCCGGGAGCTCTTGCGCTGCGAGCTGCGGCCAGCGGTCCTCCGCCTCTCCGACGAGCCGGAGACGGAGACGACCATAGCGATGCGTGCCCCGTCAACGGCGCTGCGGGCCGCCCTCCTCATCCTGGGCTTCGAGGGAGTCGAGCGAGAGGTGGGCTGGGGCTGGGAGGAGGCGGAGGCGGTGCTGGGTCGCTACGGGGGCCAGTCGCTGGGCCGAGGGCCCGGCGAGGCCTGGGACCGCTCCCGGTACGACGCTCCCTACCTGCGGGACCTCCTTCTAGACCACGGCATCATGGCCGATACCCTGGAGACCGCCACCACCTGGGGCCACTACCTAGACCTCCACCGGGCGGTGCGGGATGCTATGGCCGCTGCGCTGGGCGAGCGAGGGCAAGTCATGGCCCACCTGTCGCACTCCTACAGCGATGGCGGCTCCATCTACTACACCTTCCTGGCGCCCCAGGAGCACGGCAACGAGCTGGGTCAGTGGCAGCGGGTGAAGTCGGCGGCCACCCAGACCATCGTGGAGCACGGCGGCGCTCTCAGCCACCACCACGGTATCGGCACCGACCACCGGCCCTGGATGGCGGCCTACCTGGGGGCAGGCGGCGTGCGCGCCCTGGCCGCCCTCAAGCAGGCCTTCGACCCCCGCGGCATCATGAACCCGGGCAAGCTGCTGGTTACGCCTGAGGAGGCAAAGTCTGACTAGAAAACTGCCACCGCCGGCGGGAGGCTTCTCCGCCCGAACGCGTGCCGAGGCGCTGGCCCGCTTCCAGGCCGACACCTTCGACATCGCCATCATCGGCGGCGGCATCACCGGGGCCGGCATCGCCCGCGACGCCGCCCAGCGCGGCCTCGCCGTCGCTCTGCTGGAGAAGGGCGACTTCGCCAGCGGCACCAGCAGCAAGTCGTCCCGCATGATCCACGGCGGCCTCCGCTATCTGGCCCAGCGGCACGTCCACCTGGTACGGGAGTCCCTGGTCGAGCGTGGGGTGCTGTTGCGGCTGGCCCCCCACCTGGTGCACCAGATGCCCTACATCCTGCCGGTGTATGAGGGCAGCGCCAACAGCCGTTTCGTCCTGCGCGTCGGCCTCACCGCCTACGACCTGCTGGCGGGCCGGCGCAGGCTCCAGCGTCACCGGGGCCTATCGAGGGAAGCGCTGGAGCGCACCGAACCCACCGTCCGCGCCGACGGGCTCCAGGGCGGCTTCCGCTACTTCGACTGCCTGGTGAACGACGCCCGCCTCACCCTGGCCAACGTCCGCTCCGCCGCTCGCGACCACGCCGCCGTCGCCAGCTACGTGGAGGCGATGGAGGTGCTCAGCGAGGGAGGGCGCGTCACCGGCGTCCACTTTGTCGATAGGCTGGGCGGCACCACCGGCGCCCTACGCGCCCACGTGATAGTGGCAGCCGCCGGCCCCTGGACAGACCGCGTACGGGCTCTGGCGGGGGTGGCGCCCGTGCTACGCCCCACGAAAGGCATACACGTCGTCGTGGGGCACGCCCGGCTGCCCCTCTCCAGCGCCGTCGCCTTCGCCTTTCGCGACCGGATGATGTTCGCCGTCCCCTACCGCGACTATACGTACATCGGCACCACAGACACCGACTTCACCGGCGACCCCGGCCAGGCCCGCGCCGAGGCGGACGACGTGGCCTACTGCATCGAAGCCGCCAACTCGGCCTTCACCGGGGACCTCTCCCCAGACGACGTGCTCTCCACCTGGGCCGGCGTCCGGCCCCTCGTCTATGAGGAGGGCACGCCCTCAGAGGTGGGCAGGGACTACGAGATCCAGGCGGGCCCTGAGGGCTTCATGACCATCGCCGGGGGCAAGCTCACCACCTACCGGGCCATGGCCGAGGACCTGGTCGATAGGGTGGTGCGGCAGGAGGCGCAACGCCTGGGTGGCGCCAGACCTCCCTGCCGTACTGCTTCCACTGCGCTGCCCGGCGGTGACCTGGACCGCTTCGAGCGCTACCGGGGAGCCGCGGCGGCGGCTCTGGAGGAGGGCTGGGGCCTCTCACGCCCGGCGGCCTATCAACTGGTGGAAACCTACGGCACCGAGTACCTGAAGGTCCTGGCGTACGCCCGCCACAGCCCCGACCTCCTCCGGCCTCTAGCGCCCGACGTGCCTGTCCTCGCCGCCGAGGCGGTATACGCCGTCGAGGAGGAGATGGCCCTCACCCTGGAGGACTTCATGGTCCGCCGCACGGAACTCACGCTCTTTGAGCCCCAGCACGGGCTGGAGGCAGCCGGACGCGCCGCCGAGCTCATGGGCGAAGCCCTGGCCTGGGGGCGCCGCCAGCGCCAGGAGGAGATGGAGCATTATCGACAGGCCGTGGCCGCCATGACCGCCTTCCGCACCGCCGGCGAACAGCGAGCAGCGGGGGCCGCCTCCTGATGGCCGATACCCTGGTCATTGTCAACCCCAGCTCGGCCAACGGCTCCACCGGACGCCGCTGGGCCGAGATCGAGCAGCGTCTGCGCGCCGTTCTCCCCGCCTTCGACGCCGTCTTCACAGAGCGCCCCAACCACGCCACCGAGCTGGCCCGCCAGGGCGCCGCCGACCACGCGCGAGTGGTCCTCGTGGGCGGCGACGGCACCATCAACGAGGTGGTGAACGGCCTGCTGGCCGACGACCGCCCCGTCCGGGCCGACCTGGTGCTGGCCATAGTGCCTCGGGGCACCGGCGCCGACTTCGTGCGCACCATGGGCATACCCCACGACCTCGACGCCGCCGTCCAGCGCCTGACGATGGGCACCCCGCGGGAGGTGAACGTGGCCAAGGTCCGCTACCGAGGACCCGAAGGTAGTGAGCAGGTACGCTACTTCATCAACCAGGCGTCGGTGGGCATGGGGCCCGTCGTCTGCGTGGAGGTGAACCGGAGCTCTAAGCGACTGGGCGGGCGCATCTCTTTCCTGAGGGGCATCCTCATCGCTTCTGTTCGCTATCGCAGCCAGCCCGTCCTGATCTCCCTCGACAGCGGGCCGCCCGAAGAAATACTGCTGCGGAACCTCTGGGTCGCCAACGGCCGCTTCTCCGGCGGGGGCATCTGCGCAGCGCCCCGCGCCCGGCCGGACGACGGCCTGCTGGACGTGGTGCGCGCCCCCGAGCTCGGCTTCTGGCAGCAGGCGTTGAGCATGCGCCGCCTGCGCAGCGGCGCCTTCGTGGATGACCCGAGGGTGGGGTACGCCACCGCCCGCCGCGTCGAGGTGCAGCCTGCGGGCCCTGTCGCCCTGGACATCGAGGTGGAGGGCGAGCCCATCGGCAGCATACCCGCCACGTTCGAGATGCTGGACACGCGCCTCAAAGTGCTCACATAGCCAACCGTTGGCCGGGCCCGTTGCTAACCATCGTAGCCGAGGCTTTCCAGCCTCGGCGATCCCCGCGCGGCCAGGCTGGAAAGCCTGGCCTACGGAGCTGCTGGTGAAATCCCGTCACCGCTCCCGCAGGCCAACTACCTCCAGCAGCAGGTCCGGCCGGTCCGACATCAGCCCGTCCACGCCCAGGCCGAGGAGCCAGCGCATCTCCTCCGGCTCATCCACCGTCCACACGTGGACCTGGAGGCCACGACGGTGCGCCGCCTCCACGAAGCGGCGGTCCACCACCGTGCGGGAGCCGTAGCGGGCGGGCACCTGGAGGGCATCGTAGGGGACACGCAGGAAGCGCTCCAGGCGCAGGCGGCTGGCGAGCCAGAAGAGCCGGGCCTCGCCCCGGGCGGCGCCGGTAGCGACGTGGCCGCCGCTGCGCCGCCGGAACTCCTGCACCACGCGGTCGCGGAAGGAGGCCACCAGCAGTCGGTCCTGAAGGCCCCGCCTCTCGATGAAGTCCACCACCGCCTGGACGGCGGGCGGGCTCTCCTGCTTGATCTCGACGTTCATGCGCACCTCGGGGAAGGCCTCCAACACCTCCTCCAGGGTGGGCACAGTGGCGCCCTGGCCTCGATAGGGATAGGTGCGGCCGCCGTCGGGCGAGAAGCGGTAGCCGGCGTCGAAGCGGTTCAGCTCGGCCAGGGTGTGCTCCCAGACGGGGCCGCTGCCATCGGTGGTGCGCTCCAGGGTGTCGTCGTGGATGAGGACGAGGGCGCCGTCGCCGGTGGCGTGGAGGTCCGTCTCCAGGTAGCGATAGCCCATCTCCACGGCGCCCCTGAAGGCGAGCATCGTGTTCTCGGGCCAGAGAAGGGAGCCGCCCCGGTGGGCGAAGGCCAGGGGGCGGGGTCCCTGGAGGAAGGGCCGCCGGGGTACGACAGGGGGTTCAGGCATCGCGGGCCCTCCTCTCGCTGGCGGGCGGTACGTGCCCAGGGAAGCGCAGGGAGGGGGCACGTGTCAAGGGGGTGTCGGACGCCCGCGGCCGAAGGCCAGCAGGGGCGGTTCGCGAACCGCCCCCACAAGTGAGGTTTCGCCGCGCCCATTGGCGAGATCTTCATAGGGGCCGACCTGAAGGTCGGCCCGTGGGGTAGAGGCGGACCTGAAGGGGCGCCCCTACGGCTGCGCCCCTACCGGTGACCAATCATCTCGGCATATTCTCCTGGCCGGCCTGTTCCGTCCTGCAGGCAGCAGCTCGATGTCCGTGTGTTCTCTCTGCCGCTAACCTCCTCCTTTCCAGAGGGTTACACACCCCTTCCTACTGGCACGGCAAGATACCGAAGGCCATCCTGGCCGTCGTCAGGGTGTCCTTGCCGAAGTCGATGATGCCGCTGCCGTCAAGGTCGAAGTCTCCATCCTTCCCGAACTGGCCGGGACCGATGCCGGCGGGCAGCAGGGCGGCCCTGGCCGAGTTGAGGGCGTCTCCACCGAAGTCGATGATCTTGTTGCCGTCCGTGTCCACGGCCTCAATGCAGTCGCCAGTGCCGTCACCGTCGGAGTCCACGACGTTGGGGTCGGTGCCCCACTTGCAGACCTCCCAGGTGTTCAGCAGGCCGTCCCCGTCGTTATCGCCGTTGGGGTTCACCGCCAGAGGACAGATACCCTCCTCGCCGTCCAGCACGCCGTTGCAGTTGGCGTCCCACGAGGGGCCGTCGTCGGCTGCGTCGGTGCCCATGGCCACGCAGGCGATCCCGTTGTTGTTGTCGTCGTAGGTGATGTCCCCGCCCGGGTCGGGGTCTGAGCCGTTGGGGACGCCGTCGTTGTCCACGTCGGCGGAGCCACAGGCGTCGCCCTCAAGGCCAGCGGCGGAGTCAGGCGCGGTGCCGTCCTCCCCTGGGATGCCTGTGCCGTTGCCGATCTGCTTGTCGGCACAGACCTTGGTGATCGTCGCCCCGAAGCAGCCCGCCTGGTCCGCCGGAACTCTCGTGCCGCAGCGGGCGTCCCCGCCGTCCGGACGGGGGTGGGCCACATAGTTGGTGTTGTTTTCGTCAATGGGACCGAAGTCGATGGTGTCCATGCCGGTGCCGGTGGCGGTGAACGTAATGGTCGCCAACAGGCCGGGGTCGTCCGCCAGCTCCTGGTCAGGGCTTGCTATGCTGGCGGTGCACCAGATGAAGGCGTCGGCCACGTGCGGCGTGCCGGTGTATTCACCGACGGGCGGCGGCGAACCCAAGGCCGGCGAGCAGTCCCACCATGTCCCCAGCTTGTCGGCGCCGGTGCCGTCGTTGGCGTCCGGATTCGCGTCCAGGCAGTAGGGGTCGGCGGTCCCGGCGCCGCAGGCCACGGTCGGCGCGGTGTTGATGGTGGTCGGGGGCGTCGCGTCGGGGTCGCCCGTATACCGGATGTGCAGCAGGAAGTTGTTGACGGAGTTCGGCGCGTAGTCCTCGATGCAGACGGCCACCCTGTGGGTGGCGCCCGCCTCCACCGTGGCCGTCTCATCGATCGGGTCGCAGGGCCGCCAGCCGTTGTCGGCGTCGGCATCGATGTGCAGATGGGTGGTGTTCCCGTTCCCTGGGAACGTGTAGACGTGAGCGAACGCCTCCGGGTTGCCTCTCCCGTACGGCAAGCCCAGCATCGCAGACACCACAGCCGCCGCCACACCAACCGCCGTCAGCGCAACAAGAAGCCATCTGGTCAGCTTCGTTCTCATCGTCCCGCTCCTTTCGCCCGCGGGCTAGATCGCACCGCGGCACCGACTATCGGCCCCCCCTGGGCTCGGTCATGGAGTCGCTGGGACTGGTTGGCTACCGATTGGGCGGGGGCTCACCAGGCTGCATCGGTCCGTCTCCCTGCGGAGCGCACGAATAAGCATTGTACGGGCACCACAAGTGTACTACGAATGTCAAGGGGT
>CAZSSQ010000028.1:0-17420 GCA_964609465.1 uncultured Dehalococcoidia bacterium
CCCGCAGGCAGTCCAGGGTGGCGCGGGTGTCCTCCCCCACAAGGAAGTTCTCCACCGTCGCCGCGCCCAAGGCGATGGCATTGAGGATGGCTGCCCGGTGGGAGATGGACTTGTCGCCGGGGACAACTACGGTGCCCCGCAGCCGTGATGGCGACCGAACGCACTGCTCCATAGCACCGCTACGGCCGGCGCCGCCTCCGTCCCTCGCGCTCGCGCTCCTTGCCCTGGTCCTCCAGGGCACGGCCCATGTCCCTGACGCGCCGCACCCACTGCTCGCCGACCAGGAAGGACGCCAGACGCTCGCCCGAGCTAAGAATGTCGGCCTCCTCGGGTGGTGGCGGGCGTCGCCCCGAGGGCTTGGTGAGGAACGTGTCACGGTCGAGCTGGGTTCTCGCCAGCGCCTTGAACAGCTCCTCGTCCTTGTCCCGAATCAGCTCCCGGTAGCGCGAGAGCTCGTCCATCATCCTGTCCAGCCAGTGGAGGATACGGTCGCGGTTGGTGATGCAGATGTCGTGGCTCATGTTGGGGTCGCCGGAGGCCAGTCGTGTCAGGTCGCGGAAGCCGGTGGCCGCCAGTTCCGCCATGTCGGGCCAGGCCTGGCTGTTGTGGGCCAGGGAGAAGAGGGCCACGGAGAGAACCAGGGGCAGGTGGCTCACCGCCGCCACGTAGCTGTCGTGCTCCTCGGCGTCGATGAAGACGGGTCGCGCCCCCACGATGCCCACAAGGCTGAGAACGGCCTTGATAGCCCGCTCCGAGGCGTTCACGTGCGGAACCACGCAGTAGGCGGCGCCGGCGAAGAGATGGGCGTCAGCGGCCTGGATGCCGGACTGCTCCTTGCCGGCCAGGGGATGGCCTCCGACGAAGTCGATGTGCCCCGGCAGGATCTCCCCTGCCCAGCGCAGCACCTCGGCCTTGGTACTGCCGGTGTCCGTCACCACGCAGCCTTCTCGCAGGACGGGTGCGATCTCCTCCATCACCTGGCGGGTCGCCAGCACAGGGGTTGCGATGACGACGAGGGCGGCGTCGCGGGCAGCGGAGCGAGCGTCTCGGGCCGCCCGGTCGATGGCGCCTAGGCGCTGGGCCTTGGGGCCAACACCCCACTCCCTGTCGTAGCCCACGACCTCCAGGTTGTCGAGCCGGGCCGCCTTGATCGCCAGCCCCAGCGACCCGCCAATGAGCCCCAGGCCGATGATGGCGATCCGCCCAGGCGGGCGGGAGTCTGCCGGTTGCACCGCCTACCTCCTCAGCTCGACTCGTCGGCTGCCTGCAAGAGAGCCAGGGCGGCATCGTCACCCGGCGGCGACCTGTGCAGGCGGATGAGTCGCGCCGTCTCTGCCGTGGAGCCCGCCGCCTCCGCCAGGCCGGCGCCGCGCTCCGCGTGGTCCAGGCTCCGGGCCAGGGCCCCCCGCCAGCCTCCGCCTTCGCCAGAGGCCAGCCGACGCAGAAGCCGCGGCGACGCGGCCCTCAGCAGGACGAAGGCCACCCGCTGCCAGAGCCTGATGGGGCCCTTGCCCACATCGTGCAGGAGGGCCGCCGCCAGCAGCGATGCATCTCGGTGCCCGCCCGACTTGAGGACGCGGAAGACATCGAGGGCGTGCCTCTGGTCGCGGAGGTCCATGGAGTAGAAGAGGTGCTGTTCGGCCGGCGTCAGGTGCGCCGCGACTTCGGCGCGCTCTTCCTCCTCCAGCCGGGCGCGGAGGGCGCCAAAGAACTGGCGAGAGCGATAGGCGGCCCTAGCCCAGGACATTGCCCTGCACCCCCGTCAGCAGCCGGGTCAGCCCGTTCACGGCCGGCGCCATGACCTGGTAGAGAATGCTGATGGAGCCTGAGGTAAGGAAGGGGAGCGCCACCAGGATGAGCAGGATGCCGGGCCCGTAGGGCTCGAGCTGCCGGAAGAAGAGGGCCGCATCCCTGGGCAGGACGCCCACAGCCACCCGGAAGCCGTCGAGCGGCGCCACGGGGATCAGGTTGAACACGGCCAGAACGACGTTGAAGATGACAACGGCGCTAAGAAACAGCCCCAGGTAGTCATCGGCCTGCCAGTGGGAGACGCTCACGGGCGCGAAGAAGGGCGTGTGCCAGGGCACTATGCCTGCCTTGATGGGAGCGGCCAGGACAGCGGCCATGAGCAGGTTGGAGAGGGGGCCAGCAGCGGCCACCATGCCCATTCCCGCCTTCTCGCCGTTGCGCAGGCGGTGCCCGTTCACCGGTACCGGCTTTCCCCAGCCGAAGCCGCCGATGAAGAGGAGCAACGTACCGAAGGGGTCCAGATGAACCCTGGGGTCCAGCGAGAGGCGGCCCAGACGGCGCGCCGTGGGGTCGCCCAGGCTATAGGCCACCAGGGCATGGCTGAACTCGTGGAAGGCGATGCCGACCAACAGCGCCGTCACCACCGAGCCGAAGAAGACGATGAACAACCAGGGGCTCACGTCCAGGAGATCCAAGTAGCGAAAAAGCACCCATCCCTCCGCCGGCCTCGCTAGGATTCGATTATAGCACAGGGCGGAGAGGCGGCCCCACGCCTTCAGACGGCCCCTGGCCGGCCCCCAAGGGTCGAGAGAGTTGCTTGCTGCCCCTCCAAACCCGGTGCTACAATGAGCCTAGGCGCTACCCTCTCGACGCGGTCTTCCCGGGCGTCTTCCCCCGTACTGCGGTCGTCCGCCGGATTCTCCGGCTGTGCAGCGTCCGGACTGCTATGGATAATGAGTACTTCCTCGACCTGAACGAGATTATCGAGACCGTTCGCAGCGCCGATGTCCTCACGTTTCGATTCGTGATCGTCAGCCAGCGCCTGCTGGTGGACGGGCGCCACACGGAGATCGACCCGCCTCTGGTGAAGCTCGTGCCTCCCGCCGCCTCCGTGGAGGAGCGATTTCGCAGCCTGAAACGGCTGCGGCCGCGCTTTCGCCTCCCCGAGAAGATCACCTCCATCTGGTGGCCCCGGTACGTCAGCAGCCTGGTAGATAGCGGCATCTGGGGCGCCCTGGTTGAGCGCCTCGCGGACAAGGGCTTCCCCGAGGCCGTCCGGCGCTGCGAAGAGGTGCTCCAGGAGCTGCAGGACCTGGAGAGGAGCGAGGTCCGCAGCGCCATCCGGGGCGAGGGCTACCGGCCTCTGTGGCAGAGGCGCGACTAGAAGGTCTCCGGCGTGCACGCCGTCGACGTTCCCCACCGTGGCTCGCCACCAACCTGCACCCGCTTGAAGCGGAGATACGGCTCCCTATGATACCCCGAGGGCGCTTCTTGCGCCTGGTACGACGCGCCCTGGCCGGGCTGCCGCCGCCCTTCCGCGAGCGGCTCTCCAACATCGACATAGTCGTCAAGCGCCGTCCGGGCCTGGACGACATGCGGGAAGCCGGGCTGCCCCCGGGCGAGATGCCCTACGGCCTCTACTCCGGCGTGCCCCTCACCGAGCGCAGCGACTACGGACTGGTGCTGCCGGACAAGATCACCATCTTCCAGGAGCCTTTGGAGCAAGACTTTCCCGACGATGCGGAGCTGGTGGAAGAGGTCCGCAAGACGGTTCTGCACGAGATCGCGCATCACTTCGGTATCTCGGACGAGAAGCTGGCCGAGATGGGGATGGACTAGGTGATAGAATAGCTCCAGCAAAGAAGGGAACCCTCCGATGATCTCTTGGAGGTAGGGATGGGCGCTGGCTGCGCCCGGCAGTGCTCGACAAGGAGGCCGCTATGGCTCAGCAACCGACCGCAGGAAAGGTAGCGACGCCGCCCCGGCCCGAGGCTGCGGCCGGAGGGGGCGCCGTGGTCAGCGTCGGCGCGGCCCGGCGGCTGGTACTTCTTTTGCTGGCCTTCTGGACCGCCGTCTGGGGCTTCTCACTCCTCCTGGCCGCCAACGCTGGGTCCCTGAGCGCTGGCATCGAGGAGCACGCGGCTCAGCGGCTCCTGGGCGTTCACGTCCTGATCCTGGCACCCGTCTACGCCCTTCTCGGCTGGAACCCGACCAAGTATCGGGTCTTTCTCTGGGTCCCCTACGCGACGCAGGCGGGCATCACAGTGGTCACGCTCTTTAACCTCAAGGACGCCGTTCTCCCCTTTGTGGTGGCGGTCATCTTCCTGGTCCTGCTGGCCTTTCTCTGGCAGGCAGGCCGGAAGCCGACGGCGGCGATCAGGGCGGGCGGCGCCCCGGCCGGCCCGGCACCGTCCGCGCCCCAGGGCCCGAAGCCCGAGTAGAGCCCACACCTGCCGCACGTACGCAAACCATCGGGCCGGCTGTGCAGCCGGCCCGGGTCTCGTAACGAGGAACTCGCCATCCTCTCAGTCCGGCAAAGCCCGCCCCGACCCCAGCGATCGCCCCAGGCTCTCGGCGGCGGCGGCCAGCAGCTCCGACGCCCTCGGCATGACCTCCGCCTCGGGCAGTCCGCCCATGGCGGGCGGCACTATCGATAGGGCCGCCTCCAGCCCCAGCGTCGAGCAGGCCTCCCGCGCGTCGTCAACGCGCCCCGCCAGGGCGATGACAGGCCGCCCCTGGCCCCGGGCCAGGCGGGCCACCGTGGCCACCGTCTTGCCGTAGGCCGTCTGGGCATCGAGCCGTCCCTCGCCGGTGACCACAAGGTCGGCGGCGGCGATGCGCTTCTCCAGGCCCACTACCTCCGCCACGAGCTGGGCGCCGGGACGCAGCTCCGCGTCCAGGAAGGCGATAAGCCCGGCCCCGATGCCGCCCGCCGCCCCGGCGCCCGGCACCTCTGCCACCCGTTTCCCCAGGTCGCGCTCGATGGCGGCGGCGTAGTGGACCAGAGCGGCGTCCAGTTCCCTCACGTCGGCGGGCGAGGCGCCCTTCTGGGGCCCGTAGATGGCGGAGGCGCCGTGGGGCCCGCAGAGGGGGTTCGTGACGTCGGTGGCGCCCAGGACCCGGCAGTCGCGCAGGCGACTGTCCAGCCCGCTCACGTCGATGCGGCCCAGGCGGGCCAGGGCGGCGCCGCCCGGGGGCAGGTCGCGGCCCTCCCCGTCGCTGAGGCGGGCGCCCAGGGCCTGGGCCATGCCGGCGCCGCCGTCGTTGGTGGCGCTGCCGCCCAGCCCGATGATCAGGCACCGGCAGCCCGCCTCCAGGGCGGCGGCGATGAGCTGGCCGGTGCCGTAGGTGCTGGTGCGACGGGCGTCGCGCTCCTCAGGACGGAGGAGGACGAGGCCCGACGCCGCCGCCATCTCGATGACGGCGGTGGAACCCTCTTTCAGGAGCCCCCAGGCGGCCTCGACGGGCCGTCCCAGAGGGTCGGCGACGGTGGCCGTGAGGCGCCGACCGCCACCGGCCGCCACCAGGGCCTCCACAGTGCCCGGGCCGCCGTCGGCCATGGGCGCCGGGTCAAGCTCGACGCCGGGGAGGGCGCGGCGCAGCCCTTCGGCCATCGCCTGGGCGGCCTCAGCGGCGGAGAGGCTGCCCTTGAACTCCTGGGGGGCGATGAGAACGCGCACGAGACCTCCTCAAGAGGCGACGGCGCTGCGCCGGCGCCGCTATCATATCGCCTTCACCCCCTCCCAGATGGCCCTCGCAGACAAATTCCCTCCTTTTTCTTTGTCAGACCCCTTGACAAAGAACACCTGTTCTGGTAACTACTAAGGTACAGGTAGTAGAACACATGTTCCTCAGGAGGCACGGTCATGCGCAAGGGTACGACGAAGGGGCTCCTCAGGGGCATCCGCTGTCCGGACTGCGGCGGCCCCCTGGTCCACGGTGAGGGCTGCGTGTGCTGCCCCATCTGCGGCTTCACCCGCTGCTAACCGGACGCCGGAGTCGATAAGGCCATGGCGCTGTTGCTGGCTGGAGCCCTGGCGGCTGGGGGGTCGCTGGCCCTGGGGACGGCCTTCTATCTGTGGCGATGCCGCCAGCGGCTCGCCATCGACGATATGCGGTCCCACGCCGAGGCGCTGCTGCGGGAGGCCCGGCTCTCGGAGCTGGCGCTGTCGGCCATGGTGCAACGCCACAAGCACCCCGTCCGGGTCCACGCCAACTGACCTCTGGGTTCCCCTGTCCTGGGGCGGCCGGGACCCTTTCCCCTGCCCGAAGGCGGCGGTTGTCGGCGGGCAGGCCCGGTCGCCCCCACCCCCCTCGATTGACAGCCCCCCTCGTTCCGCTATCATGAGGACGAGCCCGCATCGGCTCGTCATTCTTATGAACAACGAGAGCCCGCCCATACGTCGTGTCGCCCCCACGGGCGTCTGTCTCCTCACCCTGGGCTGCAAGCTCAACCAGGCCGAATCTGAGGCCATCGCCCGCGACCTGCTGGCCGCCGGCTGCCAGGTGGTGGACCGGCCTGCCGCCGCCGATGCCTTCGTCATCAACACCTGCTCCGTCACGCACGTCGCCGACCGCAAGGCCCGTCACCTGGCCCGCCTGGCCCGCCGCCTCTCGCCTGGGGCGCCGGTGATCGTCACCGGCTGCTACGTGGAGACGGCGGGGCCCGGCCTGCGCGCCGCCATGAACGCCGACCTCATCCTGGGGAACGACGAGAAGCCTTCCCTGGCCGCCCGGCTGACCCGTATGGCTGCCTGCCGGCCGGGCGGGCTCGCCGACGCGGGCCCCCACCCCGACCCCGTGACCCCCCTGCGCACCAGGGCCTTCCTCAAGGTGCAGGAGGGCTGCAACGACGTCTGTGCCTTCTGCATCGTCCCCCGCACCCGGGGCCGCGAGCGCAGCGTGCCCGTCGAGGAGGTGGTCGGCGCCGTGCGGGCCCGCGAGGAGGAGGGTGTGCAGGAGGTGGTGCTCACCGGCACCCAACTGGGCGCCTACAGGCCCGCCCGGCAGACGAACGGGGGCAACGGCGCGGCCGGCTCCGGCCCCGGTGTGCTGCTCCAGGGCGTCCTGGCTGAGACGGCGGTGCCGCGCCTGCGCCTCTCGTCGCTGCAGCCCCAGGACATCACCCCGGGGCTGCTCTCGCTGTGGGACGACCCCCGTCTCTGCCGCCACTTCCACCTGGCTCTCCAGAGCGGTAGCGACGCCGTCCTCTCCCGCATGCGCCGCCGCTACACCGCCGAGGGCTTTCGCCGCGCCCTGGCCCTGATCCGGAGGCACGTTCCCGATGCCGCCGTCACCACCGACGTCATGGTCGGCTTCCCGGGCGAGTCCGAGGCTGACTTCGAGGAGACCCACGCCTTCTGCCGCGAGGCCGCCTTCGCCGCCCTGCACGTCTTCCCCTACTCCCGCCGCCCGGGGACCGTCGCCTCCCGTCCGCCTTTGGCGGACGAGCAGGTGCCGGAGCCCGTGAAGCGGGAACGCGCCCGCCGCCTCCTGGCCCTGGGCCGGGACCTGCGGGCCGGCTTCGAAGGGCGCTTTCGCGGGCGGGTCATGCCTGTGCTCTGGGAAAGGGCCCGGCCCAGTGAGGGAGGCCTCCTCTGGGAAGGCCTGACCGACAACTACATCCGGGTATTCACCCGCAGCGACGCCGACCTCTGGAACCGCATCCTGCCCGTCCGCCTGGGAGGCCTCGACGGCTTGCTGGAGCCCGCCGGGCGGCGGGCTTGAGGAGGGAACGATGAACCTCGCCAACCGCCTCATCATCGTGCTGGGAGCCCTGGTGGTCATCTTTGCCGTGGCGGTGGTCATCCTCTTAACCTGGGCGGCCGCCTCCGAGAGCGTCGAACGTCTGGGTGACTTCGTCCAGTTCCTGAATGACCACGCGGAAGACAACGGATCGCGCATCATCCTCACCCTGGGCGGCATCGTGGTGGCCCTCCTCGCCCTGGTGGTGGTCATCGCCGAGCTGACCCCGCCTCGGGCAGAGCGGGTGCCCGTGCGCGACGTGCGGGCCGGCGACGCTCTCCTCTCGACGGACGCCATCGCTCAGCGTCTCCATCAGGAGGTATCCGTTGTGCCGCACGTCACCCAGGCCAAGGCGACTGTGGCTGCCCGCGGCAAGGGAGTAGAGGTGGACCTGGAGCTGCACGTGGACCCGGATACGAACCTGGCCCTCACCTCGGAGGAGGCATGCCGGGCCGTGGAGAACCTGCTGACGAACCGGCTCAGCGTCGAGATGGCGCGCCCGCCTCGCCTTAACATCCGCTACTCGGAGCTACGGCTGGCGGGGGCGCAGGCCGTGGCCTCGCCCCCCGCGCCGGCCCCTCCGGCCGAGGAGCCGTCGGCGGAGGTGGAAGAGAAGGAGTCGCCCGCGGCGGCCGCCGAGCCCTCGGCGGAGGTGGAAGAGAAGGAGTCGCCCGCGGCGGCCGCCGAGACGCCGGCGATAGCGGACGAGGAGAAGCCCTCTGCCATGGAGACGCCGGCGGAAGGCGAGGGCGAGAGCCCCGAAGCCCAGAAGGAGACCTGACGCCTCCGGCAAAGGCGATTCCGGCCAGACGGCCGCCCGTCCGGCCGCGTTCGCTGGAGGCCCGTTCGGGAGCGGCGACGTGCCGAGACTGCAACCACCACCGGCTGAAAGGCTCAGGGCCGTCCTGGAGAGCCTCCTCTTCGTAGCCCAGGGACCCGTGGACGTGGGAGTGCTGGCACGCGTCCTGCGCGTCGAGACGCGGCAGGTGGAGGAGACAGTGGAAAGCCTCGCCGCCGACTGCCGTGAGCGGGGCGTGCGCATCCAGCGCGATGGACGCTACGTGCAGATGGTGACCGAACCTGAGGCCGCCCCCTACGTAGAACGACTGCTGGGCATGGACCACCAGCAGCGCCTCTCCCACGCTGCCCTGGAGGCCCTGGCCATCATCGCCTACCGGCAGCCCATTACCCGCGCCGCCATCGAGGCCATCCGCGGCGTCAACTCGGACCGGGCGGTCGCCACCCTCATCGCGCGCGGCCTGGTGGAGGAGGTAGGACGGGCTGCTGCGCCCGGACACCCGGCTCTGCTGGGTACCACCGTTCGCTTCCTGGAGCACTTTGGTCTGGAGGGCCCGCAGGACCTGCCGCCCCTGCCTCGGGAGGAGCGCCAGGGCCTGGAGGAAGAGAAGCCATGACCGTCGGAGCCTGTCGCATCACCCTGCGCCTGCCCGAGAACGACTCTCTGAAGGGCAAGCGTCAACTCATCAAGTCGATCACCAGCCGTGTCCACAACAAGTACAACGTCTCCATCGCCGAGATCGGCGACAACGAGAGCTGGCAGATCGTCTCCCTGGGGATTAGCTGCGTCTCCAACAGCGCCCGCCACGCTGATGAGATGCTCACCAAGGTCGTCAAGTTCATCGCCGGCAGCCGCCTGGAGGCGGAGCTCCTGGACTACGAGATAGAGATGCTCCAGGCCCTCTAGCAAGCGGTTCGCAGGAAAGGGCGAGGCCGGGCCCCACGGCCCGGCCTCGCTGGTCTTCAAGGCCCGTCTCAGGAAGACACAAGCCTGCCCCACAGGTCGTACGGCAGCGCCTGTTCCACCCGCACGCGCACCATTGAGCCGGGCGGTGGGTGGCCGGGGCCCAGCACCAGACCGTCCACCTCCGGCGCGTCGCGGTAGGAGCGCCCGGCGAAGACCTCGTCTCTTCCTGGGCGCCGCCCGTCGGAGCTCCCCTCCGACTCCACCAGCACCGTGAGCTCTCGCCCCACCCACTCCTGGTTGCGAGCCAGGGACACCTCCTGGGCGACGCGCATCAGGCGCCGGTAGCGGCGACGCTTCACGGCCTCCGGCACCTGTTCGGGGGCTCGCGCCGCCGCCGTGCCGGGCTCGGGCGAGTAGACGAAGGCGCCTACGTGGTCGAAGCGCATCTCCCGCACGAAGTCCAGCATCTCTTCGAACTCCGCCTCCGTCTCCCCGGGGTAGCCCACGATGAAAGTAGTGCGCAGGGCGACGTCCGGCATGGCGGAGCGCAGCCGGGCGAACATCTGGCGCGAGCGGTCCGGGTTGCTGGGCCGGCGCATGCGCCGGAGGACGGCGGCGCTGGCGTGCTGGAGCGGTATGTCCAGGTAGTGGCACACCTGAGGCAGAGAGGCCATGGTGCGGGCCAGGCGAGCGCTGACGTGGCCGGGGTAGGCATACATCACGCGGATCCAGGGCCCGCCGTCGGCGGGCGGCACCGCTTCCGCCAGGCGTGCCAGCAGCTCGGGCAGGCCATCGTGGTGTCCGCGGTCGCGGCCGTAGGCGGTGCTGTCCTGGGCCACCAGCACCAGCTCCTGCACCCCCTGGGCGGCCAGCCGCCTGGCCTCGGCGACCAGGGCCTCGGGCTCGACGCTGTGGAGGCGCCCCTTGATGCGAGGGATGATGCAGAAAGCGCAGGGGGCGTTACAGCCGTCAGAGATCTTCAGGTAGGCGCTGGGCCGCGGGCTCCGGGAAGCCTCCGGGATATGGAACGGCGCCTCCGCGCCCGACGGCCGGGCCTGGCGAGGGCGGCCGGCGGTGCCTGCCAGTGCCGCCACCTGCTCCCAGGCCTCGACGCCGAAGAGGGCGTCCACCTCCGGCATCTCCTCCTGGAGCTGGCGGGCGTAGATCTGCGACAGGCAGCCGGCCACCACCAGCTTCTGCCGCGGTCGCTTGCGGAGGGCCAGCCGGAGGATGGCGTCGATGGACTCCTCCCGCGCTGCCTCCAGGAAGCCGCAGGTGTTCACGACGATGAGGTCGGCGCGGGCCGGCCGGTCGGTGGGCTCGTGGTAGCCCTCCCGCAGGAGCGCCTCCAGCTTGTCGGAGTCGGCGACGTTCTTGGGGCAGCCCAGGGTCACCAGGTGATAGCGCATGGGGCTTTCTAGCGGCCGCCGCGGCTAACGACAAGCGTCACGGACTCGTCGTCCCCGAGCTCGCTGCCGGGGGTCGGGCTCTGGTCGAAGACGAGCCCCTGGGGGACATCCTTGTTCTCCACCTCGATGACAACGTAGCTCATGCCCTTGTCGCCGAGGACAGCGAGGGCGGCGTCCAGAGTGGCCCCCTCGAAGTCTGGCACCACCCCGGGGCCCGTGGGCTCTATGGGGCGCCCCTGGGTCTCTTGGGTAGGAAGAGCCTCCGCGGTGGGCGCTTCCTCCGGGGAAGACTCAACAGGCGGCGACTCCACGGTGGGCTCCACGGGTGAAGCAGGCGCCTCGACGGCACCCGCCTGGGCGCTTTCTGCGGTGGAGGCAGCCGTGGGCCTACCGGGTATGAGACCACCGCCTTCCCCTTCGGAGCCAGAGCGGTAGAGGAGGAGACCGGCGGCCAGGAGGAAGAGGACCACTATGCCCGCCACCACCCAGTTGATGGAGAAGCCGGGCGTCGTGGGGCGGCTGATCTCGGGCAGGGGCGACACGTCTGGCTCCAGCCGGGCGTGGGGGAGGGCGGCGAGAAGCTGAGCGGCGTCCAGGCCCAGGTACTGGGCATAGGTGCGGAGGAAGGCGCGCGCATAGAAGGGAGCCGGGAAGGCGGAGAATTCCTCTCGTTCCAGGGCTTCCAGATATCGCTTGGAGATTCGGGTATCGCGCTCGGCGTCCTCGATGGTCAGGCCACGGGCGACCCTGGCCTGAAAGAGAACTCTGCCTAGTTCAGCCATAACGAAGTTTTTGCCTGGAGGAGGGTGCCCCACGGCACTATATCGATTGCGGGCGCCCCGGTCAACCGCTACGTCAACAAGCCGAGACGCCGAGGTTCAGGGAAGGTGCTTGGCGGCGTCGAACTCGGCGGGAAGCACCTGCAACAGGATGGGCGCCCGCTCGGTGAAAAGGGGCGAAAGTGAGGACTCGCTGATGGCCTGACCGAGGCCCAGGGATGGGTAGGTGGCAAACAGGATGAGCAGCACCTGAATGATCACTACGCCCTTGGCAAACCCGAAGACGGCCCCCGCCAGTTGGTCAAAGGTGCCTAGCATGAGGAGCGAGGCCGTCTCCTTGAGGAGCATGGCCACCACATGGCCGGCCAGGGCGGTGGTGCCGAAGATTGCGAGGAAAGCCGCTATCCTGGCTGCCCTATCGCTGTCGATGAACGTCCTTATGTCGTCGGCCAGCCGCTCGTAGAAGAGCCCCGCCAGCACTACTCCCAGGACGACGGAGACGATAGTGACGACCTCGCGGATGAACCCGGCCGTGAAGGCGGTGAAGATGAACCAGACGAGCAACGCCAGGATAACGCCGTCCAGCCAGTTCACGGCCTACCTCGCGACCCGGGCAGCTCGCTGCGCCCCCGCGGCGCGGCTTCCAGAAATGAGAAAACCGCGCTGGCGGGGGAGCAGCGGCATGGGCAACAGATAGCCTTTCTTCCTGCCATTTGGACTGACAAGCTCTGCCGGCCTTGCCTGCCGGGCAGGCAGGCTCCGCCAGCCTCCTATAGATTGTCGGCCCAGCGGCGAGCGGCCTTCAGTCTAGCACAGGCCACCAAGGCTGACAAACCACCCACTACGGAGGGATACCCTCCTCGGCAGGAGGGCGCCACCGCCGGTAGCAGCGCAGGGCCAGCGTCAGGTAGAGCACGCTCAGGACATAGCCGCCGAGCACGTCGCTGGGCCAGTGGGCGCCCGTATAGACGCTGGCCGGCCCCATCCCGAGCACAACGAAGAGGCAGAAGCCCTGAAGGGCCAACCGCGGCAACGGGTGGCGAATCACCACGGGAACCAGCAGAAAGAGAAGTCCAAACAAAGTGAGGGCGGTGACCACATGGCCACTGGGGAAGCTGAAGCTCGACAGGTGCTCGCTGACCCGTACCAGGTCTGGAGTGGGCCGCGGTCTCTCCACGGCTTCCTTCAGCAGCCCTTGACCGAGCCTGGGCACGATGGTGGAGAAGACAAGGAACCCCTCTCGGTAGCGCCTGGCCAGGAGCAGGGCAGCCGTCGCCAGCAGCCAGATCAGGTTCGACGGCAGGTTTCCCAGGTCGCGCAGAAAGACAGCGACGCCGCCCCAGAGGGGGATGCCGCCATCGCGCTGGATCCAGTGGGCGATCCGCAGGTCGGCAGGAAAGTGGCTATGGAGGGAGGCGAGGGCAGCCAGCACACCTAGGAGGGCCAGGCCGGCCAGCCAGGCAAGCCAGAAGAAGTCGGTGGACCGAGGTCGAGCCAGGGCCACGTCCTCCTCTTCAGTGTCTATGCCGGCGTCCGCTTGGCGCCACCAGGCCATTATGGTCCAGCCATCCAGGGCCCTCAAGGGCAGGCGACATCCGGGGCGGCGCCATGCGCCAGCTCTACACTCTAGCGCTTCTTGGTATGGCTAGAGCCGAGCGCGCCTTGACATTGTAGCCCTTCGTGCCGATCTGTTAGTATATTACGCAGAAGATATTGCCCTTTTGTTGTAAACTAACGGGGTTTTCCCTTTGCAGGCCACCCGTCGGCAAGTACTTGACTACCTGCGGCTGCACGGCCAGGCCACCGTGAAGGAGCTGGGCCAACTCCTGGGTCTGACCTCTACCGGCATCCGCCAGCACCTGACGGTCCTCGAGCGGGACGGGCTGGTGGAGGCGCACGAGGAGCGGGGCCACGTAGGCCGGCCAGCCCTCGTCTACCGCCTGACGGAGCAGGGGGATGCCCTCTACCCCAAGCTCTACGACTCCCTGGCCAGCGTCCTCCTCAACGAGCTGCGCACCATCGCTGGCCCCGACGCCCTTCAGAAGGTGTTGCGCCGGGTGGCCACCCGCTTCGCCGAGCCCTATATGGGTCGAGTCGATGGCAAGCCCCTGGCCGAGCGGGTGGCAGAGACGGTCCGCATCATGCAGGAGCGCGGCTGCCTGGCTGACTTTAAAATGCACGCCGGCGACTGGCACGTTAGCCAGCACACCTGCCCCTTCCCCAGCGTCGCCCGCTGCAACAGCAGCGTCTGCGCCATGGAGGTCGATTTTGTGCGGCGCTTGACAGGGGCCGATGCGCGCCTGGTGAGCAGCCTGCTCCGCGGCGACCGCTCGTGCACCTATCGCATCCGGGCCCCGGGCACGGCCGTCGGGGCCTCCTAGCCGGCTGCCTGCCTCTCCAGAGCGGCCCTTCTCGCCGGGCCGGTTTTTTCTCACCCAGTTGTTGCGTCCCCCTCTTGGGCCACCGCGTGAGGGGGTGCTATAATCGGCTCAGCCTGTGAGCCGGCATACGATCGGCCTTCAGCGAGCTCCTTTCGGAGGCGAAGGCCTCTTTCCTCGAACACCCCCCTCGACAGAGCGACATAACGCTTTTCTCAGCCGTCGCAGGTGGTTGCTGTCACGTGCCGCCCCTACGATCGCGCGTCTGGGCGAGGGGTTCCCATGAGCATCAGGACCTGGGTCGGACGTTTCAGCATCGTTGAGGGTCAGGTGCGGGAGGAAGGCCCCTGGCTGGGCACCTTCCCCCGCCAGCTTCCCGAGGACGATAGCCGCGACCTCTACGTGCTGGCCGAGCCCGCCTTGCCCGGCAGCGAGGAGTTCTGCGGGCAGCTAGTGGAGGTGGTGGGCCGCCTCTTCCAAAAGGAGAGCCTGTCCCTGACCGGCGCGCTTTTGCGCTCCCTCCGCGCCGCCCACGAGAACCTGCGCGAGTGGAACCGCAAGAGCCTCCGTGAGCACCAGGTGGCTGCCGGCGCCACCTGCCTGCTTCTCCGTGGCCGCACGGCGTATCTGGCCCAGGTGGGGCCCAGCCTGGCCTACTTCTACCGCGACGGCCAGCTAACGACAATGACGCCCCAGGACGAAGGCGCCCAGGCTCCCCTGGGCCTGGCCGAGGAGTTCCGGCCCCACATCACCCGCTACGACCTTGAGCCCGGCGACCTCCTCCTGGTGGCATCCTCGCGCCTGGCCACCATCGCCGACGAGACGGCGGTGGCTGGCGTCCTGGCCCAGGGCCCCGACGATGCCCTTCCCGAGCTGTTCCTCCTCACCCGCGACCTTCTCAACTTCTCTGCCCTCCTCGCTTCCTGCTTCCTGCAGGCTGACGAGCCTTCCCCTGAGGAAGTGCCGGTGCCTGAGCAGTTCGCCGCTCGCCCGGCTCAGGAGGAGCCGACGGGCGCCGGGGAGGCGGCGGGCAAGGCCGCCGGGATGGATGAGGAGCCGCCAGTGCCCCCCGTCTCCGCCGGTGGCGGATTCGCCCGGACCGGCGTCCCTCCGCTCGACTTTGCCGGCGGGCGGACAGACGAGGTGCGCACCCGCCCAAACGGGGGGCCGTTTGGTCGCCCGCCGAACGGACAGCACCGTGGCCTGCCGGTGGCGGTCATGGCGCCGCCGACAGACTTCCGACGGCGGGGTCAGGTCGCCAGCCGGTCGCCCCAGCCGGCCCCCGTCCGTGTGGCGCCGCTCAGCGTCTGGGAGGAGACCCCTCGGGAAGGCGGTAACGGCTACGAGCTGCTGGTCCCCCGGGTCGACTCGCCGCTGCCGGGCATGGAGCGGCCGGTCGTTCGCCTTCGTGCCCCGGCCGCGACCCCGCGCTACCGCTACACGCGCACCACCAGCACCCTGCCGCGCATCTTCCCCGTGCCGCGCCTGGCCGTCCTGGCGGCCCTGGCCGTTCTGGTGGTGGCTCTGGTCGCCTGGTTCGCCGTGCCGCGTTCGGTGCAGGAGAGCCAAGAGCAACGCTTCACCTCCCTGCTCGCCGATGCCCGCGCCAGCCTCGGTGCGGTCCGCCAAGGGCGGATGGCCGACGCTGCGCAGCGTCGGGCTCTCCTCTCGGAGGCCCAGGCTCGCCTCGACGAGGCCGCCGCCATCTATCCTGACGACGGGCAGGTGCAGGCCCTGCGCATCCAGGCGCAGGCCGCGGTGGCCGATCTGGATGCCATCGTGGACCTGGGTGAGATGCGCCTGGTGGCTAACCTCGACCTTCAGGTGGCAGGGGAGATGTCGCTCCAGCAGGTAGTGGTGGGCGGCGGCGCCGCTTTCCTCCTGGATGGGGCGGGAGGCCGCGTGGTGGAGCTGCCCCTTTCGCCAGAGGCGAACCCGCCTTCGACGGAGGAGGAGGGCGGGCCGACGCCGGCAGGGGCCCGCGTCGTCCTCCAGCAGGGGGAGCTGGCCGGGGCGGTAGAGGCGTCACGCCCCCTCTACATCCTCTGGTGGCAGGCTGACGGAGAGCGCGGCAGGCTCCTGGTGCTGGACGACCAGCGCCACCTGTTCTCTCTTGTCCCCGGCGGCGACGCCGCGCCGCTGGTCCTCCGCGGTGCCCAGGAATGGGGCAGCCTCGACGGCGCCGCTGCCTTCGGTGGTAACCTCTACATCCTGGACGTGGTCTCCAACCAGGTGTGGCGTTACCCGGCCACCGACTCCGGCTTCGACAGCGAGCGCAGCGGGCTCCTGGGCGAGGTAGACCTGTCAGGGGCGGCAGCGCTGGCCGTGGATAGTGACCTGTACCTGCTCACTGAGAAAGGCAGCATCCGGCGCTTCGCCCACGGCGTCGAGGAGCCTTTCGCCCTGGCCGGCATCGACCGCGGCCTGCTGTCACCGGCCTCCCTGACCGCCAATGTGCAAAGCGGGCTGCTGGTGGTGGACCGCGGCAACAAACGCCTCGTATCGCTGTCGGCTGGGGGCGAGTTCCAGGCTCAGTTCGTGAGCCGCACCTTCACGGACCTGCGCTCCGCGGCCGTGGACGCCGGTGCCGGGCTCCTGTACGTGCTCGTGGGCGACTCCCTCTACGCCACGGAGATGCCCCCGCCGTGAAGATCCTGGGCATCGAGACCTCCTGTGACGAGACGGGGGCAGCGGTGGTGGAGGACGGGCGCCGCGTCCTTTCCAACGTGGTCGCCTCCCAGGCCCGCATCCACGCCCGCTACGGAGGCATCGTCCCCGAGGTAGCTTCGCGCCACCATCTGGAGGGGCTGGTGCCGGTAGTGGAGGCGGCCCTGAAGGAGGCCCGCTGCCGCTGGTCGGACCTCGATGCGGTGGCCGTGACCTACGGGCCGGGGCTCTCCGGCTCCCTGCTGGTGGGGGTGAACCTGGCCAAGGCGCTTGCTTTCGCCCGCTCTCTTCCCTTTGTCGGGATCCACCACCTGGAGGCCCACAACTATGCCAACTGGCTGGAGGACGGGGGTCCAGCGCCACGCGGCTTCCCCATGCTGGCGCTCATCGTCTCCGGGGCCCACACCGACCTGGTGCTGATGGAGGAGCACGGGCGCTACCGCCGCCTGGGACGCACCCGCGACGACGCCGCCGGCGAGGCCTTCGACAAGGTGGGCCGCTTCCTGGGCCTGGGCTACCCCGGCGGCCCCGCCATCGAGCGCGCGGCCGCCGGCGTGGGCCGGCCCTCGCTGCGCCTGCCTCGGGCCTGGCTGGGGGACGCCCATGACTTCAGCTTCAGCGGCCTCAAGACGGCCGTCCTCCGCCTGGCCCGCCAGCAGGCCGCCGCCACGGGCGTCGGCCAGCCCCTGCCGGTAGCGGAAGTGGCGGCCGCCTTCCAGGAGGCCGTGGTCGACGTGCTGGTGGCCAAGGCGGTGCGCGCCGCCCGCCGCGAGGGGGTATCCCAGATCCTGCTCTCGGGAGGCGTCGCCGCCAACAGTGCCTTGCGGGAGGCGCTGGTCCGGCGCTCCCCCGTCCCCGTGCGCGTCCCGTCTCCTGCCCTCTGCACTGACAACGGCGCGATGGTGGCGGGCTGCGCCTACTTCCGCCTCCAGCAGGCCCCCCCCTCCGGCCTGGACCTGGACGTCTTCGCCACCCTACCCATCGCCTA
>CAZSSQ010000028.1:17520-19553 GCA_964609465.1 uncultured Dehalococcoidia bacterium
AGGCCCCCCCCTCCGGCCTGGACCTGGACGTCTTCGCCACCCTACCCATCGCCTAGGCCCTAGTCGACGAATCTACGTTTCGATTCGGCCGGCCTCACGTTTGGCACGACGGGGTCCCGAAGCTGCGGGCATACCGCCTGGCCTGCTCCCAGCGATGGGACATTGCCGCGCGTCTTCTCAATGCTGCGCCAGGTGTCGGAGAAGAAAGGCCGGGTCCCGCAGGGACCCGGCCTGAAGTAAGTGCAGGGCAGCGCCCTGCTAGGACAGGGGGCAGCCGCCGGTGTCCGTCTGGGCGCAGCCGCCCTGGCGGCAGTAATAGTGCAGTAGCCAAAGGAGGCCCTGCTGACGGCGGGCGCTCCCCGTCAGGCGCCGGCCGCCGCTGGGGGCGAGGGCCCGCTCCAGGTGGGCGGTGACTCCGTAGCCGCCTGCCGCCGGCAGGCGGTGGAAGAGGGCGAGGGCCCGCTCTTGGATGGTGCCATCGGCCCCGGCGCCGCCGGCCGCCAGGAAGGGCAGGACGGCATTGACCAGGATCTCGATCGCCCGCCCGCGGCCGACCAGCGCCGCCGTGCCGTCCTCCCCAGCTACCATCCAGGCGCGGACGGCAGCGGCCGGGGAAACCTCCGGGGTCAGGCAGGCGCGGGCGTAGGCCGCCAGCCCCGACGGCGCCCGCGCCAGGAGGCGCGCCGCCCCAGCCAGCCGGCGGCGAGGGTGGTTAGCCGGCCGCCGGCAGCGCGGCCGCCAGAGACTGGGGGCAGGGAAAGACGCCAGACCAGCGGCGGCCAGGAGCATCGTCTCCAGGCGGGCCGCGGCCTCGGCGCCGGGCCGGCCGGCGGCCGCCGCCAGAAGACCGTGGTAGGGGAGCTCATGGGCCAGCCGGGCGAAGGCCTCCCGCTGACCGCCGTAGGCCAGGGCCTCTAGGACGGCGGCGTAGAGGACCTGGTCCGCCGCCTCGGCCGAGAGGGCGCGACGGAAGCCCTCCGCCTTCTGGCGGAAGCGAAGGTCACCCAGGCGGTCCAGGACGTCACCCACAGCCTCGGGGCCCAGACGGGCCAGAGCACTGAAGCAGGGCTCGCGCCAGGCGTCCGGCCGCCTCAGCAGGTGCGCCAGCTCCTGGCGCCGGCGCTGGAACCAGGGCGCCAGAGCCACGACCGGCGCCCGCCGCCCGCAGGGGAGAAGGGTGTCCTCGCCCTCGTCATCCTCCCAGACCAGGTGGAGGACGACGGCGTCGTAGGCGGGGTCCCGGCCGTGGCCGTGGTGGCGGAAGCCCGAGGCCCGGACGTGCACCTCTACGTCGCCGTGCAAGAGCTCGCCCTCCGGCCCTTCGATAACGGCGTCTCGGAAGTCAGGGCCCGGCCCCGACGAGAGACGGCCCCGGTAGACCACCCGCAGGGGCCCGCCGTGTCGGGTAGCCAGAGCGTTTGAGGGCAGGTGCTGGCCGTGCCAGAGCTGGACCAGCTCCTGCTCCGGCGGCGGCCGGGTGAGCGGCACGGGCGGGGGCGGCAGCAGCGCTGCCGACGGAGGGTCTGGCCGTCCGGCAGGAAGGCCTGCCTGCCGGTCAGGCAGGCGCAGGCTGCTAGCGGGCATCCCTGTCTTCGCTTTCCGCTGGCACGGCCTCGTAGGCGAAGTCGGCCCGCTCCGCCACCAGGGTCAGCAGGCGGGCCGAGGCGCCCCGGGGGCGATACAGGCCCCGCTCCCACTCGCTGATCGTCTGCTGGCGGGTGCCCAGCTCGTCGGCCAGCCCCTGCTGGGTGAGGCCTAAGTGACGGCGCAGGGCATGCACCCCCGCCGCGTCCCAGGCCGGCCGCCTTTGCCCTTTCCTGTCCATGGGAGGAGCGTACACGGAAGCGTGTAAGCCTGTCAGGGCGGGGTGGGGCGAAACTGAAGCTAGTGGCAACTAGGGGATGCAAAACGGCGACGATTCTGGTACCATGCAGTGGTCCCATCATGTGCCGGGGTGGAGACCTGCTGTGACAGTCTGCCTAGGTATCCTGTGCGATGAAGCAACCAAAGTCGTCGTCGCAGCTGACAGGATG
>CAZSSQ010000029.1:0-19470 GCA_964609465.1 uncultured Dehalococcoidia bacterium
GCCCACGCCCCCGATGAGAACATCCGCATAGGGGACTTCATCCTGGGGACCAAGCACGTCGCCGCTATCCTGGACGGCTTCGCTGGAGAGTAGGGAGTGCCGCTCAACGGCGGCGGGGTGCGCCTTCGGGAAGGCGACGGCGCTCCTCGGCGTCTCGTCCGGCCTCCGTCGAAGGTGGAGGCGTTCCGGGCACACGGCGGCGCATCCGTCGCTCGGCCAGCCAGCGCGTTACCATGTGCGCCGCCCCAAAGGCGACGCCAAACAGGGCCAGGTAGAAGAAGACCGCGCCCACGAGGTTGGTGACGCCGTTCAGCAGGCCCATGACGAAGGCGCCGCACACGAAGGCGAAGAAGACCGGGAAGCTGCGCCAACGCCACCCGGCCGTCGTCATGAAGGTGGGGGTGCTGGCCGCGCGGCGTCGCTTTTTCTTCGGCATGGGCCCGGTTCCTCCCCTCCCTCTACCGTTTGCGGTAGCGCCGTTGGCTACGATAGCGCCGAGCCCGGCTCGGCGGGGCCTTATCGTTCGGCAGAGCGTCCCAGCGGGGCCGGGGCGCGGATGCGGCCTCCGATGCCGCCGGCATACTGGCCGTGGGTGGCGCTGAATCGGCTCTGGCACCCCGCAAGCAGTTGGAGCAGGCAAACTGCAACGACATGAACGCCTGGTTGATCCAGACGTCGCCGCAGTCCTTGCCCTGCGCGCCCTGTCTCAGCACCAGGTGATAGCGCCGGTTGCACCCCTGGCACACCGCCGAGTTCGTCTCGTCCACGGCCTCGCCGCAGACCACGCAGGTTTCCACAGGCTGCCCCCTTCAACCCGGGGTCCCGGCCGACTGCCAGGCGCGTACCAGGCTCACCTCATCTTCGCGTCCCCGGGCCTCGCCGTCCAGCCTGGCGGCGCGCAGACGGGCCAGCATCTGGCCCATGGCGGGACCGGGCGCGACGCCCAGGGTCTGGAGATCCCGCCCCCGCAGGGCCGACCGTCGATAGCGCCAGTGCTCCAGGTACTGCCGCAGCCGCCTTCGCACGGTGCCGGGGGGCTGCAGCAGGGCATGGGCGGCCATAGCGGCGGCGCTAAGAGGATCCAGGATAGCCACCACCTGACTCGGCCGGAGGCCGGGCGCCGCCAGCCGCGATGCCGCCTCTCGCATACGGAGGGAATCGCGCAGAGGCCGCTCCCAGGTGCCGTGCAGGGCAAGGCGGAGAAGGGCGCCCTCGACCTGGTTCGGCGCGGCTCCGGCCGCCAGCAGGCATAGGCACACCTCGGGGGGGGGCGCCAGGGGCCGACGCCGGGCGAGAGCCAAGGCGGCGGCTCTCCGCCGGTCGAAGGAGAGGGCCGGGTGAAGGGCGGACAGCACGCCCAGAGCCTGAGCCCGGCCCAGGATGCGCTCGGGGCAGTCCTCGGCCAGGATTGCCAGCAGCTCGCGGCGCAGGCGAGCGCCGCTAATGGTATCCAGGTAAGAGAGGTCGCGGCACAGGAGGCGCTGCGTCGCGGGCTCGAGCCGGAACCCGAGACGGCCCTCGTAGCGGAGGCCGCGAAGGATGCGGGTGGCATCGTCCTGGAAGCTGCGGTCGTGGAGGACGCGCAGGCGCCGAGCCGCCAGGTCCCGCTGCCCGTCGTAGGGATCCAGCAGACGGCCGGCCTGCTCCCCTGCCAGCCCCAGGGCCAGGGCGTTGACGGTGAAGTCGCGGCGGGCTAAGTCCTGGGCGATAGTGGCGGGACGGACGGAGGGCAGGGCGCCGGGCCGGTCGTAGTGCTCGTCGCGGGTCTGAGCCAGGTCGAGCCCGATATCTGGACCGCCTGCCTGTCCGGCAGGCAGACGCAGGCTGGCTGTCCCGAAGCGGTGGTGGACAGTCAGCCGCGCCCCAACCTCGGCCGCCAGCTCCTCGGCCAGCGAGGCGGCGTCTCCCTCCACCGCCAGGTCCACGTCCAGGTGGGGGCGATCCAGAAGGAGATCGCGCACGCCGCCCCCTACCAGACACAGGGAGAGGCCTCGGCGGCGTGCTGCCTCGATGGTTTCGGTTAGGATGGCTGCCATCGGTGCCGAAAGGCGCGACAGGAGCTTCTCGATTAGGGGGGCCTCGGGTATGGACATATCAGGCTTGACAGTGACTGCGGGTGGAAGTGAGCGGAGCCCGGCGGTGAGCCTGACGACCGACCTGGCGGCGCGGCCATTATATCATGTATGCTTGACAAAGTTGGGGGCCATTCCTATCATGGCCGTGGCCTGTGCCCGGCGGAGGCGGGGCCGCCGTCCCATAGTTGCTTCGAGTACGGAGCGCTGCCTGACAGCAGTGACACCTGCGCCAGGTGCAAGCCGAGACGGGCTTGCTAGAGCCGACGGGCTATCCGGGTGACCGTCAACGTCACCAGCCTTTCGAACGCGCCGGGGCACATTCAGAAGGCTATCCCCGGAGTCTGAGTTCGATCAGGCAGACCGCCCGCAGGCGGTCTTGCCGTTTTCGCGTCCTGCGGGACACATAGCCATGGAGGGCAAGCGTTGGACGACTGGGAGGACCTGGAACACCGGTTGGGCCTCACCTTTCAGGATCCACATCTTCTGCGTCAGGCCTTCGTCCACCGCTCCCACCTCAACGAGAACCCGGAAGTGAGCCTCCTCTCTAACGAGCGGCTAGAGTTCCTGGGCGACGCTGCTTTAAGCCTCGTGGTGGCTCAGCGGCTCTATGAGCTCTTCCCGACCCACGGGGAGGGCCTCCTGACGGAACTCAGGGCACATCTGGTGCGACGAGATACCCTTGCTCGGGCCGCCGAACGGCTAGCCCTGGGAGACTGCCTGCTGCTGGGGCGAGGGGAGGAGGCGGCCGGAGGGCGCCGCCGCCCCAGCAATCTTGCCGCCGTGTTCGAGGCCGTGGTAGGAACCATCCTGGTTGACCAGGGACTGGGGGCCGTCGATGGTTTCGTCACCTCGGCCCTGGCCGACGAGTTCGAGGCCATACAGTCGGGCGTCGTGCCAGCGGACCCGAAGTCGCGGCTCCAGGTGCTGGTCCAGTCACGGGGGCAGGATCTCCCCGAGTACCGCACGCTGAAGGTGGAGGGGCCGGAGCATGCCCGTCTCTTCACCGTCGAGGTGTGCCTGGACGGCGAAGTGGCGGGCATAGGCCAGGGCAAGACCAAGCGCCAGGCTGAGCGGGAAGCCGCCCGTCGCGCCCTGGACAAGCTGGGGGCCCCTTCCTAGCCAGCCCCAACCAGCCGGCAGGCGGGGGAAAGAGATGTACCTGAAGAGGCTGGAGCTGCTGGGGTTCAAGAGCTTCGCCACGCGCACCCTGTTTGAGTTTGGGCCGGGCGTCACTGCCGTCGTCGGACCCAACGGCGCCGGGAAGACCAACGTGGCCGAGGCCCTGCGCTGGGTCCTGGGCGAGCAGGGCGGTCGCCACCTCCGCGCCCGCAAGCTTGAAGACGTCATCTTCGCCGGCAGCTCTCAGCGGGCGCCCCTCGGCATGGCCGAGGTCGCCATTACCCTCGACAACAGCGACAACTGGCTCCCTATCGACTTCAGCGAGGTGGTGGTCACCCGCCGCGCTTACCGCAACGGCGAAAGCGAGTACTTCATCAACCGCAGCCGCGTCCGGCTTAAGGACGTGGTGGACCTCTTCCTGAGGGCTCAGGTTGGGCAGAACAGCTACGCCTTCATGGGCCAGGGCCTGGTAGAGGCCGTCCTCAGCCTGCGTCCCGAGGAGCGGCGCGGCCTGGTGGAGGAGGCGGCCGATGTCCGTCGCCACCGCTTGAAGCTCGAAGAGGCCCACGCTAAGCTGGCCGCCACCTACGAGAACCTGGAGCGCGTCCGACTGCTGGCCGGCGAGCTGGGGCCGCGCCTGGCCCAGCTAGAGCGCCAGGCTGAACGGGCTGCCTCCCACATGCGCCTCACCCAGGAGCTGGCGCAGGCACTTCAGGCCTGGTACGAGCACCAGTGGCGCGACGCGCAGGAACTGCTGGCGGCGGCCCGCGCTGCCTGTGACCAGCGCCAGGAGGAGTTTCAGGGCGCCCACACCCAGGTGACTGCCTGTGAGGAGGGACTGCGCGCCCTGGAATCTGCCCTGGAGGAGCGCCGGCGCGACATCAGCGGTCGCGAGGAGGCCCTGGCCGCTCTCAGCGAGCGGCAGCGGCGCATCGAGCAAAGCATCGCCCTCGACTCTGAGCGTCTCTCCCTTCTGGAGTCCCGACGCCAGGAGTTGGCGGCCGAGCTGAGCGAGCTGGAGGCAGAGCGAGATAGCCAGGCCTCTGAGTCTGAGGAGGCGCGTTCTCGCCTCGAGGCGCTTGAGGCCGACCTGACGGAAGCCCGCTCCTGCCTGCCTGCCCGCGAGTCGGAGCTGGAGGCGGCGGAGCGTGAGCTGGCCGCCGCTAGGGAGAAGGGCCTGGAGGCCGAGGGCCGCGCCGTGCGCGCTGGCGCCGCCGTGCAGGAAGTGGAAGGCCGCCTCCAGCGGTTGCGGGCGGGCAGCGAAGTCCCCCGCCGTTCGGAGGAGAGGGCGGCCCGCCGGCAAGCGCTGCTGACGGAGCTGGCCAGCCTCGGCCAGCGCTACCGCCAGGCCCGCAGCGAGGAGAGGGCGGCCGCCATCGAAGCGGAGGCCATGGCCGGCGAGGTCGAAACCCTGCGCCGTCAGCAGGAGGAGGACCAGCGGGCCCTCGTCACCGCGCAGGAACGCCTGCGCGTCATCGCTGTGCGCCGCGAGCAGTTGGAGACACGCCTGAGCGCGCTCAAGGCCGCCCAGGAGCGGCAGGTGGGCTTCGACGCCGCCATACGAGCTGTCCTGACGGCGGGTGGCGTCCTAGAGCCGGCGGTGGGGCTGGGGGTGGAGGCGAGGCTGGAGGGCATCGTCGGCCTCGTCGGGCGGCTGCTGCGGGTGCCGCCGGGCCTGGAGCGGGCCATTGAGGCCGCCCTGGCCGAGAACATCCAGGCCATCGTCGCCGAATGCCAGCCCGATGCCCTGGCCGCCGTCGACATGCTCTCACAACGGGAGGTAGGGCGGGTCACCATCTACCCCCTGGACAGCCTGCGCGAGGTGCACCCTCTGGCCCTGCTGAAGGAGAAGGGCATCCTGGGCGTGGCCTCGCAGCTTGTACGCTGCGACCGCCGCTACCGCCCTCTCATCGATACCCTCCTGGGGCGCGTCATCGTGGTCGAGGACCTGGAGATGGCGCAGCGGGTGCTCAAGCGGGGCCTGGGCAGCGTGGTCACCCTGGACGGTGTGCTCATGAGGCCGGTGGGCTCGGTGAGCGGTGGCACTTCGGCGCGGGCCCAGGAGGTGCTGGCGCTGGGGCGCGACCTGGAGGAGATCCCCGAGGAGCTGACGAGCCTGGAAACCAGCCGCCAGGACCTGGAAGGGCAGATCCAGGCCCTCGCTGCCTCGCGGTCAGGCGTCGAAGAGGGCCTGGCGGAGCGCTCGCGCCGGCGGCAGGAGGCGGAGGCACGCCGGAGCGCTGCGCAGCAGAGGCTGACGGAAGTGCGCAGCGAGGTGAGTGCGCTGAGGGGCGAGGCGCGCTGGCTGCACGAAGACGCCCGCCGCGAGCAGGCCCTGCTGGACGCCGTCGAACAGGAGCGGCTGGAGCTTCAGAAGGAAAAGGAGCGCCTGGCCGGCGAGGCCGCCGCTGCCGGTGCGGAGGTGGAGCGGGTGCGTGAGGCTGTCAGAGAAGCGGCCGACCACCGCCGTTCACTGGCCGATGCCGCGGCCCAGGCGGGCCGGGAGGTGTCGGCCCTGGCGGGGCAGCATGAGGCGCTGGTCCGGCGCCGCCAAGCCGACGAGGGCGCTCTTGAGCGGCTGGAGGGCCAGTTGGAGGGGCGTCGAGCCCAGGCGGCGCGCCTCGAGGAGGAGCACTCTGCCGTCCAGGGGCGCCTGCGGCAGGCCGAGCAGCAGCGGGATGCCGGGGCGCAGGACCTGCTTACCCTCCAGCGAGACCTTGAGCCCGCCCGTCAGGAGCGGGCCCAGCTTGAATCGCGCGAACGCAGCCTGCGCGGTGAGCTGGCCGCTGGCCAGCAGCGGCTGCTGGCTGCCGAGCGTGCCCTCCTGGAGGCGGAATCAGAGGTGCGCCTGCGCTCCGAGGAGCTGGACGCCCTTCGCCAGAGCATCGAGGCCGAGGGGCTGGTGCCTTCGGACTCTGGAGAGGTCAGGGTGAGCAGCGATGGAGAGACTCCGCTGCCCGCCTGGCTGACCTCGCGGGAGGACGGCGGCTCCGAAGAATCGCTGCCGCCCATGCGGGGCGGCGCCCAGGTCGACCCGGTCCGCCTCAAGGAGCGCATCGCTGAGCTGCGGGGGCAGTTGCGGTCGCTGGGGCCGGTCAACGCCCAGGCCCAGGTCGATTACGGCGAGAGCAAGGAGCGCTACGACTTCCTGCGCGGCCAGATGGAGGACCTGCGGGAGGCGGAAAAGTCGCTGCGAGCCGCCATCAGCGAGCTGGAGGGTCTTGTCAAGAAGCGCTTTCACTCCACCTTCAAGCAGGTGAACAAGGAGTTCCAGGGCTACTTCGCCACCTTCTTCGGCGGCGGCAGCGCCGAGCTGGTGCTGACGCGGGCTCAAGATGGCGGCGCCGGCATCGAGATCGTGGCCCAGCCGCCGGGCAAGCGCCTGGGCAGCCTGGCCATGCTGTCGGGCGGCGAGAGGGCACTGACAGCGGCGGCCCTCCTCTTCGCCCTTCTTCAAACGCACCCCTCGCCTTTCTGCGTTCTTGACGAGGTGGACGCCATGCTGGATGAGGCCAACGTGGGCCGCTTCGTGGACGCCCTGCGACGGCTGGCCAAGCGAACGCAGTTCATCATCATCACCCACAACCGCCGCACCATCGAGGTGGCCGACGCCATCTACGGCGTCTCCATGGGCCGCGACAGCACCTCCAGCGTGCTCTCCCTCCGGCTCGCGGATGTCAGAACGAACTAGGCTCACCTCCTCCCTGCCACTTCTGCCTTCGAACGGGTTCGCTTCCTTGACCCCTCCTCCGGTGGCGATGTACGATGGCGTGCGAAAACGATTAGGGGGTATTGCCCCTGGTAGGTCTCTTTCGCCGCGCCCCGAAGCCCGAGGAGAAGGCGGAACAGCCCCGTTCGGCTGAGCTCACGGCTGAAGCCCTGGAGCGCACCCGCCGCTCCTGGTTCGGCCGCGTCACCCGCCTCTTCGACCGCCCTTCCTTCGATGAGGAGCTCTGGCTGGAGCTGGAGGAACTGCTCATCGGCGCCGACACCGGCGTCGCCACCACCCAGAAGGTGCTGGACCATCTGCGAGAGCGCGTGGCGGCGGAGCGCCTCCGGGAGCCGGCCGCCGTGCGGGCTGCCCTCCAGGAGGAGCTGGTCGCCATCCTGCGGGCCAGCGAGCCCCGAGGCCGCCTCTGGCGCAACGGCGGCACCGAGGCGCTCCCTCGACCGGCCATCATCCTGGTGGTGGGCGTCAACGGCAGCGGCAAGACCACCACTATCGCCAAGCTGGCCCACGCCTATCGTGTTGACGGTGGCCGGGTGGTGGTTGCCGCCGCCGATACCTTCCGCGCCGCCGCCATCGACCAGATGCGACTCTGGGGAGAGCGCGTGGGGGCCGAGGTGGTCGCCCACCGGCCGGGCGCTGACCCCGGCGCCGTGGTCTTCGACGCTCTGGCGGCCGCCCAGAGCCGCGGCGCCGACGCCGTCATCATCGACACGGCGGGCCGCCTTCACACCAAGACGAACCTCATGGATGAGCTGCGCAAGATCCGCCGCGTCGTCCAGCGTCACGACCCCACGGGCCCCCACGAGGTGCTCCTGGTCCTGGACGCCACCACCGGCCAGAACGCCCTCATCCAGGCCCAGGCCTTCTCGGAGGCGGTGGAGGTGACGGCCATCTGCCTCACCAAGCTGGATGGCACCTCGAAGGGGGGTATCGTCTTCGCCATCTGTGATCAGTTGGGTCTGCCGGTGCTCTTCGTGGGCACCGGCGAGCGGGCCGAGGACCTCAGCCCCTTCTCGCCCGAGGCCTTCGTTGAAGCCCTCTTCGCCTGAGCACCTACTGCCTTGTCTTCCTGCGGTGGCGCAACCCGCCTGCCGCAGGCTGCGTATCGTTAGGGTGAAACGTCAGCCGGCCCAGCGCTCGCCGCGATGATTGACGCTCTCTTCTGGTGGTTCATTATCCAGCTCGTGGGGCTGGTGGCCTTCCCCCTGGCCTACGGCTTCTTCCACCGTCTTCCCGATCGGGGCTGGGCCTTCAGCAAGCCCTTCGGGATTCTGTTCCTGACCTACCTCTTCTGGATCCTCAACAGCGCTCATATCCTGCCCAACAGCCAGCGGGGCGTGGCTTGGGCTCTCTTCCTGCTGGCTTTGCCCGCCGCCTGGGCCCTCTGGCGCCGCCGCGACGAACTGTGGCGCTTCCTGGAGGAGCACGGGCGGTACGTCCTCCTGGTGGAGGGCCTCTTCACCCTGGTCTTCGCCGTGGGTGGCTACCTGCGCTCCTACGTGTCCGACATCGCCGGCACCGAGAAGCCCATGGACTTCGCCTTCATCAACGCCATCAGCCGGGCCGACAACTTCCCGCCGGCGGACCCCTGGCTCTCGGGCCACTCCATTAGCTACTACTACTTCGGACACCTGATGGTGTCGACCCTGGGCAAGCTATCGGCGGTGCCGACCAGCTTCGCCTTCAACCTAGGTCTGATGACGGTAGCGGCGCTGGCGGCCACCGCCGCCTTCGGGGTCGCCTACAACCTGGTGGCGGCGCGGCAGGCCGCCGGCGGGAACCCGTCAGCCTCGCCCAAGGCGGAACCGCCCGGACGGGCGTCCGTCGGGGCGCCTCTTCCCCCGGAGCCGGATTCGCCACTGGGGAAGGCGGAGGAGAAGGAGCCGCCGCCGACCACCGTCGACCTCCTCCTGCACTCGCCAGTCTTCTATGGCGTGGCCGCCGCTGCCCTGGTGGTCCTGTTCGCCAACCTGGAGGGCATCCTCGAGATGATGGCGGCCCACGGCATCGGCGGCAGCGGCTTCTACAACTGGATTGGTATTGAGAACCTGACCGCTGGCAAGACCACCACGGCGTGGTACCCCACCGAGTTCTGGTTCTGGTGGCGGGCCACTCGCATCATCCCGGAGACCATCACCGAGTTCCCCTTCTTCAGCTTCCTGCTGGGGGACATGCATCCTCACGTCATGGCCATACCCTTCGTGCTGATGACGGTGGGGGTGGCCTTCCTCCTCCTCCACCAGGAGGAACGCTTGGACGCCGCCTTCTGGGTGCGACATCCCTTCATGCTGCTGGCCACGGGTGTGATGGTGGGCGGCCTCCTCTTTCTGAACACCTGGGACATGCCCACCTTCGCCTTCATCGTGGTGGCGTTCGCCTTCCTGCGCAATCGCCTTGGGCTGGGTGCCTGGAACTGGCGCCCCCTGGTCGCAGCGACCCTCGGTTTCGCCCTGCCTCTGCTGGTGGTGGCGGTCGCCGCCTACATCCCCTTCTACCGCAGCTTCAGCAGCCAGGCATCGGGCTTCACACCTGTGGTCGACACCTCCACCCGCCCTTTGTATGCCTTCCTCATCTGGGGACCGCTGGCCGTGCTCCTCATCCCCTTCGTCTGGCAGCGACTGGCGGCGCCCGAGGGACCTGCTATCCGGGGACGTCACATCCGCCTGGCCCTCGCGCCGGGTCTCCTGATCCTGCTGGTCTGGGCCCTCTGGGTGATGTGGCTGGACGGGCTGGGAGGCCTGGGCGAGCAGATCGCCGACCGGCGGGGCGGCTGGTTTACGGCAGCAGGGCTCATCGGTCTTCTGGCGGCCCTTCTCCTGGCCTTCTGGCGTGAGGTCGAGACGGAGCGAAAGGAGGAGCAAGGGAGACTGCCGGTGCTCTTCGCCCTGGGCTTGGCCGCTGTGGCCGTGCTGCTGGTGCTGGGCGCCGAGTTCTTCTACGTCAAGGACATCTTCGGCAGTCGTATGAACACCGTCTTCAAGCTCTACTACCAGGCCTGGCTGCTGCTGGCGGTAGCCGACGGCTTCGCGCTCTACCGGCTAGCCTCGGCGTCCTGGGGGGAGAGCTGGGGCTCCCGCCGGTGGCGTATCTCCTGGACGGGCGCCACAGGCCTTGTCCTGGTGGCAGCCCTGGTCTATCCTGTGGCCGCTACCTTCAACCGGACGGACGGCTTCGATGCGCCCCGGAGCCTGGACGGGCTGGCCTTCGCCCGCACCGGGCCGGACTTTGGTGCCGTCAACTGGCTGAGGGAGCACGTGGACGGTACGGCGGTTGTGGCGGAGGCAGTGGGCGAGGACTGGGGGTCTACCGGCCGGGTAGCAGCGTGGACCGGCCTGACCACGCCCATCGCCTGGCCACCCCACGAGCAGCAGTGGCGCTGCAAGGCCGGCGGTTCCTGTCCAATACTGGAAGGACGCTTCGAGGACATCGAGCGTCTGTACAGCACCACTGACGAGGAGGAGGCGCGGGCTATCCTCGACAAGTACGGCATCCATTTCGTCTTTGTCGGCTCCCTCGAGAGGGAGAACTACCCTGAGGAGGGGCTGGCGAAGTTCGATAGCATGTTGCCGGTGGCCTACCAAGACGCTGGTGCCACAGTCTACCGGGCGGCTAGCGCACTGGCGATGGAGGGCGGTCCGTGACACGGAACCGGCAGCGCCCCCAGCGCGTCGTATCCAAGAAGAAGATGAGCAAGCCTGTCGAGGGCGACCTGGCTGCTGCTCTCCAGGAGCGGAAGGAACAGGCAGGCCGTCTCCTGGCTTCGGTGCGCGCGAATCTACCCGGGCGCTGGGAGTTGCTGGCCTGGGGGATCATCCTCTCGCTGGCCCTGGCCCTGCGCCTCTGGGACCTGGGCGGCCGTGCCCTCCACCACGACGAGAGCCTGCACGCCACCTATAGCTGGTACTTCTACGACGGCCGCGGCTACACCCACGACCCCATGATGCACGGGCCCTTCCAGTTCCACGCCGGGGCCCTGGCCTTCATCCTCTTCGGCCCCAGCGACTTCGTGGCGCGGGTGCCGGCAGCCCTCTTTGGGACGGGCATCGTGGCCCTGGTTTGCCTGCTGCGTGGGCACCTGGGGCGCCTGGGCGCCCTGGCCGCTGCCGCCTTCATCGCCGTCTCGCCCACGCTCCTCTACTTCAGCCGCTTCTCCCGGGAGGACATCTACACCGCCTTCTGGACCCTGGCCCTTGTGATCGCCATCTGGCGTTATCTGTCCGAGAGACGGAACCTCTGGCTCTATCTGGGGGCGGCCTTCATGGCCTTCAGCTTCGCCACCAAGGAGACCACCTACATGATGGTGGCTATCTTCCTCACCTTCCTGGAGGTGCTGGTGGCCCTGGACCTCCTGGATCAGGTGCGCCGGCAACGGTCAGACGACCGCCCGCCCAGGCGGGAGATGGACAAACTGGAAGCGGGCTCCATCCTCGTCTGGCTACTGGTGTTTTCCTGGTTGCTGGTAATCCTCTGGCCGGTCCTGACGCGGTTCCGGCAGCGCTGGGGCCTGCTGAAGATGCCGGCTGCCGGCGTCCCCTTGCTGGTTCTGGGCACCCTGGCGGCGCCCCAGTATGCCGGCATGCTACAGCTCATAGGAGACCATGTGCCGCTCATACCGGGCAACTCGGGCTACCAGTCCCACGCCGAGCTCGGGCTGCGCAACGCGAGCGTCACCGTCCTCCTCATCCTCAGCCTCTACGTGGGGCTGCTCTGGAACCCCAGGGTGTGGCTGATCAGCGCCGCTGCCTTCTATGGCGTCTACGTCCTCCTCTTCACCGCCTTCTTCAGCAATCCAGCCGGTTTCTGGACGGGCATCTGGGGCTCCACCGACTACTGGATCGAGCAGCAGTCGGTGCGCCGGGGCGAGCAGCCTATCTTCTACTACTTCATGCTCCTGCCCGTGTACGAGTTTCTGACCCTGCTCCTGGCCATAGCAGGGGCTGTCTGGCTCGGCTTCCGACGGAACGCCTTCACCCTCTTTCTCATCTTCTGGATCTCCGCCGGCCTGCTTGCCTTCACCATGGCCGGCGAGAAGATGCCCTGGCTCACCGTGCACATGGCCCTGCCCATCGCCCTTCTGGCCGGGCAGACGGTGAACGAACTCTACAGCCGGGTGAGCCTGCCCCGGGTGATGAGGCTACCCGAGGCGCTGCGGATGGTGGTGCCGTCGCTGAATTCGAGGCTGGTGCTGGCCTTGGGTCCGGCCGCTGCCGCCCTGGCCGTTGTCATCCTCATCGTTCTGTCGGCGTCGACGGCGGCGGTCGTGTTGGCTGTCCTGCTGGCGCTGGTAGCGGCGGCCGCCGTCGCCCTTGCCAGGCAGGCCGGCGGCCGGGTCCTGGCTCAGGCGGCGACGGCTACAGTGGTTGCCGGACTGCTGGTCTTCTCCATCCGTACAGCGGGTGTCGCCAGCTTCGAGCACGGCGACATACCGGTGGAGCTTCTCGTCTACACTCAGACATCGCCGGACGTTCCGCGTATCAGGGACACCATAGAGGAGGTGGGCAAGGCGACGGGCCTGGGCCGCGACGTGCCCATCCTCGTTGACAGCGAGTTCACCTGGCCCTGGGTCTGGTACCTGCGTGACTACCGCGCCGTCACCTACCGGTCATCCAGCGATGCGCCGCCGCCTAGTGGCGCCATTCTACTCATCGAGAAGGCGAAGGTGGGAAGCCTCCAACTGGACCCGGCGGTGTACGACAGCGGCCAGCCCTTCCGCCTGCGCTGGTGGTTCCCCGAGAGCTACCGGATCCTCACTCGCCACAACTTCATGGATGTGCTGTTCAGCCCCAACACCTGGAACACCTGGCGCAACTACTACGTGTCGCGGACGCCGCCGGCGCCTTTAGGCTCTCTGGACGGCGTGGTCTATTTCCCCAAGAGCTACGCCGCTGTCACCGGCGTCCCTATCTACGAGCAGCCGCCGGAGGAGCCGGTCCAGGGCCCCGAGGGCCAGGTCATCATCGGCAAGCCGGGCGGAGCTCGCGGCCAGTTCTCCTCTCCGGCCGGCCTGGCTGTCGACCGCGAGGGGAACCTGTACGTGGCCGACAGCGGCAACCACCGCATCCAGAAGTTCGATGGCGACGGCCACTTCCTGGGCGTACTCGGAACCGCCGGAGGCAATGAAGGCCAGTTCAACGAGCCCTGGGGCGTGGCAGTGGATAGCGAGGGCAACATCTACGTGGCCGATTCCTGGAACCACCGTATCCAGAAGTTCGACTCCAACTTCCAGTTCCAGAAGGCGTGGGGTGGGGCTTTCGTGGACGTGTGTCAGCGGGCGCCGGAGCCCCTGGAGCTCTTCGGACCGCGGTCGATTGCTATCGATGCCGACGACAACGTGTGGGTCAGCGACACCGGCAACAAGCGTGTCCTCAAGTTCAGCGCCGAGGGAGAGTTCCTGGCTCAGTACGGCTCCCCGCCTGCGTCACCGGAGGCCTGTGAGCAACAGCGACAGCAAGTGGAACAGCAACTCCCCAGCGGCCCCGGCGAGTTCGAGGAGCCGGTGGGCATCGCCATCGCCCCCTCGGGGGAGATCCTCGTCGCCGATGCCTGGAACCGCCGTATCCAGCGCTTCAGCCCCGAGTTTGAGTATTTGGGCGAGATCCCGGTCGAGGGCTGGGGCAGCCATGGCGTATCTGACAAGCCGTACCTGGCGGTCCTCGGCGACGGCCGCATCGTGGCCACTGACCCAGCCAACAGCGCCGTGCTTGTCTTCGACAGCGAGGGCCGACAGGTCGCTAGCTGGCAGGCCCCTGGTTGGCAGGTGGGGGTCAACCGCCCGGTGGGAGTGGCCGTGAGCAGCGCCGGCGATGTCTTCGTGTCGGACGGCAGCACCAGCGAAGTGCGCCGCGTCCCCCTAGCCAGCCTGACGGCCCCCTGAGCGGGGCGATGTGAGGAAAGGCCCCCGCCGGCGTGGACTTCTTCCGCGAATTTGCCGACGCCCTTCTGGCCTTCTCGCGCGACCACCTCTACCTGGCCCTCTTCCTGTTGCTCTTCATCGAGGAGGCTGGCATACCCCTGCCGGCCCCTGGTGACACCATTATCCTCCTGGCGGGCACCGAGGTAGCGAACGGGCAGGCCAGCGCCCCCACCGTCGTCTCCCTGGTAGTGATGGCGACCCTGTGCGGCTCCTCGATCCTCTACTGGGTATCGCGTCTGGGGGGCATGGCCGTCCTGGGACGGCTATGCAGGTTTGCCCACATCCCCGATGAGCGTGTCGAGGGTGTAGGCCACTGGTTGAGGAGACACACCGGCCCCGTCATCGTCTTTGGTCGGCTGACACCGGGCTTCCGCACCATCACCTCCATCGCCGCCGGGACCTTCGGTATCAGCTACTTCCCGTTCCTGGTCTACACGGCTGTCTCGGCGACGCTCTGGGCGGCCCTCTACCTCATCCTGGGGGCAGCCATCAGCGACTTCTACCGCACGGTGGCGGCCTACCTGTCGCGGCCCAGCCCCCTGGCTCTGGCGCTTCTGGCCTTTGCGCTTTCGGCGGCAGGTGCGGCCATCTGGCAGTGGCGGCGCTCATCAGGGCGTCTGCCGAAGCCGGCGCCCCGCAAGCGCCACGCGCCTGCCGAGGAGTAGGCCCCTCGTTTGACCCCCTTGCGCAGGCGAACCTATAATGTCTCACGTTCGCCCGCCGAAGATGGCAGTGACAGCGGGCGGTGACTGCCCTCTGAACAGAGTACGGGCGGCCTCGGAGAGTTCCTTGTGGCGTAGCCGGCGGGTGTGGATTGGGCTGGCCGTCAGCCTGATCCTTATTGCCCTCTTCCTCCATGGGACCAATTTCCAGGAGATCAAGGACGCCTTCGCGGACGCCAATTACCTCCTGGCCTTCCTCTCGCTGCCCGTCTACTTCCTGGCCGCCTGGTTCCGCACCCTGCGTTGGAAGTACCTGCTGCGGCCCATAAAGACCGTAAGCACGGCCCGCCTCTACCCGGTAGTCATCATCGGTTTCATGGCTAACAACCTCATCCCGGCCCGCGTCGGGGAGCTGGTGCGGGCCTATATCCTGCGCGAGCGGGAAGGGGTGAGCATGTCCGCCAGCCTGGGCACCATCGTGGTGGACCGCGTCTTCGACGGGCTCACTCTGCTGCTGTTCCTCATCCTGGCCGGCCTGTTCGCCACAGTGAGCGCCGAAGTCCGCACGCTCGCCATCGTGATGGCGGCCCTGTTCGGTGTCGGCGTGGTGATCATGTACGTCCTAGTGACCTCAGAGAGCCGGAGCAGGTGGGCTGTGGACATCGTGGTGCGTCTGCTGCCTGGGCGCGTGAAGGGCCGCGCTCAGGGGCTGGCCGACTCCTTCCTGAAGGGGCTTCAATCGTTGCGCAGTCCGACGGCCATGGCCGGCGCTTGGGTCGCCTCCGTGGTGTCATGGCTGCTGGAAGCGACGATGTACTACATGGTAGGCGAAGCCTTTGGGTTGGGGTTAGGGTTCGACATCTATCTGCTGGTGGCGGCAGCGGCCAACCTTGCGATAACCCTGCCCACGCCGGGGGGCGTCGGCCCCTTCGAGCTGGGCACTCGGTGGGCTCTGGCCCCGTTCGCCGTCGCCACTGATACCGTGCGCGCCTATGCCATCGTCCTCCATGCCCTTCTCCTCCTCCCGGTTATTGCCCTGGGGCTCTTCTTCCTCTGGTCCATCAACCTCTCGCTGGGTGAGATGCTAGGACGGCCGGCGGCTGCGCCGGAGCCGGCTTCGACAGGCCACGTGGAGCCGGCCACGGGTGGGCGCCTGGGCGCAGAAGGGCGGGGCAGAGAATGAAGGTCGCCGTCGTGGGGGGAGGAGTCGCCGGACTGGCCGCCGCCTACCGTCTCCTCCAGGGAGGCCACCAGGTCTCGCTCTTCGAGGCCGGCCCTAGCCTGGGCGGCCTGGTGCGCACCTTCGAGGTGGGCGGCGGGCGACTGGAATCCTTCTATCACCACATCTTCAGCGGCGATACTGCTGTCATCCGCCTCATCAACGACCTGGGCCTGGGCGACCGCCTGACCTGGCGCGACTCGAAGGTCGGGTTCTTCCAGGGCGGCCGCATCTACGACTTCGTGACGCCTCTCGACCTGCTGCGCTTTCGTCCGCTACCTCTGCTCGACCGCGTGAGGCTGGGCCTCATGGGTCTGCGCCTGCGCCGGCAGGAGCGCTGGGAACAGTTCGAGGACGTGACCGCGCGCGACTGGATCGTGAAAAACGTGAGCCCCCGGGTCTTCGACGTGGTCTGGGGACCGCTGCTGAGGGGCAAGTTCGGCGAGGCCGGCGACGAGGTCTCCATCGCCTGGCTGTGGAGCAAGATCCACCTGCGCTTCGGCTCCCGGCGGGGCGGCCCCATGCAGAAGGAGCAGCTAGGGTACCTGATGGGCAGCTTCGGCGTGTACATCGATGAGCTGGAGCGCCGCCTGCGCGAGGGCGGCGCCGACGTGCGGGTCGGGACGCCGGTGCAGGAGGTGACGGTGGAGGAAGGCAGGGCCAGCGGCCTCCTCCTGGCCAGCGGCGAGCGCGTCCCCGCCGACGCCGTCGTCGCTGCCATGCCCTCTCACGCCTTCGAGCGGCTGGTGCCGGCCCTCCCCGAGGACTACCGGGGCAAGCTGACCTCGGTACGCTGGCAGTGGGCCCTCTGCATGATCCTGGCGCTGCGGGAGTCCTTGTCTCACATATACTGGCTGAACATCGCTGAGCCGGGCATGCCCTTCCTCGCCGTCATCGAGCACACCAACTTCATCGAGCGGGAGCACTATGGGGGCCAGCACGTTCTCTACATCTCCAACTACCTGCGGCCGGACCACCCCTACTTTGAGCTCAGCGAGGAGCAGCTCTGGGAGCTTTTCCTGCCCGCTCTCCAGCGCATCAACCCGCGCTTCTCTGCCGACTGGGTAAGGGAGCGCTGGCTCTTCAAGGGTCCCTACGCGCAGCCCATCGTCACTACCGGCTACCGCCGCCTTATCCCCGAGCACCGGACGCCCATCCCCGGCCTCTACCTGGCGACCATGAACCAGATCTACCCGGAGGACCGGGGCCAAAACTACAGCATCATCATGGGCGAGCGGGTGGCGGACATGGCGATGGAGGACCTGGCGGCGAGTCCAGCGGCACGCCGCGCCGTTAGCTAACCTCCTTTCCCTGCCTGAAGCCCAGATCGTCTTGAGCCTACGGCACCCGTGCGCTATATTGGCTGAAGCCTGGCGGAGGGACTGGAAAGGCCCATCTCTTGCCCGACACTGAAGCCGTTCTCGAGATCAGGCAGCTCATCGCCGACTTGAAGCCCGGCGACGGTGATCTGCTGGCGGCCCTCCACCGCCTCCAGGAGCACTACGGCTACGTTCCCCCTGCCGCCATACCCGTCGTCGCCCAGCATCTGAAGCTGGGCACGGCCCGGGTCTACGGCACCATAAGCTTCTACTCGGAGTTCCGCCTGACGCCGCCGCCGGAGACCACCGTCTCCTGGTGCAGCGGACCCGCCTGCTGCCTCAAGGGCAGCGAGAACGTTCGCCGCATCCTGGAAGCGGTGTTGGGCATCAAGATGGGTGAGAGCACCGAGGACAACCGCCTCGGCCTGCATCTGGGCCAGTGCAACGGCACCTGCAATCAGGCTCCCCTGGTCTGGGTCAACGGCCGGCCGCGGGGCCGCCTCTCGGCGGCTGACGCCGTCCGGCTGGCCCGCGAGCTTTCGCGAAAGGCAAACCGACCGTCGGCCGGGAGGGACGGAGGGAGCCCCCCGTGACCGTCTACGAGGAGCTACGCCAGGGGGCCCTCGATGTCTGGCGGGCCGTAGAGTCACCCTCGCGGCCCCGCGTGACCGTCTACTATGGCACCTGCACCATCGCGGCCGGCGCAGGGGAGACCCTGGCCGCTCTCCGTTCCGAGGTAGAGCGGCGCAGGCTCGACGTCGACATCGGCATCGCCGGCTGCAACGGCCTCTGCTACGCCGAGCCGTTGGTCGAGGTGGCCTGGCCCGACGGCCGGCGCATCCTGTACGGCAAGCTAACCGAGGACAAGGTGCCCCGGCTGGTCGAGGAGGCCCTGGTGCGCGACGGCCTCTGCTCCGACCTGGCCCTGGCCTCCCTCGGTGATGCCCCCCTCAACGGCGTGCCGCCCATCGGCTCCCTGCCGTTCTGGGCGCCCCAGGTGCGTCGTCTGATGGCCAACTGCGGCGTCATCGACCCGGAGAACATCGACCATTACATCGCCCGTGGCGGCTACGGCGGCCTCGCCCGCGCCGTCACCCTGACGCCGGAAGAGGTCATCAAGGAGGTATCCGACTCCACCCTCCGGGGCCGCAGCGGCTCCGACTTCCCGACGGGACGTAAGTGGGACTTCCTGCGCGGCGCCACCAGGCAGCCTAAGTACCTCGTGTGCAACGCCGACGAGGGCGACCCCGGTGCCTGGGTGAACCGTATGCTCATGGAGGGCAACCCTCACGCTATCCTGGAGGGCCTGGCCATCGGGGCGCACGCCACCGGCGCCAGCTACGGCTTCATCTACCTCCGCGAGGAGTACCCGCTCTGCTTCGAGCGTCTGAACAAGGCAATCGAGCAGGCCCACGAGCGGGGCCTCTTCGGGCACAACATCCTGGGCAGCGACCTCAGCTTCGATGCCAAGGTGGTGCGCGGCGCCGGCAGCTACGTCTGCGGCGAGGAGTCGGGCCTCATTGCCTCCATCGAGGAGATGCGCGGCATGCCCAAGATCCGGCCGCCCTATCCCGCCCAGTCGGGCGTCTTCGGCCAGCCGACGAACGTCAACAACGTGGAAACCTACTGCGATGCGGCTCTCATCCTGGGCCGCGGCCTGGAATGGTACAGCTCACTGGGCACCGAGCGTAACAAGAGCACCAAGATGTTCAGCCTCTCCGGCCACGTCCAGCGGGTGGGCGTGCTTGAGGTGCCCCTGGGCTACCCCATGGACAAGCTCATCTTCGAGGCCGGCGGCGGCCTCCCCGAGGGCCGCACCCTTAAGGCCATCCAGCCCGGCGGCCCTCTGGCGGGCATCCTCCCTGCCGTCCACGCCGGCCTGCCCCTGGAGCCGGAGGCCTTCCGGGAGAAGGGCGTCCAGATGGGCGGCGGCGGCCTCGTCATCGTTGACGACTCCGCCTGCATCGTGAACCTCTGCACCTACTTCGAGTGGTTCGCGGAGGACGAGTCCTGCGGCCGCTGCACCACCTGCCGCGGTGGTACCCAGCGCCTGGTGGAAATCCTGCGCCGCTGGTCCCGCGGCGAGGGCCGGGAGTCGGACTTCGAGCACATCAAGCTCCTGGGCAACACCATGCTCTACTCCAACTGCGTCCACGGCCAGGCCGCCCCCACTGTGGCCCTCAACACCCTCACCTTCTTCGAGGATGAGGTGCGGGAGCACGTGTTCGAGAAGCGCTGCCGGGCCAAGGTCTGCAAGGGCCTCATCCGCTATCAGGTCTCCCAGCAGGGGCCCGAGTTGGCCGAGGCGGAGGCCATCTGCCCCACCAACGCCGTCGTCAAGAAGAACGGCAGCTACGAGATCGACCAGTCCCTCTGCATCAAGTGCGACGCCTGCCGCGAGGTAGCCCCCCAGGCCATCGAGGTGGTGGACGC
>CAZSSQ010000030.1:0-19452 GCA_964609465.1 uncultured Dehalococcoidia bacterium
GTCCCCCAGATGGAGATGAGCATGTACATGGGGATCAGCTCTACCTCCCAGAAGAGGAAGAAGAGCACCAGGTCCAGGGAGGTGAAGACGCCCAGGACGCCCGTCTCCAGGATCAGCATCCAGGCGAAGTACTCTTTGGGCCGCATGTCGATGCCCCAGGAGACGAAGACGGCCAATGGAAAGAGGAAGGTGGCCAGGACCAGCATCACCACGCTGAGGCCGTCCACCCCTAGGAAGTACTTGATGTCGAAGCCGGCCTCGCCGGCCCGGATCCAGCGGGTCTGTTCCGTGAACTGGAAGCCGCCCCCGCTGCGGTCGAAGAGGCTGAAGAGGACGAGGGAGGCCAGGAATACGGTCAGGGTGACGGCAGCCGCCAGCTCTCGCGCCCGGCCCTCCTGCTCACGCGGCAGGAGAGCGATGGCCAGGGCCCCCAGGAGGGGGAGGAACACCATGAACGTCAGCATGGGCGCCTCAAATTGACCGGTCCGTGATTCGTGGGGCTGTTCTCTACCCCCGCCTGTCCTCCAAAGGCGGATGCGCCTCCGGCGCAAAGGCGGGGGCATCCATTGGCCCTCTCATGCCCCAGCCTTGAGGCTGGGGTCGTGTCCCCCCTGCTTAGGCAGACCACTCGATTGTCGCGGTTCGCCATCCGCTTATCCGTTCCTCATCCCCTCGCCTAGGGCGGGTTCAGGGCCAGCACCAGGCCCAGCGTGATCAACAGGCCGGCGAAGGCCACCGCCCCGTAGGCCTGGACCTGCCCCGACTGGAGCTGTCGCAGGCCGGCGGCGGCGCGCCCGGTGCTCCAGGCGGCGCCGTTGACGATGCCGTCCACCACCAACCTGTCGAACATGTCCAGCACGAAGGCCACGCCCCGGTAGAAGAGCGTGCCCACTATTACTCTCTCGTAGAGGTGATCCATGTAGTACTTGTTGCTGACCAGCGTGTGCAGGGGCGCCAGCGCCCGCCGCACGTTCTCGGCGGAGAAGACCTGCACGCCGTAGAAGAGCCAGGCCACGAAGAGCCCCGCCAGCGCCGCCGCCGTTGACGACGCGGCCATGCCGTAGCTGAAGGAGACCTCGTGGAGCTCCATTCCCTCCGGCAGGGCCCCCTCCAGCAGGTGGGCCACGCCGCCGCTGATGTTGGCGAAGCCGGAGGCCACCGCCGGCACCGCCAGCACCGCCAGGGGCAGGGCCATCACCCAGGGCGACTCGTGGGGCTTGCCGCCGTGGGCCGGCGTCCCGTGGGCCTCGGCCGGCTGCTCGCCGCCCCGGTACTCGCCGCCGAAGGTTAGGAAGATGACCCGGGCGATGTAGAGGGCGGTCAGGAACACGGTGATGAAGGCGATCCAGAAGAGGGCCTTCTGGTCCTCCCAGGCGTGGCCCAGGATCTCGTCCTTGCTCCAGAAGCCGGCCAGGGGAAAGATACCGGCCAGGCTGAGCCCGGCGATGGTGAAGGTGATTAGGGTCACCGGCATCGTGCGGCGCAGGCCGCCCATCTGCCGCATGTCGAAGGTGTGGGTGGAGTGGTTGACGCTGCCCGCACCCAGGAAGAGGAGCGCCTTGAAGAAGGCGTGGTTGAAGAGGTGGAAGATGGCGGCCACGTAGCCGCCCACGCCGAGGGCCAGCATCATGTAGCCGAGCTGGCTGATAGTGGAGTAGGCCAGCACCCGCTTGATGTCCGTCATGACCACGCCCATGCTGGCCGCCATGATGGCAGTGACGCCTCCGATCGCCGCCACCGTGTGCATGGCCCCCTCCGAGGCGTCGAAGATGGGGAAGAGGCGCGCCACCAGGTAGACGCCTGCCGCCACCATCGTTGCGGCGTGGATGAGGGCGCTCACCGGTGTCGGGCCCTCCATGGCGTCGGGGAGCCAGACGTGGAGCGGGAACTGGGCCGACTTGCCGACCGCCCCGGCGAAGACGCCCAGGGCGAAGACGGTGATGACGCCGGTCGGGAGCAGGCCGCCCACCGCCATCTCCTGGATCCTCCCGATGTCGAACGTCCCCGCCTTGACGAAGATGAGCAGGATGGCCATGAGGAAGCCCAGGTCGCCCATGCGGGTGACGACGAAGGCCTTCTTCGCCGCGGCCGCCGCCGCCGGTCGCTGGAACCAGAACCCGATGAGAAGGTAGGAGCAGAGCCCTACCATCTCCCAGAAGACGTAGAGCATGACGAGGTTGTCGGCCAGCACCACCCCCAGCATGGAGGCGGTGAAGAGCGACATGAAGGCGAAGTAGCGGGCGTAGCCCTCGTCGCCCTCCATGTAGCCCTGGGAATAGAACTGGACGGCCAGGGAGACGCCCGTCACCACCAGCAGCATGACGGCGGTGAGGCCGTCCACGCGCAGGCCCAGGTTGATCTCCACCGGCCCGAAGGTGAGCCAGCCGTGGGGTAGGAAGGCCAGTCGCACGCCGTCGGCGTCGATGGCGCTGTCCAGCACCCAGAGGGAGAAGAGGAAGGCGAGCCCGATGGCGCCGACGGTGGCGTAGCCGGCCCAGGTGGGCCGGAACCTCAGATAGAGGGCGATGAGGGCGAAGGAGCCCAGGGGCAGGAAGAAGATGGCCCAGGCGACGCCTTCGGGGATGGTCGGCAGCAGCATCTAAATCTTTCGCATTATCTCGCGCGCTACGTGAGTCTTGCTGTCGGGCACCCAGATCTCGCGGGGGGCCAGGTCGGGCCCGATGCCCAGCGGCGGCACGATGCGCACCGCCATCGCCTCGGCGTTGAAGAGCTCCTTCCAGGCCTCCGCCAGGTAAGAGTTCTTGACCTCCATCAACTTAGACCACATGGCCTCACCACCTCAGGAGGTTGATACGGTTCATGTCGATAGTCTGGCGGTGGCGATAGATGGCCACCACCAGGGCCAGGGCTACTGCCGCCTCGGCCGCCGCTACGGTGATGACGAAGACGGCGAACACCTGGCCGTCGATGGGCCGCGGCGCCACGATGAAGCGGGAGAAGGACACCAGCGTCAGGTTGACGGCGTTCAGCATGAGTTCGATGCCCATGAGGATGCCAACGGCGTTGCGCTTGGCCAGCGCCAGGTAGAGGCCGATGGCGAAGAGCAGGGCTCCCACCACCAGGTAGTGCTCCAGTCCTACCGTCACCTCACTCCTCCCGCACGATGACAATGGCGCCGATCATGGCCGCCACCAGCACCACCGAGGCGACCTCGAAGGGGAGGACGAAGGGGTCCAGCAGCGCCTCCCCTATGACCGACGCCGTCTGCGAGAACGGCCCCCGGTCGGACACCGCCCACTCCGTCCGAGTGGCGATGAGGCTGATGGTGGTCGCCAGCAGTCCCGCCAGCACCAGGGCCGGCGCCCAGAAGATGCCGTCGGCGTTGTCACGGGCTGCCCGCGGCGTCAGCATGATGGCGAAAAGCATGAGGACGGCGATGGCGCCGGCGTAGATGAGGACCTGCACCATCGCCACGAAGTCGGCCGAGAGCGTTATATAGAGGCCTGCCACCCCGATGAAGCTCAGCACCAGGAAGAGAACGGCGTGCAGCAGGTTGCGCACCGCCGCCACCATCAGGGCCGAGCCCACGGCGGTTACAGTGAGCACCCAGAAGGCCGCGACCACTCCAGTTTCGTCCATTGAGGCTTCCTCGTCACCAAGCGGCAGACCCTGGGCCGCCGTTACCGTGCTCCTCCCCCACGCGGACGCCCGTAGCTATGCGGCGCCGCCCGCTGGCGCCCCAGGGGCCACCACGGGTATGTCGTGCACCAGCCGGGCCCGCGATGGTAGCTGCTGGAAGCGGAAGGCCACGAGTCGCATCCAGCCGACAATCAGGAACACCGCCAGGCTTAGGTTCACCACCGAGAACAGGGGCAGCACCAGGCCGGCGCTCAGGTCATACTCCAGCCAGAGGAGCATCTCCAGGGCGGCCAGCATGATGTTGACCAGCGCCAGGGGTAGGAGGAACTTCCAGGCGAAAGCCATGAGCTGGTCGATGCGCAGACGCGGCAGCGTGCCTCGTATCCAGATGAGCAGGAAGTAGATCAGGTAAACCTTGCCGATGAAAATGATCCAGCCGGGTATCCAGCGGTCGAGCCCAAAGAGCCACCAGCCCCCGAAGAAGAGGGTCGCGGCGATGGCGCCCAGAGCCATGGCGTTCACAAGCTCCACGGCATAGAAGAGCCCGAACTGAATGCCCGAGTACTCGGTGTGATAGCCGGCCACGATCTCCGACTCAGCTTCGGCGATGTCGGTCGGTGTGCGGTTGATCTCGGCGGTGGCGCAGACGAAGTAGATGGCGAAGGCCAGGGGCTGGACGAAGAAGAGCCAGATGCGCATGTCGTGTTGCCAGGCCACGATGCCGCTCAGGCTCATGGTGCCGGCGAAGAGCACCGCCCCCAGCAAGGCCAGCACGAGGGGTATCTCGTAGCTGAGGAGCATGGCGATGACGCGCATGGCCCCCAGAAGCGAGTACTTGTTGTTCGAGGACCAGCCCGCCATGAAGAGGACTATGGTCGTCACCGAGGTGACGGCGATGATATACAGCACCCCCACATTGAGGTCAACGAAGGTCATCCCCTTGCCAAAGGGGAAGACGCCCCAGACCAGCAGGGCCGGCCCGAAGGCCAGGATTGGCGCCAGCAGGAAGACTATGGGGTCGCCCGCCCGGGGGAGCAGGGCCTCCTTCTGCATGAGCTTTGTCATGTCGGCTATGGGCTGGAGGAGGCCCCAGGGGCCGGCGCGGTTGGGCCCTCGACGGACCTGAATCCGGGCCACAACCCGGCGCTCCACCCAGATGTTGGCAACGGCCGTCGCTGCGACAAAGAGGAAGATAGCCGTGCCGCCGATCGCGGCGCTGACCACGTAGACCAGCCAGTCGGGGCCGATGTCGCGCAGCCAGCTCAGGAGCCGCTCGACGGCGTTCGAGAGGTCTCGGATGTCGTACCAGGGGGCCAGGAAGGGAGGGATCGCCATCAGCGGTCCACCTCCCCCAGGTTGATGTCGATGCTACCCAGGGTGATGACGAGGTCGGCCACCGTCTGGCCCACCGTCATCTCCTTCAGGGGCGTCAGGTTGAGCAGGCAGGGCGAGCGCACGTGGAAACGATAGGGCGTTGGGCTGCCGTCGCTCACCAGGTAGAAGCCCATTTCCCCCTTGGGCGACTCGATGCGGGCGTAGGCCTCGCCGGCGGGAGGCCGCAGGGCCAGAGGAATGTCGGTCTTGAAGGGTCCTGGGGGCAGTTGCTCCAGGGCCTGGCGCAGGATGCGCGTACTCTGGCGCATCTCCTCCATGCGCACCAGCAAGCGGTCGTAGTTGTCGCCCTGGTAGCCCACGGGGATGTCGAACTCCATACGGTCGTACACGCAGTAGGGGTCGGCCTTGCGGATATCCCAGGCGATACCGGTGCTGCGCAGGACGGGGCCGCTGACGGAGCTGGCAATGGCCAGTTCGGCTGGCAGTATCCCTGTGTCGCGGGCGCGGGCCTGGAGGATCTCGTTCTCCAGCAGGAGCCCGTCGTACTCGGCGATGCGGTCGGGCAGCTCCGTCACCAGGGCGGTCGCCTGGGGCATGAACTCCTCGGGGATATCGAAGCTCACGCCGCCGATGCGCATGTAGTTGGTGGTCAGGCGCGCCCCGCACGTCATCTCGAAGAGATCCAGGATCTTCTCGCGTTCGCGCAGCATGTACATGACGGGGGTCTGCCAGGCCCCGCAGTCATTCAGGAAGATGCCGATGGCCATGCCGTGGTTGGCGAGGCGCTGTAACTCGGAGAAGATGACGCGAAGATAATGGGCTCGCTCTGGCACCTCGATGCCGGCCAGCTTCTCTGCCGCCAGGCAGTAGGCGAGGTTGCCCGTCATCGCCGACAGGTAGTCCATGCGGTCGGTGAAGGGGATGTTCTGGGTGTAGGTGCGCTCCTCGGCCAGCTTCTCAATGCCGCGGTGGAGGTAGCCCATCGCCATCTCCACGTCCACCACGCGCTCGCCATCGAGGACGACGCGCATACGGAAGACGCCGTGGGTGCTCGGGTGCTGGGGCCCGAAGTTGACGACCAGGGGTTCGGTGCGCAGCTCCGGCACGGTTACTCCTTCGGGAAGTGAGACAGCCCGGACTTCTGGCCGCCGGGCAGCCCCAGGAAGTCTTTGCGCAACGGGTGGCCGGGGAAGCCCTCCCAGAGGAAGATGCGCTTCAGGAATGGGTGGCCGCTGAAGCGGATACCCATGAGGTCATAGATCTCGCGCTCCTGGGGGCTGGCCCCGTACCAGACCGGCGTCACCGAGGGCGCCTCGGGCGCTTGGTGGTCTAGGACGCGGGTCTTCAGGATGACCATGTGGTTCCGTTGCAGGGAGCTCAGATAGTAGACCAGCTCAAAGTGGTTCAGGCGGTCCACCGCCGTGATCGCGGTAGGATAGCGGCAGTCGAGAACGGGGTCGTCGCGGAGGAAGGTGGTGACGGCCACCAGGTGGGGCGCGTCCACCACTACCCAGTCGGCGGCGTCTTCCAGCTCGGCGTCCGGGAGGGCAGCCCGGATGCGAGCAGCCGTCTCAGAGCCGGGGATGAGCTTCGTCACAGCCTCAGGCCAGTCCAGGGAGGGCGGCTTTGCCCTCCGTCGCTAGTGCCACTCCAGGGCCCGTTTTCGCCAGGCATACAGGTAGCCCACCACCAGGATGACGACGAAGATGAGCGCTTCCACAAAGCCAAATAGCTTCACCTGCCGGAAGGCCACCGCCCAGGGATACAGGAACACAGCCTCAACGTCAAAGATTACGAAGACCAGGGCAAAGAAGTAATAGCGAAAGTTGAACTGCACCCACGTGTTCCCCTCGGTCTCCATCCCACACTCGTAGGTGTCACTCTTGATAGGATTAGGCGCCCGCGGGCGGACACGCACCAGGCCGAGGAGCACCGATATCAGCAGAGGAGTGATGGGGAAAGCGAGGGCGAAGAGAAGGAGAATCCCGACCCGACCATACTGTTCCAGCAAGGCTTCCCCTCGCCTGTGAATCCCGTTCTCTGAAGTCGCTGAAGTTATAGCACAGGCCCCGCGCACGAGCAAGGCGGTGTGCTCGCGACCACGACAGGGGCCGCTTAGGGGCTCTCCGAGACCTTGTCGAGGATTCGCAGGCCCAGCGTGGCCGCTTCCTCCATCTGGCGCGGCTGCACTCGGTCTGCGGTGTCTTGAGGTGTGTGCAGGAGGGTGTCGGTGATCCGGAACACCCAGATGGCAGGGATGCCAGCGTTGAGGAAGCTCTGGTGATCGCTGCCAACGCCCTCCGGCTGCTCCGATGGCGTCGCTTCGATGCCAGCGCCTGCAGCGGCCTGGGCGGCCAGCCCCACCAGCTCTGGCGACCCGATGAGCAGCCACGACTCGCCCACTCCCGTCATGTCGAAGTTGAGCATGGCGCGGAGTTCCTGGCGTTCCGCCTCATCCAGGGTCTCGACGAAGTGGCGGCTTCCCAGCAGGCCCAGCTCCTCGGCGCCGAAGAGGACGAAGCAGTGGTCGCCTGGCAGGTGGCGGGCGGCAACGGTGCGGGCCATCTCCAGGACGGTGGCCGTGCCGGACGCGTTGTCGCTGGCGCCGGGCGCCTGGGGCACTGAGTCGAAGTGGCCGCCGGAGATGGTCTCGCAGTGGCCGTCGGTCGGCCGGCCGACGACGTTCCGGGAGGTGAGCTCCACCAGTGGGCCGACCTCCACTGACACCTCCACCGTTGCCTGTTCCAGGAGGGCCAGGAGGCGCTCCCCATCCGCGCCACTGATGGAGACAACCGGGATGGTGCCTTGAGCTCCAAGGCTTCCCTCGAAGAAGTCGGGGCTATCGTTGAAGATGACGGCGGCGCTGGCGCCAGCCTCGACGGCGTTGCCTACCTTGTGGGCGAAGTAGATCTCCCCTCGTCGGAGCAGGGCGACATCGCCCTGGAGCCCTCCGGGTGGGAACTCCTCGGGGCGTCCCAGCCCGGCGAAGACCAGCTTCCCCGCCGCGTGGCCGGCGGCGGAGCCGGTGAAAGCGCTGGTCTCCATGTTCTGGGCCTCTGGGACGGTGACCCGGAGGGAGGCCTCGCGGCCGAGCTCCGAGGTGAACTCAAACGTCTGCTCCTCCACGGCGTAGCCGTAGCTACGAAGCTGGTCGCTGATGTAGCGGGCCGCCTCGGTTTCGGCGTCGCTGCCTGCCGGCCGGGGGCCTATGTCCACGGCCAGGGCCTTCACGTGCTGGTAGGCCAGCTCACCGCTGGGCTGCGTTGACCCGACAAACGAGCCTGCGCCGGCCGTGGGCGCGGGTGCGGTCGGTGTTGGAGCAGGGCTTGGGGTTGGTGCTGGCCGCGCGGCGCCGCCGCAGGCCGCCAGGGTCAGGGCGGCTAGGGCCAGGAGCAGGAGCGGGGTGCGCTTAAGTCCTGTCAGCATGGGAGAGCGGCGGCGGGCGTTGGGGTAGCCAGCCCAGGCCGGTACCCGGCCAGGAGGCCTTCCGGCATCTTGAGTGGCGGGCGGGGCGAGGGACCGTTCAGCGGCCACGGCTGCGGCGCTGGAGCCAGTGGCGCAGGCGGCGGCCCAGGCTTGGCTCCGAGAGATCGATGACCTGGCCGCGCCAGCGCCTCTCGTAGCGAGAGCGGCCGCCTAGCAGGGAGAGGACGAAAGCACTGAAGAAGAGGATGATCCCTCCAATGATGACCCAGCGGGCGAAGCCGGGGCTGGCACTGCGGAAGAAGAAGGCCACGACTACCAAGATCAGCGAGGCCAGCATCACCTGGCCCGGGGAGATGCGGGAAAGGCGTACTCGCAGGCTGCGCAGCAGGTCGGAGGTGGCCTGCCCCAATCGCCGCCGGGCGCGGACCAGGCGGCCCTCCTCCGGCACGAACTTGTCGAGCTTCCGGAGGATCTCCTCGACCTCGCGTTCTATGTTGTCGGGCACGGCGGGCCTCCGCTACCGGGGAGGAAACGGGGAGGAGAGCACTGTTCATTCTACATGTGGAGGGCAAGAGGGGTCTACACGCCCGAAGGGGCGGCCGTAGGATAGAAAGGTGACCGCCGTTCCCTCGAAGGTCTGTCGCTCAGGGTGAGGGCCTCTGCGGGGGTGCCTGCTGCGCGTGGTTTGCCGTACAGGTCAGATCATGGGAGCTGTTCGAGCCAGTCTGGCGGCAGTGAGATCAAGAACATCTCCACCTCAGCCGTGCCAGATCGGCCCCAGTTGGTCGTGAAGAGGACCCGCGTGAAGTCCGGGTTGACGCTGGCTTGCGGCTCGGCCCAATAGTCGTGCTCCTGGCTCTCGTCCACCAGCGACTGCGTGTGCGCCAACCGGACCACGCGCCCACCCGGTTTGAGCTCGATGGCGAAGACCTGGTCGTCCATCCAGGTGTAGGATGCCGGGTCGCCGTCATGGGTGGAGACCAGCGCCCAGCCGGGCTGGCGAAAGGCGAGCCCCGAAAAGTGCAGGCCGATAGATGTGTGGCTGAAATCTATCGGCCAGAGCGGGGTCACCGCGCCGGTGGCCAGATCCAGCATCGAGATGTTATCGGTGTCGATGTCCTGATAGACCATCACCTCACGCCCATCTGCGTCGAGGGCCGGGTCAGAGTGGCCAACGATGCGAAGAAGGCCCCGCCCGTTCTTGAGGCCGCGGTCGTAGACCATCAGGCCGCAGGGATTGGCGTCGTCACCCAGTTGGCCGGGCTCGCAGTAGTCATCAAAGTAGGCCAGGAAGTAGTCCCCGAGCGGGCTGATGGTCACGCTGTCAATCTCCCTGTCAACCTCCGACGCGCCGCGCATGTCGCGGGTGGCGATGACCTGATCCGCCTGCTGGTCGTACACGAGGAAGGCGGCGGTAAGCCAGTCCTGGTCTTCCGCCATCAAGCCCCAGTAGCGGCCGTCGAGCGAGGGGCTGCCCTCGTAGCGCGTCCACACCGCTGCCAGCGACTGGCCGGGAAAGTCCGCAGCGAAATCGTGGACCAGGCTCTGCTCTCCGGCCCGCACGTCATAGGCCATTAGGCGGGTCTCCTCGGAGATGTAGATGACGTCCGGGTTGGTGGCGTCCCAGCGCGGGTCCACTGACCCGCCGAAAGGCAGTTCGCCGAGCGGCTGGAGCGTGTCCGCGTCGTACAGGTACCACGTCGCCTCAATGCCGCGCACCAGGATGCGGCTTCCATCGGCGTTGAAGGATTGCACGCGCGAATATTCGTTCTTCAGGCCGGCTGAGGTGTCGTCTGGGGACAGGTCAATCGTCCGGTCGGTGACGCGCACCAGGCAGGCTCCGAAGACCGGGTCGCGGAAGGGGACGCGGGCCGGTGGTTCGGCCAGAGACGGGGTCTGGCGGACTTCGAAGTCGGTGACAAACGGCGGTTGGGGGTCGGGACAGAGGTGGGATGCGGAGGGCTGCGCCACGGCAGGGGGAGAAGGGCTGGTGGCCGGAGACGGCCCGGCGGTTTGGGACGGGGTTTCACCGGCCGAAGGCGTCGGCACGGCTGGCGTTGGCGAAGAGGAGGTCGATGGGTTGCAGGCCAGGGCGGCCGTAAGGATGGGCAACACGAGGAAGGCGAGTCGTAGTTTCATCGCATACTCTCCACGCTGCGAATACAGACATCCGGTGGCTGGGGGCAGGGACGCCAAGTCCCTGCCCCCAGCCTTGAGTCGTGGGGCGCTCTAGGGCGGCGGCGGGAAGGTCTCGGAGTAGCTGTCGTTGCCTGAATTGGGGTCAGCAAAGGGCGGCTGTACGGTACACGTTACCTCGGACCAGGCCTGAGTGATGTTGGCGGAGATCCCCGTCGGGAACTCGCCAGTCTGCCCAGGGTTGAGGCTAACGGTAATCGGGAATGTGCTTCCGTGCCCGTAGGGGATACCGGGGGGGGGGCCGTAGGGATGCACGCTCACCGAGCAGGAAAACTGAACATCAGCATTGGTCAGGCTGTCCGGGCCATTGCTGGTTATCCTGGCGCGTATGTCCCCCTGGGGCTGGCTCGTTAGGAAGAGGTCAGTCACCGCCAGGTCGGTGGTTGGGAAGCTCCTTGAGTGGCTATTGTTGCCCGGGTTGGGGTCGTTGAAGGAGGGCTGTACGGTGCACGAGACACCGTACCAGGCCTGGCTGGTATCGACGGAGATCCCCGTCCCGAACTCGCCTGTCTGCCCGGGGGCGAGGTTGACAGTTATCGGGAAGTCAGACCCATGCCCGTAGGGGATACCGCCGCCGTAGGGATTCACGTTTGCCGAGCACGAGAGTTGGACGTTGACATTCGTCAGGGTGTCCGGGCCGTTGTTGGTGACCCTGGCGCGTATGTCACCCGCAGGCGAGGCCGTCGCGAAGAGGTGGGTTACCGTCAGGTCGGCCGAGAGCGACGGTGTTACGGTGGGAGTCGCCGTGGGAATCGCCGTGGGCGTAGCGCCGGGTGGCGGTGGGGGAGGTGCAGGCGCCAGAGTCGGCGCAGGCTGCGACCCGGTCCCAGGGCCCTCATATATGCACAACCACACCGCGTCCAGGAAGTAAACCGAATGTAGGTCGCTGGCCTGGGGATAGGCCGGAGAGAAACCCTCGAACCTGTTCTGGGATGGGTTGAAACGCCAGAGCGCCTCCACTGCCCCAGCAGGCGTTACTGCCTGCACCACAGTCTCACAAGGGGTGCCGTCGGGGAACGTGAGGGAGATGTTGTTGCAGGCGGGGTAGAGCTGCTCAGTGCTGCCGGGGGCTGGGAGCGCGATGCTGGCCACGGGTTGCGCCCGGACCGATGGGCCGTGCGCGGCCAGGAATGCCGCCGCAACTGCGGCCACTGCCATGAGCCCTATCGAGAGCCTAGTCTTCACAGGTTCCCTCCTTTCAAGCTAGGGCTGAACGGACGAGGCAGCGCCTCGAGATGCAAGGTGTGCCAAATGCGTGCCGCACTAGCGAGTCAGTGGGAGAGAATCGGCTCGCTTCGTGCCTCGCCAATGCGGAGCCAGAGTTGACACCGTGCGGTCACTCGATACGCCAAGTCCAACGGGGAGATTTTACACTATCTTTACCACCGGTTGGCGGCCGTTTTGCGAGATTCCTCTATGCTCGTGGCTGACGGGTGATGATCTCACCGAGTGGAGAAGGAGGAGTTGCCATGAGGAGATGGACAAAGCCCCTGCTGGGACTCCTGGTGGTGGGGATACTGGTGCTGGGCGGCGTCGTGGGGGGCGTCGTCAATCACGCCCTGGCCCAGCCCGGGTCGGGGACGGAGGATTCCTCAGCGCCGCAGGAGGAGTTCCTGAGCAGCGTCGCCGCCAAGCTAGGCGTGCCGGTGGACCAACTGAAGGGTGCGATCCAGTCCACGGAGGTGGAGGTGCTGGACAGGGCCGTCGAGCAGGGGAAGGTCCGGCCCGAGGTCGCTGAGCGCCTGCGCCAGCGCATCGAGGAGGGGCGGCTCCTGCCGTCTCTGTCGAGAGCGGCTGCCCGGCAGGCGCGGCTCGGCCCCGGCCAGCGACTGGTGCTGCACTCCGCCGCCGAAGTTCTCGACATGACGCCGGCGGAGCTGGTTCGGGATCTGCGCGACTCGGGGAAGAGCCTGGCCCAGCTTGCCGAGGAGAAGGGCGTCTCCCGCGACGACCTCAAGAGCGGCATCCTCGCCGACGTGGAGAAGCACCTCGACAACGGCCTGGAGCGCCTGCGCGCGAACATCGACCGCATCATCGACCGGACTCCCGGCCAGCCAGCGGCTCCCTCGACCCAGTAGCCAGTCAAGGGCAGCGATAAGGTAGAGGCCGGGCCCCGGGGGTCCGGCCTCTCGCGTATGTCTTGTCGTGCGGTAGGGGTGTTAGCCGCTGGCCCTCTTGTCTTGCCCCAGCCCCTCGTTCATGCTGCCGGAGCGGAAGCCGGCCAGGTCGAGGGTGACGTACAAGTAGCCCAGGGAGCGCAGGCGCTCTGCCACCCGCTCGCGGTTTCCGTCGCGCATCAGCAGGTCCATGCCGTCCCGGTCCACCTCGATGCGGGCGATCTCGCCGTGGTGGCGGACGCGCAGTTGCCGTACCCCCAGGGAGCGCAGGAAGGCCTCGGCGCCGCCGATCTGGTCCAGCATCTCGACGCTGATGGCGGTGCCGTAGGGCACGCGGGAGGCCAGGCAGGCCATAGCCGGCTTGTCCCAGGTGGGCAGGCCGTGGGCCTTCGACAGGGCACGGATCTCAGCCTTGTTGAGCTCGGCTTCGATGAGGGGGCTGCGGACGCCATGCTCCGAGGCGGCGCGGCGGCCGGGACGGTGGTCACCCAGGTCGTCGATGTTGGAGCCATCCACCACCCAGGCGATGCCTCGCTGACGGGCCAGGGCCTGGAGGCGGCCGAAGAGCTCGTCCTTGCAGAAGTAGCAGCGCTGGGGCGAGTTCTCCACGTACCCGGGCTGGTCCATCTCATGGGTCTCGATCATCTCGTGGCGGATGCCGATCTGGTGGGCGAGGCGGCGCGCCTCGTCGGCCTCCGAGGCCCGGAGGGACGGCGAGACGGCGGTGACGGCCAGAGCTGCCTCGCCGAGGGCGTCGCGGGCCACCGCCGCCAGGAAGGTGCTATCGACGCCGCCTGAGAAGGCGACCAGCACCGAGCCCATGTCGCGGAGGATGCTCTCCAACCGGTCCAGCTTGCGTTCCAACCTCGTACCGTCCATCGTCTCGAGAGCCAGTAGCGTGGGTCTATTATGATAGCATGGCAGCTTGATCGACAGCGAGGCGCCCTTTTGCCAACTTCACAATTGGCCTGTAGTGGTGTATTAGAGTGGTGGCGAAAAGGGACGCTCTAGCCGTCTAGGAGAGGACCTCAAGGAGGAGGGAAGGTTGAAGATTCTGCTGGTCAATCCCGACATATCGAAGGTCTCGGTGGGGTTCTCATCTCTGGCGCGGGCGGCTCCCCTGGGGCTTCTCATGGTGGCAGGCTCAGTGCCCGAGCACAAGTGTGAAATCCTCGACATGCGCTTGGAGGAGGACAGCGCGTTCGAGGAGGCGCTGTGGCGTTTCCGCCCCAATGTCATCGGTCTGACGGCCTACACTGCCGAGGCGGGAGCGGCCAAAGCCCTGGCGCGACGAGCAAAGCAAGCGCTACCTGACGTGCCCATCGTTTGGGGCGGTTACCACGCCACCATGGCCTTGGACGACGTCCTGGACGAGCCGTGTGTGGATTTCGCCGTCCGGGGCGAGGGAGAAGCGACCTTCCCCGAGCTAATCGAAGCCATCGCCCGCGGCGGCCCGTATGACGGGATTGCAGGTATCGCCTTCCGGAGGGGCGCGGATACGGTACTCGCGCCGCCCCGACCGCAGATCGCCGACCTGGACACCCTTCCCTTCCCACCCTGGGACCTGGTGGCCCGTTATCAGCCCCACTACTACTTAGGCGTGATGGGAACGGTGGGTTGTGTTGAAAGTACTCGAGGCTGCCCCCACAACTGTAGCTTCTGCTCGGTCTGGGTGTTCAATGAGCGCCGATATCGTAAGAAGAGCCCAGGTCGCGTAATGGCCGAACTGGAACGGCTGCCGGACGGAATTCAGATCGCCGCCTTTGTCGATGACGAATTCTGGGTTGACGCCGGCCGCGCCGTGGAGATTGCGGCCCTGATTGACGAACGCAACCGCGTCGGTTGGAGGGGCGGTGGCTGGAACTACTGGGCGCAGGTACGCTCGGACGACATCGCGCGGCGGCCGGACCTGGTGGAACGATGGGCGAAGGTTGGCCTCAAGGTGTTGCTGGTGGGCATCGAGTCCTTGAAGAGAGGGGAGCTCCGCAACCTGCATAACAAACGCACCACTGTCAGCGACGCGGTTCGAGCTCTGGCGGTAATGCGCCAGAACGCTGTTGAGCCCTGGGGGTGTTTCATCATCAACCCGGAGTGGAGAGAGAAAGACTTCGATGACCTAAGGGAATTCGTCATACAGCAGAAGATGGCCCTTCTTCAGTACACGGTGCTGACTGTTCTTCCCGGCACAGTGCTCGCCGCCCAGCTACAACAGCGCAAAGGCATCAAGGTGTCCGATATTCCCAATTCCCTCCTGGATTTCCTTCACGCGACGTACCCCCCACCTCGGCTGCCTCTGCCACAGTTCTACGAGCAGATAGCCAGGCTCTACCGCGAGACGGGTCTCGCCATACCGAGCGTCTATCGCCGCTTGGTGCGCAATCGGGTCATCTCCAGGGAGTGGTTGAAATCGGAAATAGGGCGGCAGGTTGTCAGCTTGTTCGGCCAGCTGAGCAAACCGAGCGCATATCTGAAGGCGCATCGTCTGCTGGGCGAGCGGCTCTGACATCTTGAGGTAGCGGGGAAGATCTGGAGGGGAGCTTCACCGGGGACAGCCTTGATCCGCAAGCCGGCGGCAGGTTAGGCGGCCTCGATGTCCTCCTCCACGATCAGCAGGCGGCGGATCACACCCTCGAAGGCCGCGACCACCTGGGGATCAAACTGGATGCCGGCGTTGGCCTTGATCTCTTGCAGCGCTTCCTCCGGGGACACGGCCTTGCGATAGGGCCGCTCCGAGGTCATGGCGTCGTAGGCGTCCACGACGGCGAAGATCCGCGCCTCCAGCGGGATCTTGTCTTGGGCGAGGCCGAAGGGGTAGCCGCTGCCGTCATAGCGCTCGTGGTGGTAGAGAAGAATGGGCATGGCTCCCTCCAGGAAGCCGACTTTGGAGACCATGAGGCCGGCCAGGAGGGGGTGTTTCTGCATGGCCTCCCACTCCTTCCTGTTGAGGTTGTTCGGCTTGCGCAGGACGGAGTCGGGAACGCCAATCTTGCCTACGTCGTGGAGGAGGGCGCCTCTCTCGATATCGAGCATGCGTTCCTCAGGCACGCCCATCCCGCGGGCCACGGCCACAGTCAGGCGGGCCACCCGCTCCGAGTGCCCTTCGGTGGCGGCGTCCTTGGTGTCGAGGGCGGCCATGAGGGCGCGCAGGGTAGTGTCGTAGCTCATCTCCAGGTCGCTGGCATGGGAGCGGACCTTGGCGAAGAGGCTGGCCTGCTCTATGGCCATAGCCGCCTGGTCCGCCAGTTCCTGAAGGGGCGCTAGCTCAGCCGGTGAGAAGGCTCGGACGCTGGGGTGACGGACTGCGGCCGCCACGCCGACGACCCGGTCGCGAATGCGCATGGGGACGCTGGCCAGGGCAGCCGGCCCCTCGGAGGCACGAATGCCGAAGACGGCTCGGAGGGGGCGTTCGGGCAGCCGGGCCGATACGGCCTCGCCGGTGGCGGCGGCTCGGAGGAGATAGCCATCGTCGACGCTGCGGTTGTGGTGGCCGATAGAGCCCTTCTCGTGATCATAGGTGGCCTTCAGGACCAGTTCCTGGCTCTCGCCCTCCAGCAGGCAAACGAACCCGAACTGGCCCTGTCCCAAGATGGCGGCGTCGCGGGCGGTCTGAGCCACAACCTCTGACAGGTCGAGGGAAGAGCGGAGATGCTGGCCGATCCGAAAGAGGTACGCGAGGCGCGCGTAGTGGCGGCTGACGTTCTTGGTTGACCACCAGGCGACGCCCTGGAGCGCCAGCCAGGCCAGGACCAGCCCTCCGCTCAGCGCTAAGTAGAACGTTGTCCTGGTTTCCTGTATCAAAGCGGCGGTGGCCGTGTAGTCCTGGACTATCTCCAGCACCGCCCTCGGCGTGCCACTGGTCACCCCTACTGGGCTGAAGACGTGCAGCACGTGATCCGGTGCCGGCGCGTCACCGGGCATGTCCGCCCCTTGGTCCGCCTCATGAACCGTTTCGCCGTCGAAGGCGCGCAGAAGCTCATTCTGGCCCAGAAAGCCCCTCCCTGCGTCGTCTTCACTGGTGGAGAAGATGGTGCGACCTTCGCGGTTCCAGAGACGGATGACGAGGGTCTGGTCCGAGATCAGGCCGGCCGTGGCTTCATCCAAATGTTGGTAGGCTGTACTGCTTAGAGGGCCAGAGCCGTTGGCGCCGGCCAAGCTCGCCTCCAGCGGTGGGCGGATGGTATCGACGGCTGTAGCCGCGGCACCGTCCTGGATCCTCTCGCCTATGATGCGCTGACCCAGGAAACCGAGAGCCGCCCCCAAAACCGCAACGACGAGGAGGCTGAGAGCAGCGAACTGAAGAAGAACGTTACTCCTGGAAATGCCAGCCATAACTACTCTGGGGCACCAGCCCTGGAACTCCGGCCGAGTGAGTATCGGTCTAAATCGAGAAATGCTTTAGAATTCGGACACCTCTCGAAGACAGGGGCAGTCCTGTGGTAGGATGAAAGTACCGTGCGTGTCAAAGCTGTACTTTTGGGAAAGGAGCTTCCCTTGCAGCTCAGCGCTCGCAATCAATTGAAGGGCACCGTCCGCGGGGTGAAACTGGGAACAGTCATGGCCGAGGTGACGATGGAAGTCGGTGGGCAGACTCTGGTAGCCGCCATCACCAGGGTCTCGGCGGAGAACCTGGACCTCAAGCCCGCCGACCAGGTGACGGCCGTCATCAAGGCCACCGAGGTGATCGTCGCCAAGTAGGGGCATGCGGCGGGTCATCGCCTCTGCCCGTCCAGAAGCGTCTGATAGACCATAGTGGCTGATAAGGCGGGGTAGGTCTGGAGCACAATTCCTTGACCCTGCCTACCCCCTCTGCTAACCTGCCAAGGGGGTGCGCCATGAGTGAATCCCGCTTCTCCGGAGACGGCCCCGACGTTTACACCAGCGCCCGCCGCACCTTGATCAACAACATCACGGGCGAAAGGGTGGAGGTATCGCAGAGCGCTGTCCGCTCCCTCAATGCGGGCCACGCCAATCTCCACCAGTCGGCTGTGCAGCGGCTGGCGAGCGAAAGCGTAACCATCGAGCAGAGCGCGGTGCTCCGAGTCCGGGGTAACAACGTCTCCCTGCAGAGGTGCGCAGCCCTGGGCGCCCTGGGCGCCAGCGTCTCGGCGCAGGACTGCCGCACGGTGTTTCTCTGCGCGCCTTCGGTGAGCGGGAACGTGAAGGCGTTGATCACGCCCCGCACGGCCTTCGCCCTGGGTCTGGGGTTCTTCTTCGGCCGACGGGTCGCAAGGCTGGCTGGGGGGCTCCTGAAGCGTCTTTAGCCTTCAAGTAGGGGTCTATCGATGGCCGATATTCAGCTTTCTGTCAAACCTCGCGGCGTGCTGGGGAAGAAGGTGGCGGCCCTGCGACGGCAGGGCGTTACGCCGGCCAACGTGTACGGCCGCAACCTGGAGTCGAAGGCGGTAGAGGTGGAGACTGTGGTTCTCACCCATCTGCTGCGCTCGGGGGGCCGCAACGTCATCATCGAGCTACACATCGAGGGCGAGGACTCCCCGCGGCCGGTGATGTTGCGCGCCGTCCAGCGTGAGCCCGCGACAAGCAGGCTACTCCACGTCGACTTCTACCAGGTGTCGCTGACCCAGAAGATGCGGGCCGAGGTGCCCCTGATCCTGGTCGGCGAGGCGCCGGCAGTGGCCGAATTCGGCGGCATCCTTCTCCAGAGCCTGGACAGTATCACGGTAGAGGCGCTCCCCGGCGACATCCCGCCTTACGTAGAGGTAGACGTCACCACGCTGACGCGGCTCGACGACGGCGTGCACGTGCGTGAACTGCCCATCGATCCCACCAAGGTGTACGTGATGACCGACGCCGAGCTGGTGGTGGCCAAGGTGGCGCCACCGCGCCTGGTGGCAGTGGAGGAAGAGGAGGTGGTGGCTGCTGAGGCGGTTGCGGAGGGCGTCGAGGCGGCGGAAGAAGAGGCCAAGGAGGAGAAGGAGGAAGAGGTCGCCGAGGAGGGCGAGGACTAGCCGACCCTCCATCGAAAGCTTCAGATTGAAACGAGGCGCCCCGCTGTGGGGCGCCTCGTCACGTGTCCGCGGGATGCGGGCTAGCCGAGGCGCTTTCCCATCAGGCCCCGCTGTCCGCGCAGGAAGTCGCCGGCGGCAAGGGCGCGCCGGCCCGCCAGTTGCAGGCGCATGATCGCCAGGAGCCCCCGTCCGGTCACGACGGCGAACCCAGCCTGGTCGGAAAGAGCCGCCCCCGGTGGGCAGGGAACGACGGTCCCCGCCTGCCGGACGGTCTGACCGGCTGGCGGCTCTTCGTCGCCGGCAGCCAGGGGCCACGTGTCGAGCAGGCGCAGAGGCTGGCCGTCCAGGTAGGTGAAGGCGCCCGGCCAGGGTGTGAAGGCGCGCACCCGCCGCCAGATTTCCTCAGCCGGGAGCCCCCAGTCCACGCGCCCGTCCTCCTTGCGGAGGGTGGGCGCATAGGTGGCCATCGATGCGTCCTGGGGCGTGGGCGCCAGGCTCCCGTCCAGCCAGGCGGGCAGTACCTCCATCAGGAGGTCTGCCCCCTCCTCGGCCAGCCTCTCTATCAGGGTTCCGGTCGTGTCCTGCGGCGAGATGGGCACCCGGCGCTGGGCGAGGATAGGTCCTGTATCCAGGGCGAGCTGCGCCTGCATGATGGTGACCCCCGTCTCTTCGTCGCCGGCCAGGATGGCCGCCGCCACCGGCGCTGCCCCTCGGTGGCGGGGCAGCAGCGACGCGTGGACGTTGAGGACTCCCCGCCGCGGTATGTCCAGCACCGGCTGCTTCAGGATCTGGCCGTAGGCGGCGAGGACGAT
>CAZSSQ010000031.1:0-19400 GCA_964609465.1 uncultured Dehalococcoidia bacterium
CCTTCGGCGTCGGGCTGGGCAAGCTGTTCCCCGACGTGGCCGACGCCATCGACTCGGCGCGCGTCGGCACCATCTCCTTCGCTATCGCCGCCAGCCTGCTGTGGATGATGTACCCCGTCCTAGCGAAGGTGAGGTACGAGGAGCTGGGCAAGGTGGCCACAGCGATGATCACCCGCTATGTGCGCATCCGGCGGAAGGGGCGCGAGTGGTACGAGGGCGTCCTGATGCCCCGGCTGGGCCCAACGGCCATCGTCGGCCTGCTCTTCACCATCGTGGTGATGTTTGCCCTGAAGGGCGAGTACATCCTGGACGTGCCGCTAGACGTCCTCCGCATCGCGGCTCCCCTGCTCCTGTACTTCGTCATCATGTTTACCGTCTCGTTTCTCATGTCCTGGCGGCTGCGCTTCCGCTACCCGGAGACGGCCACACTCTCCTTCACGGCCGCCAGCAACAACTTCGAGCTGGCCATCGCCGTGGCGATCGGCGTCTTCGGCATCGAGTCCGGGCAAGCCCTGGCGGCGGTGGTCGGGCCCCTCATCGAGGTGCCGGTGCTGATCACCGTCGTGTACGTGGCCCTGTGGGCCAGGGGCTACTTCTTCGACCCCGACGGCGTCGCCAGGAGACGAATCGGGGCGCGAGGAGGCGCGGCCGCTGCGCTCACCTTCCACCTACCTGCTGAGGCGCCGCCCCAGGACCACCAGCAGAGCGATTGCGGCCGCCGCACCCAGACCCAGACGACGCCAGAAGTAGGGCTGGATGATGGCCGGCTCTGAGGCGATGCTGCGCACCTCCTCGGCTCGCTGTTCACCCCGCACCACACGCTCCACCACCGTCAGGCAGTCCTCAACCACCACCTGCCGGAAGGCGTGCCCCAGCTCCACCGAGGCGATGGACGGGTTCCCATCGTAGGTGACCTCGTGGCCTCCGTAGCCGAAGCGCGCGTTCAAGAGCCAGCCGATGCCACCCGCCAGAACGCTGAACATCTCCTCCAACCGCTCAGCCGCCTTCGACTCGCTCCGCGCCAGAGCCCTGGTGACCCACCGCCCCACGGCGACCACAGGACGGAAGGCGGGTGGCCCATCGGGGCCTAGCTCCTGATACGAAGGATCCACCAGCTCCGCGCGCTCCGCCAGAAGAAAGGAGGTCTCCCAGCCAGCGGCGTGCTCGCCGCCGACCAGGTGAGTCCGCTCATCATCCGTCAGGGATCGCCCCAGGGCTGCCTCGATGGCGTCGAAGCGCCGGCCGCTGACGATGGCGTGAAGGACAGCGATGGAAGGCGTGAACATCTGGATGCCATGGCGGTGGCTCACGGCGCGACAGGCCGCCTCCAGTGCGGCGGCATGGCGGGCGCCTCCATGGCCGTTGGTCAGCACCGCGTAACGGTAGCCCGCCTCCGCCAGTGACCGGCCCTGGGCAGTCAGGACGCCGTACAACGTGGGCTGGCTGACGTGCATGGAACCGGGCAGGGGCAGCTCGTCGGTGCCGACGGTCAGGGGCGGGTAGACGACCACCGTCCAGTCCGGGTGCGCCTCTGCAAAGCGGCGGGCCGTCCCTTCGGCCATCCAGCGGGCCATGAACATGTCCATGCCCACCGGCAGGTGCGGCCCATGCACCTCCAGGGAGCTAACGGGGAGGAAGCAGATGGCACGGTCGGGGTCGAACGAGCGAAACTGGCCCAGCCTCAGCTCCTCACCCCGCAGAAGGTTGGGAAGACTCACGACTTTCTCCTTTCCAGCTCGTGAGGCGAAGGCGGGCGGAAGGGCCCGCGCCGCCAGCAGAGCCCGTTCACAGCCGATTCTAGTGCATCGGGCATTCCCGGAGGTACGCCAGCCAGGACTGACGGTATAATACTTCTACCTGCACGGCGGCGGATCGCCTTTCAACGTGGTCGCCTTGCTGCCGATAATCCTTGGGGCGACGCCTCCTCGCCTGCCTGCCGACAGGCGGGCCCGGGTCCGAGACGGCCCAACGGCAATGCCCCAGCCGCCTTGACCGGGCGGCACCGCCGTTGGCGCCCCAGCGAGGAGGGCGACTAAGTGCGGAATAGTGCTGTCGTGCCGGCTGCCCCGTGGAGAAGCAACCTTCGATGACCTCTAGCACAAGCGGCCGCCAGCGCAGCAACGGACCTGAAACCAAGAGAAGGGCCGCCCGCGAGAAGCTAGCCAGCCTCCGACGCGCCCTTACCGACGCAGAGGCGGTCCTGACGAGGGCAGCGCAGGAGATGGTGCGCGCCGGCCAGCCGCCAACACCCCCGGCATCCCCCGGAAAGGCGCCTCTGCCAGCCGATGTCCGGGCTGCGACGCGTGCCGTCTCTGACTACTTCGGCCGCGTAGTAGACCTTGTGGGTGAGGAGGGCCACCGCCTCTCCGAGCAGGTGCAGGCCCTGACCGAGGCTGTGCAGCGCCTCGAGCGGCGCCTGGATGAGCTCCCGAAGCTCGTCGTCCCCAGCGGCCCCACTCAGGCCCCGCCTGCGGCAGGGCTGGCCAAGGCTCCTCCCGTTGAGGCGCCGCCGAAGGAGAAGGAGGAGCCGGCGGAGCCCCAGTTCGCCGCCGGCGGCGAGGGCATTCAACTTCTCATCAGCGCCGTCCCCGGCTTCCAGGGCCTGATGGAGGTGCAGCGGGCCCTCACCCACATGCCCGCCGTCGAAGGCGCGTCGGTGGAGCGATACCTGGACGGCGAAGCGCGTATCGCCCTCCTCCTGCGCGAGCCCTTGACGGCCCGCCGCATCGCCGACGGCCTGGCGGAGTACATTGGGGAGCCCCTCACCATTGAGGAGGCGCGCCCTGAGGCTCTGCGACTCCACTTGCGCTTCGGCGGCGAGACCTAGCCCCTCGCACCATCACGCTGGGTCCCCGAATGTCCGTCTCCGGCAGGCAGGCGCCCCGCCGACTGCTATAATGGGTCGCCGACGCCCTGCCATGCACATTGAGCAACTGAGCCTCCGCGACTTCCGGAACTACCGCCACCTAGACATTGCCTTCCCCCGCGGCCTGCTTCTCTTCGTGGGCGGCAACGCCCAGGGCAAGAGCAACCTGCTGGAGGCCATCTACCTCCTGGCCACCACCCGCTCCCTACGCGCCAACAGCGAAGGCGAGTTAGTGAACCGCCAGGCCAGCCAGCAGGGGCCAGCGGTCGCCCGCCTGGTAGGTACGGCGCGGCGGCACGATGGGGGCGTGCAGGTAGAGGTCACCATCGTTACGCGGCCAGCGGGCGAGCAGGCTACATCGAGCCGCCTGCCCGCCTCCAAGCGGCTGCGCGTCAACGGCGTCGTGCGTCGCGCCTCGGAGACTGTGGGCCAGATGACGGCCGTGCTTTTCACCACCCAGGACATCGACCTCGTGGGCGGCGCCCCCTCCCTGCGCCGACGCTACCTGGACATCACCCTTTCCCAGGTTGACCCCGCCTACCTGCGCGCCCTCCAGCGCTACGGCAAGATAGTCCTCCAGCGCAACGCCCTTCTGCGCCGCATCCAGGAGGGCGCCGCCGGCCTCGACCAGCTCTCCTTCTGGGATGACGAGATGGCCCAGCATGGCGCCTGCATCGCCGGCAGCCGGGGTCGGGCGGTGTCCAGCCTGTCGGTGCTGGCGCGTGAGGCCCATCGCGCGCTCAGCGGCGGCGAGGAGGAGCTTTCCCTGGCCTACCAGCCCCAGCTCTCCCGGGCCTGGGACGGAGACCGGGTCGCGGCCGCCTCCACAGATGAGATGGCCGCCGCCCTGCTTCAGGCCCTGGCCGCCGGGCGACAGCGCGACGTGGCGGCGGGCGTCTCCCTCACCGGCCCCCACCGCGACGACCTCCTGTTCCTCCTGAACGGCGTGCCAGCGGCGGCCTTCGCCTCGCGGGGGCAGCAGCGCACCGCCGCCCTGGCCCTGCGCCTGGCCGAGGCGCGGTTCCTGCTGGACCGCAGCGGCGAGTATCCCATCTTGCTGCTGGACGATGTCCTCTCAGAGCTGGACGAATCCCGGCGGGCGGGCGTCCTGGCCGCCGCCTCCGAGTTCGAGCAGGTGCTGATCACCTCGGTGGACGCCGACCGCCTCGCAGGAGCCGGCCCGCCCGGCAAGCAAGCCTCCCTGGCCGGCGCCACCCTCTACCGCGTCGTGGCGGGGCGCGTGGAGCCGTGGCCCGCGGCCACCCAAGGTAGCGAGCAGTGACCGCCGCCCGCACAGCAGCCGTCGTCGTTGGCGCCCTCCTCCTGATGACAGGCCTTTCCCTGACGGGCCTGGCCGTCGCCACCGCCGCCTCCAGCCAGGAGGACGCTCTCGTCAGCACGGGCGCCCTCTCCCTGGCAGGCGAGGTAACGGCTCTGGCGGGTTTCCTCCTCCTCTGGCTGGGGCAACGCATCGTAGCCCTCTTGGCCCTGTTCGTCATGGGGCTGGCCTTCGTGCCGGTGGGGATCGGCCTCATAGCGGCCGCACCCCTCCTGCGCCAGATCGACAACCCTGACCTGAACCCGGACCGGGCGGCGGCCGCCGTGCTCATCGCCGGGCCCGTCTTCCTGGCGCTCGGGCTCGCTCTGCTGACCCTGGCATGGCTGTGGAGCCGGCGAGAGCAGCCGCGACGCGTCCTGTCCAGGGTGGTTCTCTGGGCCGGCACTGGCTTCGGCGCCTTGCTCCTTCTCAGCGGCCAACTGACGGCCCTCTTCGTCTTCTTCTCGCAGCCGCTGGCCCGGGATAGCGAGTCGACCACCCTGGAGATCGCAGCGAGCCTTGCGACCTTGGCCTTCCTCATGGCCGTGCCGGGCGCCGCCCTGACGTATCACGGGGTCTCTGAGCTGATGGGCGAAACCTCGGGCGCCTCCTGGCTGCCGCCGGCGCTGCTGGTGGCACCGGCTTTCGCCCTGGTAGTGGCGGCCGGAGGGCTGGTGATGGCCATGGAGAAGCCGCTGGCGGCGGCCATGCCGCCCCTGCACCTCCTGGCGGCCGTCCTGCCCGGCATCGCCCTCGTGGGACTGGCCGCTCGAGGCGGGCTCGGCTGGCGGGAGCCCGGCTGCCGACCAACCTGGCGACAGATACTCCTCGCCATCGGCTTCACGATGGCCATAGCTACCATGCTCTCATCGCTGGCCGAACTCCTGCTCGACGGCGGCATCCTGGTGGCCTTCCTGGCCGGCAAGGGCGCCTTCGATGGCGCAGCCACCTCCACCGAAGTGACCGACGTGCTCAAAGCCTTCGAAGACTTCCTCAACAATCGAGAGGAGCTGGCCCTGGGCCTGCTCACGGTGGCGGTGGTGCCGCCTCTGGTGGAGGAGACCGCCAAGGGCCTGGGGGTGCGTCTCTTGATCTCGCCTCACTCCTCGAAGACCACCGCTTTCGTGCTCGGGGTGGTGGCGGGGGCCTCCTTTGGCACCGTCGAGGCCCTTCTCTACGGGCTCGGCGGCTTCAGTGACGCCGGTACCGACTGGTGGTCCCTGATGCTGATGAGAGCGGGCTCCACGGCCACCCATGCCCTCGCCAGCGGGCTGGTCGGCCTCGGCTGGTACCAGCTCCTGGCGCTGGGCAGGCCCCTCACCGGCTTTCTTCACTACGCAGCGGCAGTCGCCCTCCACGGGCTCTGGAACGGCCTCATAGTGCTGGTGGGCTCGCGTCTCGTCATCCCCTGGGAGGGGCTGAGCGACTCCGACCTGGCGCTGGTGGTCTACGCCATCATGGCGCCCGTGGTTCTTCTCTTTCTGGCGGCGCTGTTCGTGGCCAGCCGTCGCTTGCGAGAACGGCCACCGGTCTCAACGTTGGTCTAGTGTAGTGAGTCAGAGATTCGCTAACAGACTCAATGCTTTGTCTTTGTCATGCTGAATCCGCCACAGGCGGATGAAGCATCCGTCGGACTACGCCTGCCATCACGGATTCTTCGTCCGCCTCTGGCGGACTCAGAATGACATTTGGCTGCGGATTCCTGGTTCATCACACTAGCAGGGTGCTGAAAAAGTGGCCGCTCGCCCTTCGACAAGCTCAGGGTGAGCGGTCTCTGGATTTCGTTCGTGGTGAGCCTGCCTGCCAGCGGGCAGGCCTGTCGAACCACGAGCGGCCCACTTGGGCTTGTCAGCACCCTGCTAGGTCGCGCCGAAGAGGGGATTCGGCTCGTCGGGCATCAGGACCTGGAGAGCGCCAGGCAGCACACGAAGCCTGATAGGCGTGTAGCCGACGAACTCGCCATCGGCCTGGATTGGCAGCGAGGAGGGGCCAGCCACCTCTATTTCCGCCGCCTGGCGGTACGTGACGCCGGGTGCGCCGTAGTGCCAGCCAGCCAGCGTGGCCAGACCGTAGCCGGTCGCCCGCAGCAGGTCATAGCCGGGGAAGATGAGGAGTTCCAGCAGGCCATCGTCGGCCAGCGCCCGGCTGGTGATGTGCTTCACACCGCCGTAGCAGCGGGTGTTGCCAGCGAGCATCCACCCCAGGCGCAGGTTCAGCCGCTCCCGCCCGTCCAGCTTCAGCTCGACAGGCTGGCTGTGGTAGAAAAGGGCCTCGCGGGCCGCCGTCAGGACGTAGGCGGCGGCCCCCAGGCGGCGCTTCCAGCGCTGGGAGACCCGCGCCACCACGTGGGCGTCCAGACCCACTCCGACCATGAGCAGGAAGTAGCGCCTCTCGGGGCTGCGGCCGCTGCGCGCCCATCTGGGCGCCTCCCACTCGATCAGCCCGAGGTCAATATGCCGGCAGCGCCCGGCATCGATGATACGGGCCGCCTCCAGGGGCGCGCGGGGCAGCCGGGCGTCCTTGGCCCAAACATTGGCGGTGCCGCCGGGGATGACCGCCAGCACCGCCTCGCTGCCAGCGAGGCCGTTGACGACCTCGTGGATGGTGCCGTCGCCGCCGCAGGCCACCACCACGGAGCCCTCGTGGGAGGCAGCGCGGCGGGCGATTTGGGTGGCCTCGCCGGGGGCGGCCGTCGCCTCCAGAGCCACGTCCCAGCCGCGCGTCCGCAGCCAGTCCGCCGCCTCCTCAATTCGCCGCAGGGGCGGGAGACGGCGCGCCGACGGGTTGACGATGAGCAGGGCGCTTCGGGCCATAGAGACCTGGCTAGACGCCTGTCGCCTCCCCGCGCCTGGCGGCCGGGGCCTCCGCCTCGACGCCGGCTTCTTCGGGTGCCGGCAGGCGGCGGTTCAGGCGCTCCAACTCTTCCTCCTCACCGAAGACCATCAGACGGTCCCTTACGGCCAGCACCTCGTCGGACCGGGGCGTGACAATGAGGCGTCCATCCTCCTTCTGGATACCCAGGATGGTGGCGGAAGGACAGAGGCTATGGACTTCCCTCACGGGCACAGCGGCCAGGGAGGAGTCCTCCGTTACCTCCAGCTCCGCCAGCATCTGCTCGCCGTGGCGGCCCCGGGTCAGAGTGTCCACGAAGTCCACCATCAAGGGCTGAAGGGCCGAGAGCACCATGCGGCGGCCCGCGAGCAGGTAAGGGGAGATGACGCGGTCGGCGCCCGCCCTCTTTAGCTTGGGCTCGTTGACGGGCTGGCCGACGCGGGCGACGATGAAGATCTCGGGGTTGAGGGCTCTAGCGGTGAGCGTGATATAGGTGTTGCCGGAGTCAGAGTCCGAGGCGGCCAAGAGACAGGCGGCGCGGCCTATGCCCGCTTCCTGCAGAGCGACGTCCGAGGTGGCGTCGCCCTTGACCGGGAGGTAGCCATAGCGGCGAGCCCGCTCCAGGGCGTCGGGGTTAGAGTCGACGATGACGAACGGCGTGCCGCGCGCCTTGAGCTCCCGCGCGACCTCCTCGCCCACGCGCCCGAACCCGCAAAGGATGTAGTGGTCCTTGAGGCCGCCGATTCTCGCCTTCATACGCGTCACCCCTAGCAACCTTCCCACTTCGCCTTCCACCGCGATCTGCACAAGGGCGGTGAAGGCATAGAAGAACACTCCCACTCCGAACACGATGAGGAACAGGGTGAAGACCTGGCCGCCTGTCGATAGCGGCTTCACCTCCTGGAAGCCCACGGTAGACACCGTGGTGACGGTCATGTAAAGGGCGTCCAGGAAGGACCAGCCTTCGACGAGGGCGTAGCCCACCACCCCAAACGCCAGCAAAGAGAAGAAAAGGACTCCTGCCGTCGCCAGACGCCGCACGAGCCCACTTTCAAGCGTCTTCATACTTCCGCGCCGTCCCGCGGTCCCAGCGACAGGACCGGGCGGGCCGCGTGCCCATTGTACACCACGGCCCCAGGCTGCGCGCGAGCCTCAGCGACCACGAAACCGGGCCCCGGCCCTCCCGCGGTCGAGGCACGCCGCGCCCTGTTCCTAGCAACCGCCGGGGCGACCCTCGCCCGCCGAGCAACCCCGAGCGGGCCCTTCTCTGGAGACGCCCTTGCCCTGCACCAGGGTGAGAAAGGGCTCGGCCTCCTCCACTTCCTCTTCAGCCTCCGGTTTGCCCTCGAGAGCCTCCTCGATGGCCTTCACCTCCTGCCGCAGGCTCTCCTGGCGGCGGGCGATGCTGTACAGGTAGGCGAGGAGGACCACCCAGATGACCCCATAGGCCAGGGCCAGATACCAGAGGTCACCCATCTCTTCCCCCTTCCTCCCAGCCCGGGCCGAGCTCCCGCTTCAGCGCCTCCACCTCAAGGCGCCGCCTCTCCAGGGAGGTACGGACCAGAAGGAGGTACGCATAGAGAAGGGTGCAGGCCAGCAGGGCGGCAAAGAGGGCGTACACCATCTCCGGCGCCATGTCGAAGCCCTCAGACTTCACCACCACCGGGTGGATGGTCCGCCAGAGGCGGATGGACAGGAACACGATGGGCACGTCCACGATGCCCACGATGCCCACCACAGCGGCGAATCGAGCCCGCCGCTCCGGCTCATCGATGGCGCCGCGCAGGATCAGGTAAGAGACGTAGATGAGCCAGAGGACAGTGGTCGTGGTCAGGCGAGGGTCCCAGGTCCACCAGGCACCCCAGGCGGGCTTGGCCCAGATGGAGCCCGTAACCAGGGTGATGGTCGTGAACACCACCCCGATCTCGGCCGAGGAGAGGGCCAGAGCGTCCCAGCGCCGGTCGCGGGTGCGCAGGTAGGCCAGCCCGCCCAGCAGCACCACGAAGAAGGCGAAAAGGGCCGTCCAGGCCGCTCCCACGTGGAAGTAGAAGATACGCTGGACGTGGCCCATGGTGGCCTCCTTGGGCGCGTAGACGAAGGCCATGTAGAGGGCCAGCAGGCCCACCGCCAGTGTCGCCCCCAGCAGCGTCCGCTGAAGACGACTTCCGTCGCCGGTAAGGCTCAGGCTCCAGGGGCCGGCTACCGCTTGCATCGACAGTCCCTCACCACCAGAAAGAGTCGCCGCTCCCCCTTCGACAGGCTCAGGGCGAGCGGTTCCTGGATTCCGCTCGTGGTGAGCCTGTCGAACCACGAGCGGCCCACTTGGGTTTATCAGCACCCTGCTACGGCCCCAGCTCCTTCGCCACCTGCTCGAAGAGCCAGGGACTGAGGACCAGGTAGATAGCATCGAAGGCGGCCAGGATGCCCAGCCAGGGAGCCAGCTCCGACCACGGCTCGCCGTCGAAGCTGAGGCCGGTGGCGTTCACCGCCGACACGAGGATGGGGGTAGCCACGGGCAGGAGCAGGATCGGCAGCAGCACCTCGCGCGTCCTGGCGTTGGCGGCGATCGCCGCGAAGAGCGTCCCCACAGCCACGAAACCCACGGTGCCCAGGAGCAGCACCAGCAGGGGCCCCGGCGTGAAGATGGGCAGGTTCGTGAAGACGGCGAAGACGGGAAGCACCGCCACCTCCAGGGCCAGGGTGAAGACGAGCGCTCCCGCCAGCTTGCCGAAGTAGATGACGCTCCGGTCCACGGGGCAGAGGAGCAGCCCCTCCAGGCAGGACTGCTCCCTCTCCTTGGCGAAGACGTGGTTCAGGCCCAGCATGCCGGCCAGCACAATGGCGACCCACAGCATCCCCGGCCCGGCGGGGCCCATCTCCTCCCGCTCCAGGTCGAAGGCGAAGTTGAAGACGACCAGCACCAGCAGCGCGAAGACCCAGGTGGCGCTCGCCATCTCCTTGCCGCGCAGCTCGGCCCGTATGTCCTTGTTGACGATGGCCCAGACCTGGCTCAGGAAGGCCCGCACGCTGCGCCCGTCTGGGTCCCCGAAGCGCGTCTGCGCCTCAGGACGCGGCTCCGATGTGACGACGGTAGGCTTCTTCAAAGTCTCCAGCATTCAGTTGTTCCCTCGGCGCCTGAAAGACGATGCGACCCTTCGACAGGACGGCCACCCGGCTGGCCACGTCCAGGCCCCGCTGCAGGTCGTGGCTGGTGAAAAGGATGGCGCAGCCCGACGCAGCGGCGTCTCGCAACATCCCGTCCAGCACCGACAAGCCCTGCTGATCGAGGCCGGCGTCCGGCTCGTCCAGGAGCAAGACCGGCGGCCGGTGAAGCACGACCCTGGCCAGGGCCAGCCGCTGCTGCATGCCACGGGACAGGGTGCGCGCCTCCTTGCCGGCCCGGTCCGACAGGCCCACCAGCGAGAGCAGCTCGCGGCAGCGGTCGCCGTCCTCGACGCCGTACATCCGGGCGTAGAAGGCCAGGTTCTCGCTCACCGTGAGCTCCCCGTACAGGAACGTCTGGTGGCTGACGAGCCCCACGCACCGCCGCACCATGTCCGGCTGGAGCGCCGGGTCGAAGCCGGCCACCCGCGCGTGCCCAGCCGTGGGCCGCAGGAGGGTGGCCAGGATCTTGAGCAGGGTGGTCTTGCCGGCTCCGTTCGGTCCCACCAGCAGGACGCGCTCCCCGGGCGGGGCCTTCAGGTCGACCCCGCGCAGCACGGAGAGCGGCCCGAAGGACTTGCTCAGCCCGAAGGCCTCGATGCTGTTCCGGGGGCTGTCGGGCGGCGTGGCCCGCTCGGCCGAGGCTGCGGCCCGCGAACCGTCGATTTTCACCAAGTGGCCTCCTGCTCTCGGGAGATGTCCTCTGCCCGCCGGCGGTAGCGTGCCCTCAGCTCCTCGTAGTCTCGCTGTGAGAGGTTGCCCAGGTGGAACTCAAACTCGAGCTCCTCAATTGCGGCCTGGGCGGCATCACGCTCGGCAAGGAGGTCCTCTGCTTCGCGGTGGTCCGTGGACACGAGGTCCCCTTTGCCACGGCCCGGCCTGAGCAGCGGATAGCCCACCGCGAGAAAGACGACCGCCGTCATCAACAGGGCGACGAAGACAACCACCTGCGTCTCCCTACTCGAACCCCTTGAGTTCGGCTGTCACCCGCCGGGGGCCCCAAGCCAGGCCGCCAGACCGATGCCGCTCTTGCTCGGCTCCGCCAGGATACACCCCCCATAGAGGGTGACGAAACGGCCCAGCACCTCATCCCGGCTCTCCCCCAAGCGCCATCCGGAGCGCCGCGACCACGCCCCGCCTAAGCACGGCTCGCCTCCAGGGTACGAAGCTCCATCTCTGGCAGGTGAAGGATGCGCCGCCGCTCCCGAGGGTCAGGCCAGAAGGCGACCGCCGCGCCCGCCAGCATCACGCCACCGCCGATCCAGATCCAGGTGACCAGTGGGTTCACAAAGGCCTGGATGCTGACCCGGCCGTCCTCGCCGACGCTGTTCAGAATGACGTAGAGGTCCTCTCTCAGGCCGCTGCGCAGCCCAATGTTGGTCATCACGCTCCGCTGGCTGCGAAAGAGGACCTCCTCGGGGGCAATCGTGCCGTCCGGCTCGCCCTCCCGCGTGACGGCCAGGTTGGCGGCCATGATGTCCTGAGTCTCTGTCGAACGCAGCTCTAGGCCGTTGAAGGCCAGTTCGTACCCGCCGACGGAGAGCGATTCGCCCGGCGCCAGGACGCCGCTGGCGCCGGTAGAGTACATGAAGTAGGACGCCACGCCCATGGCGATGAGAATCATGCCCAGGTGGACGACCTGTCCGCCATAGCGGGGCTTGTTGGACCACACCAGCCGCGGCAGCGCCCAGAGAAAGCTATCGTGGTGGCTGCGACCCCGCGCCCTCACGCCGCGGTAGAACTCCTGAAGGCTGGCCGCCGCCACGAATGCCATCGAAGGGAAGGCCAGCAAAGCCCGCGGCGACCTCACGCCCTGCCCGTAGAGAAGAGCGGCCGCCGCCAGGGTTGTGGCCAAGGGTATCAGGGCGTTCCGCACCAGATTCCCGCGGGACGCCTTCCGCCAGCCGATCAGGGGGCAGAGCCCCATGAGCACGATCATGGCCAGGAAGATGGGCCCTGTCACCTGGTTGTAGAAGGAGGGCTCGACGGTGACGCTGCGGCCACGCACGGCGTCCGAGAGCACAGGCAGGACAGAGCCCCAGAAGATAGCGAAGGCCGCGCCCACCAGGATCAGGTTGTTGAACAGGAAGCCGCTCTCTTTGGAGACGAAGGAGTCCAGCTCGTGCTCGCTGCGTAGCTCGGGCATCCGCTTCCAGAGGAGCCACAGCGAGACCAGGAGCACGGCCGCTATGAGGCCGACCAGCGCCCAGCCCAGGAGGCCGGTGGAAAAGGCATGCACCGAGGAGAGGAGGCCACCCCGGGTCACCGCCGTCCCGAAGAGACAGAGGCTGAAGGTGGCGATGATGAGGGCCAGGTTCCAGACCTTCAGCATCCCCCGCCTCTGCTGGACCACCAGCGAGTGCAGGAGGGCCGTGCCCGTCAGCCACGGCATCAGGCCGGCGTTCTCCACCGGGTCCCAGCCCCAGAAGCCACCCCAGCCCAGGACCGTGTAGGCCCACTGGGCGCCCAGGAGGGTGCCCGCCCCCAGGAAGAGCCAGGCGAAGAGGACCCAACGCCGGCTAGCGTAGATCCACTCATTGCCCAGGCGACCGCTCATGAGGGCGGCCAGGGCGTAGGCATAGGGGACCGTAAACGCCACATAGCCCAGGTAGAGCGTCGGCGGGTGATACAGCATGCCCCTGTTCTGGAGCAGGGGGTTCAGGCCCAGGCCATCGGCCGGCGTTACAGGGAGCTTCTCGAACGGGTTGGCAGCGAAGATGACGATCCCCAGAAAGAAGGTCAGGACGGCCATGATCACGGCGACCGTGTAGGGGGTCAGCTCCTTGTTCTGACGACGGTTCTGAATGAGCACGACCCCGCCAAAGACGGCCAGAAGCCAGGACCAGAGGAGCAGCGAGCCGGCCTGTCCAGCCCACCAGGCAGAGAGGGTGAGAGGCATCGAGAGGTCGCGGCTGGTGTACTCGGCGACGTAGCGAAGGCTGAAGTCGCGCGTGGCCAGCGCGTAGACGAGGGCTGCCGAGGCCACGCTGGTCAGGGCAACGGCAGCCCAGACGGCGTTGCGGGCGCTCAGCCACAGGTCGCCCTGGCCGCTCCTGACCGCAAGAAGGGATGCGACCGCTGCATAAGCGGCCAGCACAAACGCCATGCTCAGGGCCACATAGCCAATGTCAGCCATGTCGCGCCCTTCCCGGAGCCCTGACTACTCGCCGGGCTCGTACTTGCTGGGACACTTGGCAAGCAGAGACGAGGCCTCAAACGTTCCGGATGATGTCAGCTTGCCCTGGAGGACAACGCCAGCACCGTCCTTGAAGGTGTTGGGAAGGCTGCCGCCATACGACACCGGCAGAGTGTTGGTGCCGTCGGTCACGACGAAGCGCGTCACGCCGTCGGCGCCCGACTGGATGGAGCCATCCACCACTGTCGCTCCCAGCCTTATCTTGTCGCCGTAGGCGGTGTCGGCCTGGGCCCTCAGCTCCGCCAGCGTCATGTAGTACACGGAGCTGCCACGTACGCCTATGTAGATGAGGGCGCCGACGGCCGCCACCACGATGAGGGCAGCAATGACGAAGCGCTTTTGGCGGAAAAAGGCGGCCTTGGGCGGCGCAGGAGTCATCTCAGATTGCAGCCTCCGCAGCGGTCGCCGCCGACTGGCAGCGCCGCGAACCGCGAACTCTTTCGCGATCGTTATCCTCTCCGGCGGGGTTGCGCGTCAAGAGCGCATCGGCTATCGCCAAAGGTAACCAATTGAGAGGCCGAAAGTCGCTGTCCTCCCCTATGATCTTGCCGGACATAGAGACAGGTTCGCTCGCTGGGTCACGCCAGGTTCGCGCATACGCAAAGACGCTGCCTCTGAACGCCGATAATTACGGGGGGACGGAGGGAACCATGTTCTTCCGCGGCCGCCCCAAGGAGGGCAAGGAGCCCGGCCACGAGGCCAGGGATAGCCCAGAGACCGTTCTCCTCGACGAGGCCACCGGGCTCTGGAAGACCTGGTACTTCGAGCACCGGGTGCACGAGGAGGTGCTTAGGTGCGCCCGCTACGGGCGTGCCTTTGCAGTGATCTTCTGGGAGCCGCGCCTCCTGCCCGGCGAGGTGCTCACCGACGAGGCCATCGCCCGCATAGGGGTCGTCATCAAGGAGGGCCTGCGCCAGACGGACCTGGCGGCCCAGCTCGAGCGCACCCGCTTCGCCGCCCTGCTGGTGGAATCCGAGCACAACACGGCGCGGACGGTGGCCTACCGCATGAAAGGTTCGCTCGCCTCACGCGTGCGCGGCGGCCCGGGCACTTGGCGCACGGGCGTGGCAATCTTCCCCGACGACGGCATAGACGTGCCCACCCTCTTCCAGGTAGCGACCCGCAAGCTCTCCGAAGACGTGGGCGTGGCCGTATAGCTTCGCCCGCCGTGCCAGCGCCGGCCAATCCTCGCTAGCGGAAGGGGTAGAGGGGAAGACCTGATACGTCCAGGTCGAAGGCGAGGACGCGCCTGCCGGCAGAGTCCGTCACGAAGAGCGTCCTGCCCTGGGGCCCACCGAAACAGCAGTTGGTGGGCATGGAACTCTCGCCGCAGGGGTAGCTCCCCACACGGCGCCCATCGCCGTCGAACACCTGGACCTCGTGGGCCAGCGTGGCCGCCACGTAGAGCCTGCCCTGCTCATCGAAGCAGAGGCCGTCGGGGAGGCCGAGTTCGGTGCGACAGAACTCCTGGGGCTCGCTCACGGCGCCGCCCCGCAGTTGGTACAGCAGCACCCGCTGGCGGAAGGTCTCGGCCACGTACAGCTCACGGGGGTCCGGCCCGAAGACGAGCCCGTTGATGAATGCGGGGCCCTCTGCCAGGAGCTGCGGTGCGCTCCCCATCTCCATGGCATAGAGGCGACCCGGCCTCGTGTTCTCGCCCGTGGCCGGGCCACGGGGGTCCGTGAAGTACAGGCGGCCGTCCGGCCCGAAGCACAGGTCGTTCGGCGCATCGAGACCCTCCGCGATGTAGGTCACCTCTCCGCCCACGACGCGCTGAATCCCAGGCACGGCCGGCGCCGGAACCCGCTCCCCCATCCCGAAGATGCCGCCGTTCTGCGCCACGTAGAGGACGCCGCCTTCGCCCTCCGTGAGGCCGTTGGGGCCGCCTCCCGTCTGGGCCACAACCCTTCCGCCGCCAGCCCCGACCTCATAGAGGCGGCCATGACTAATGGAGGTCACCACCAGACGGCCGTCGCTGGTCCATACGGGGCCTTCGGTGAAGCCGAGCTTCGTGCCGATGACGCGAGGCTCCATCACAGAGGTCATTGTAGCCCCCTGGGCACTAGCCGGCCAGTCTTCTCCGGCAGAGGCCTTGACAAGGGGCGCAGGCAAGGCCGCATGATACGCAGCGCGTAGCGGCACACCTGGGCAGAGCATACGGGAGAAAGGGGGCTGGACGGACAGCCATGACCGCGCCATTTATCGGCTACCACGCCGCCCACGAGCAGTTCACGGCCTCGGAGCTGGTGCGCTTCGCCCCTATGGCCGAGGACGCGGGCTTCGACGGCCTGTGGGTGACCGACCACTTCCACCCCTGGCAGGACAACCAGGGCCACGCTGGCCACGCCTGGATCACCCTCGCCGCCATCGGCCAGCGAACGCAGCGGCTGCTCCTGGGCACCGGCGTCACCTGCCCCACCTATCGATTCCACCCGGCCGAGGTGGCCCACGGCTTCGCCACCCTGGCTGGGCTTCACCCCGGCAGGATCTTCCTTGGCGTGGGCATCGGCGAGGCCATCAACGAATATCCCCTCGCCGGCTACGGCCCCTACCGGGAACGGGCCGCGCGCCTGGTCGAGGCCATCGCGCTGATCCGCCAGCTCTGGTCGGGGGAATGGGTCGACTTCGAAGGGCGCTACTTCCGGGCCAAAGGGGCGAAGCTGTACGACAGGCCGCCGCAGCCCATCCCCATCTACGTCGCCGCATTCGGACCGAAGAGCGCCCGCATGGCCGGTGAGCACGGCGACGGCTGGGTCAGCAACGCCGAGGTCCTGGTCTGGCTCCCGCAGTGCTATGAGGCGTTTCGAGAAGGGGCCAAAGCCGCCGGCAAGGACCCCGGCACGATGCCGAGGCTGGCGGAGCTGATCGTCATCGCCGGCGACCGGGCCGAGGCGCTAGAGGCGGCGCGCCTGTGGCAGTTCGCGGCCATCCCCTTCGAGGCGCTGGGCATCCCCGACCCGCGGGAGGTGCAGCGGCTGGCCGAGGAACGCTCATCGCCGGAGCAGATCATCCCGCGCTGGGTGGTCAGCCCGGAGCCCGAGGCCCACATCGAGGCGATCCGCTGGCTGGCCGAGCACGGGGCAACGCACGTCTTCATCCATGCCCCCCAGCCCGACCAGCCGCGCCTCATCCGCTTTTACGGCGAGCACGTGATCCCCGCCGTCAAGCGTGGGTAGCCCGGCGGGGCGGGCATCTTTGCCAACAGCGAAAGTCAGCCCCTTGACAGGGTAAGAACGCGCGTGCTATATTTCGCCCGATAGCTCGCTATGCAGAAGGGAGTCTGTGCAATGGCGCGAGAAGAGCGACAAAAGCTAATCACGGAGCTACAGGACGAGCGCAAGAGCAAGGTCATCACCTACCTCACCAGCACCCGACCGGGACTTGAAGTCCCGATGGCGATGGACGTTGTGCGGCTCTTCTTCGATCACGTCCAGACGTTCGGTGCTGCCCCGGTGGAGCAGATCGACTTGGTTCTCCACAGCAACGGGGGAGATGGCGTTGTTCCCTGGCGGCTCGTCACGCTCCTCCGAGAGCGCTGCAACAAGTTCGCGGTCTTGGTTCCGCATCGCGCTTTCAGCGCCGCCACGCTAACAGCGCTGGGGGCGGACGAGATCGTAATGCATCCGCTTGCGATGCTCGGCCCGGTTGACCCCACGACCGCCAACGCCTTCAATCCACGCGACCCGACGAATCAGCAGCAAGTGCTGGGCATAAGCGTGGAGGACGTTGCTGCGTACGTGGCGCTGGTCAAGGAGGACGTGGGAATCACTCACGAAGACGAACTCGTCCAGGCGTTCAATATCCTGGCCCAAATGGTGCACCCCCTAGCTCTGGGGAACGTGAAGCGCACAAGTCAACAGTCCAGAATGATGGCCAGGAAGTTACTGGCGCTACATATGGATCGGGCGACGGAGGAGCATAGGATAGATCAGATCGTGGAGGCGCTTAGTTCCCGGCTCTACTACCATGGGCACCCGATCAACCGGCGCGAGGCGAAGGAAGACCTAAACTTGAAGGTGCAGGATTGCTCTCGGCGGGTCGAAGATATCTTGTGGGGCCTGTACACAGAGTACGAGAAAGAGATGAAGCTTGGTGACCCGCTGTATAGCCCTGCGCTGGAGTTTGTGGCTTCGGGCACAGCTACCCAGCCTCAGCAAGTATCGATCTACCAGCCCCAGGAGCCCCATCGTCTGGCATACCTTGAGTCGGAGACGCTCACCCATGTGTTCCTGCAGCACTATGAGTTGGCGGGGAGCCGCTTGCCAAATGGGGCAATACAGGCTACACTATTAACCCGCAGTCAAGGCTGGACGGAGGAATCTTCATGAACCCAAAGGAACAGCCAACGACGACCGCGCAACCAACTAGGGCCGTCTCTTCTGACAGCTATCGGGTCAGCATCTCGGCCGTCCCAGACCACCTCGGTTCGACTACTCTGCCTTCACCTGGCCCCATCGTCGACCCACGGTTGGGGTCATCAACTGCTCCGATTCTCACGGCACCCGAGCAGTCCTAGCCCTGCCTCTGGCAAGGAGCTGGAGCGCCCCCTCCCCGGGCGGCCCCCATCGCGCCTGCGGCTGGTCTTGACGCTAGCTGGCTTGTTCGGCGGCCTACTGCCTCGGTTCGGCGGTCGGCGGCCCCTCGGCCTGGCACCTCATCCCGACCGGTCTGGTGTAAGATCGGGCCTGGAGACAGAAAGCCCGCCGCGCCAACAACGAGGCCCCGGGCCGGCTTCCGGGTCGGCTCTGGGTGTGGCGGCGGCTGCGGCGCCAGGCAGCAATGGCTGGACTTGATCCCCTGGTTGAGGAGGCGCTGGTCGCCGTCCTGGCGATCGGCGCCCTGATAGCGGTTATCTCCCTGCTTTACTGGCTCTCTACCGGCCTCTCCCCGTGGCCTCTCGTGGTCCTGGCGGAGATAGCCGCCTTCGGGACGGGAATGGCAGTCCTCCTGGCTACCTCACCGCGACGTCACAGGTGATGGCTGTGCCTTCCCCTCCAAGGTGAAGAAGCCCCAACGCCTCCGCGGCAGGCCCCGCCATCGTAAAGGCAAGCGGGACTGGGCCCGTCACCCGCGCAGGTTCTTCCTCTTGTTCGCCACGTAGTCCACGAGGATGTACTGGCCCAGCCGGTCGGGGGTGGTGTAGAAGACGCACCCCTTGTGGATTCTCGCGCTATGGCTCAGGCACCATTGCTACGGCGAAACCGTAGCAGTGGGCGTCGCGACGGCGGTAGCCGTGGCTGTCGGCGTGGGTGTGGGACTGGGCGTGACGGTAGGTGTGGGGGTCTGAGTGGGAGCGGCCGTCGGCACAGGCGAGGGCGTGGGCGTGGGCGCGGGAACCTTCTTTCTGGTCAGCGCGAAGCTTTGTATCTCCCAGATATATACATCGTTGTCGTCGTACTCCACGTCCCTTTCTACCACCAGCGTCTGGTAGCCGGGCGCCAGCACGATGAACGTCGCCAGCCCCTTGGCTGGGATACGGTCCCCCTCCACGGCGTCGAAACGATAGAGACCGTTGTCGCCGGCAACCTTGGCGCCGACCGCGCCGCTGCTGTCAACGTAGATGACGCTCGCGCCCTCTACGCCCTCGCCGGTCTCGGCGTCGGTTACCACTCCCCAGGCGCAGCCTGTGACAAGCAGCCCGACTCCAGCCAACACCGCGACACACCAGGCGAGTCTCGTCTTCATGGGGTCCCTCCCTCCCGGACGGCTCCCGCTCATCGCTGAACCGCTGCCTGCCGCCTGCCGACGCCCCGGATTATAGCACGCCCGCGGTGGCATGTTCCGCTCGAACGTGAAAAGGCCCGCGACGTTGCCGCCACGGGCCTCCGTATCGCAAAGATAAGCGCGGCTAAGCCCTCACCCGCGCAGGTTCTTCCGCTTGTTCGCCACGTAGTCCACGAGGATGTACTCGCCCAGCCTGTCGGGGGTAGTGTAGAAGACCCGCCCCTTGTTGATCTTCGCCATCTGGTTGACGAACTCCTTCAGGTAGTAGTTGCGGTCCAGCATGAAGGTGTTGATGACGATCC
>CAZSSQ010000032.1:0-19202 GCA_964609465.1 uncultured Dehalococcoidia bacterium
AGTGATGGCTGACCGGCGGCTCGACCTCTCCCCTCTCTGTGGCGACGGTTCCCTGTCCGGCCGGTGTCCCCTCGCCGCTGCAGGCGGCTGCCAGGACCCCGAGCGTCACCAGAGCTGCCAGGTACGCGAGCCTTCGCTTGCCCAACGTCTTGCGCGTCATGCTGTTTCCGGACGGAAGCACGTACTGGAGGCTGCCACGCGGGCGGCAGGCCGCGCCGTCACGCCGCCTGCGGGTTGTCCTCCCAGATGGCGAGGGCGTTGCCCTCCGTGTCCATGAAGACGGCGAAGTAACCCATCGTGGGCACGGGCATCTTCGGCACGATGACCGTACCGCCCAGAGACTGGACCTTCTTCGAGTAGTCGTCCACGGACTCGACGTTGATGTAGACGGTGATGCCCTGGCCGGGGGCCATGCGCTTCATCATGCCGCCGTTGGGCCCCGCTTCGCCGACGGTGACAAGGTTGTAGCCCCCCTGGGCGGGCTCGATCTTCCAGCCGAAGAGCTCCTGGTAGAACCTCTTGGCCCGCTCAAGGTCGTCGGCCGGGACCTCGAAGTGAATGATGTTGTGGACCATGCCTTCCGTCCGATCGCTGTTCAGGGTCTCCCTGGGTTGGTCTACTACGTTACCATCGCCCTGGTGACCCGACAAGACCTGCCGGCGCCCGCCTCCGGCGTCGTTCTCGCTCCACACTGGGCGAAGGTGTGAGGGTAGTACCGGGGGGAGTATAATGGGCGGCGGAGGGATGGGCTTTGGCGCAGGGAGAGATCGGCGTGCGGACTAGCGAAATGGCTCCCGGCACTTTTGCCCTTTACAGCCGCTACCCTGAGCTGCGGGAGACGCTGCCCCGCCTGGCTCTGGGGAAGGGGCCCAGCCCGGTGGTGCCCCTGACCCGTCTGTCTGAGCAGCTCGGGGGGCCGCCGCTATGGGTGAAGAACGACGGTCTGTATGGCGGCGTCTACGGCGGCAACAAGGCCCGCAAGCTGGAGTTCATCCTTGCCGATGTCCTCCGTCGCGGGAGCCGCACTATTATCACCTTCGGCGCCATCGGCACCAACCACGGCTTGGCCACCGCTCTGTACGCGCGCGAGCAGGGGCTGCGCACGGTGCTTCTCCTGGTGGACCAGCCCGTCACCGACCGCGTGCGTGCCCAAGTGTGGAAGCTTCATCAGACGGGGGCCGTGCTGCACCGTACGCGGACGGTGCGCCGGACGAGGGCCCTGGCGCTGCTGATGGTGCTCCGCTACGTCGACTGGCGGCATGGCCGCCTGCCCTATCTCCTGCCGACAGGTGGGTCGTCGCCGTTGGGCGCCGTGGGTTTCGTCAACGCCGCCCTGGAGCTGGCCGACCAGATAGCGGCCGGCGAGCTGCCGGAGCCGGCTCACATCTTCGTGGCCCTTGGATCGGCTGGGACAGCGGCGGGCCTGCTGCTGGGCCTGCGACTGGCCGGCCTGCGCAGCCGGCTGGAGGCCGTCGTGGTAAGCGACGTGGTGCCCATAAGGTCGGAGACCGTGACCCGGCTGGCCAGCCGCACGGCGAAGCTGCTACGCGGGCGCGGAGCGCCGCTGCCGCCGGGCGACATCGGGCCCGAGCAAGTGACCATCCTCTCCGACTGGCTGGGCGGCGGCTACGGCCACCCGACGCCGGCGGCCGCTCGGGCGGAGGAACTGGCGCGGGAGGCGGAAGGTCTGGAGCTGGAAGGCGTGTATACAGCCAAGACAATGGCGGCGCTGGTGGACATGGTGGAGGCTGGTCGGCTGCGAGAGGGGCCTGTGCTATACTGGCATACATTCAACGCCCTGCCGCTGCCCTTCGGCCCGCCGACGGCCGAGGATATCCAGAGGCTGCCGCGGGCCTTTCGAGATCTGACGGCTGTCTAGCCTTACTGGTGGTGATCGGCTTGGGCAGAGCAGAGTTCCCTATCTGGAGAGGAGGCGCGCCGTGGCGCAAGACATGACGATTCACGAAACCGATGTGGCAGTTGTGGGCTCCGGCCCGGGCGGCGCCACAGTGGCCCGCCAGTTGGCCCGCGCCGGGCAACGGGTGATGCTGCTGGAGATGGGCCGGGACTACCGGCGCGACATCTACTACGGCAGCCACCTGGGGGCCCTGATCTACGGCGATCAGCACGGCCTCCTGTTCTCGGAGGAGGGACTTAACATAATTCGGCCCATCATGACGGGCGGCGCCACCAACATGTACTGTGGCTGTGCCTCCGTACCGCCCGAGTGGCTGAAGGGGCGCTACGGCGTCGATCTTGGTGACTATGCGCAGGAGACGATCGGCGAGTTGCACATCGCCCCGCTGCCGGACGATTTGCAGGGGGCGGCGTCCCGTCGAGTGATGGAGGCTGGGCAGGAGCTGGGCCACGACTGGCAGCCGCTGGACAAGTTCATGGCGCCCTCGCGCGCCCGTCGCTTCGACTGCGGCGCCAAGTGCATGCTGGGCTGCCGCTGCGGCGCCAAGTGGACCGCCAACGAGTACATTGATGAGGCGGTAGCTGCCGGCTGCACCCTGCTCACCCGCGCGCGCGTCGACGAGATCATCATCGAGGATGGGCAGGTGGGCGGCGTGCGCGGCAAGCTCCGCGGCCGTCAGCCCTTCGAGGTGCGGGCCAGGGTGGTGGTAGTCTCGGCCGGGGGCATCGGCACGCCTATCATCCTCGAGAAGTCAGGCTTTGCCGAGGCCGGGCGCGGCATGGCCATGGACCCCACGGTGATGGTGTACGGCGTGTCGAAGGGGCCGGGCACGGCCTTCGAGCCCCCCATGAGTGTCGGATACAGCGACCTGGAGCATGGGTACATGCTCAGCACCCTCATCGACCCCTGGATGTCTTACCCCATCATGGCTACCCTGAAGGGCCCCCGCTACGCCCTGACCTGGCGCAACTGGCGTCGCACGGTGGGGGTCATGATCAAAGTGACGGATGAGGTGTCCGGCATCGTTTCCGTCGAGGGCCGGATCAGCAAGGGCATGACGGCCCGGGACCGGGAGCGCCTGCATCACGCCACCGTCGTCTCCCGCCAGATCCTGGTGAAGGCTGGCTGTGACCCCGACTCCATCTATGTGTCGCGCCTGCGTGGTACGCACCCCAGCGCCACCGTGCGCCTGGGCGAGATGGTGGACGCTAACCTCCAGACCTCTGTCAGGAACCTCTATGTCTGTGATGCCAGCGTGTTTCCAGAGGCTCTGGGCCTGCCCACCGTCCTCACTATCATCTCCTTCGCCAAGCGTCTCAGCGATCACCTGCTCCGAGGCGTCCCGCGGCGGGAGGCAGCGCCGGCGGCGGCTTCGGCCTCGGCCGCTGCGAACTAGGGCGAGGGCGCCGGCTTGAGCACGCCTTCCCTGGCTGACGTGTGCGTCGTCGGCGGGTTGAACATGGACCTGGTGGTCCGTGCTCCCCGCCTGCCCAGGCCGGGCGAGACGGCGCTGGGGCGGAGCTTTGCCCGCTTCCCAGGAGGCAAGGGGGCGAACCAGGCGGTGGCGGCGGCCCGCCTTGGCGCCTCGGTGCGTATGGTAGGCCAGGTGGGCCAGGACCCCTTCGGCGACGAACTGGTGGCGGGCCTCGAGCGCGAGGGCGTCGATACGGCGGGTGTGCGGCGCGTTTCGACGCCGACCGGAGTGGCACTCATCGTCGTCGACGACACCGGCCACAACTTCATAGTCTGGGTGCCCGGTGCCAACGCTGCTTGGGAGAAGGGGGCCGTAGCGGACGTCAAGTTGTGGGCGGCCCGCTGCCGCCTTCTTGTCTTGCCCCTCGAGGTTCCCCGGGGCGTCGCTCAGAAAGCCATTCGAGCGGCGAAGAAGGCCGGTGCCCGCGTCATTCTAAACCCGGCACCCCATCGTGCGGGTGATGAGTCCTGCTTCGGCGACGTGGACGTGCTGGTGCCGAACGAGGTGGAGGCGGCCCTCTTCGCCGGGGTCGAGCCTGAGGGGAGGCCAGACTGGCCGGTCGTGGCTCAGCGGCTGCGATCGCTGGGGCCGCGGGCTGTCGTCATCACCCTGGGCTCCGAGGGGGCGCTGGTGGTGGGCGAGGAGGGGACGCATCGCGTGCCAACCTTCCCTGTTGAGGTTGCCGATACCACAGCCGCCGGCGACGCTTTTGTGGCCGGCCTGGCGGTCGCTGTGTTGCGGGGGTCGCCTCTGCTGGAGGCCGTTCGATTCGCGAACGCCGCCGGCGCCGTCGCCGTGACGCGGGCGGGCGCCCAGCCGTCGTTGCCGCGTAGCCCGGAGGTGGAGGAGTTGCTGGCCGCTGGCCGGCCGCGCGGCCAGCCATGAGCCCAGCAGACGCAGGCTTGCAGGCGGGGCTTCGCCCGGCGTCCGCCAGAGCGTATCTTTGAGTCGCGGGAATCACGTCGCTGGGAACTTCTAGGGGTCAAAAAGGAGAACGACCGTGAGGGACGTCGCCGTTGTCGGAGCGGCCATGACCCGCTTCGGCAAGTACTTGGACCGCAGCCTCAAAGACCTCACCCGCGAGGCCGTACAGGGCGCGCTGGACTCGGCGGGCATGGACAAGTCGGTGCCCCAGGTCGCGATAGTGGGCAACGCCGCCGCCGGGCTGTCAACAGGGCAGGAGTGCATCCGGGCCCAGGTCGTCCTGCGGGACATGGGGATCGAGGAGATCCCCATGATCAACACGGAGAACGCCTGCGCCAGCTCCTCCACCGCTTTCCATCTGGCATGGCTCTACGTCGCCTCGGGCATGTACGATGTCGCCCTGGCCGTTGGCATGGAGAAGATGTACCAGCAGGACAAGTCCCGCATGTTCGCTGCCTTCAGCGCTGGGGTTGACGTGGAGTTGGTCCAGCAGATCATAGCCTCCCTCCAGGCAGACCTGGCAAAGAAGGAGAAGGAGGGCGCGCCCGGCGGCGAGGGCGGCGGCGCCGGCAAGTCGCGGAGCATGTTCATGGACATCTACGCCGCCGGGACCCGTGCTCACATGAGGAAGTACGGGACGACGAAGGAGCAGTTCGGCAAGGTGGCGGTGAAGAACCACTTCTTCGGCAGCCTCAACCCGCACGCCCAGTACCGCGAGCGGTACACGCTGGAGGAGATCCTGAACTCGCCGCTGGTGGCGGAGCCCCTCACCCGCCTCATGTGCGCGCCCACCGGCGACGGGGCCTCGGCCGCCATCCTGGTCAGCGCGGAGAAGGCCCGCCGGTACACCAGCAAGCCCGTCTGGGTGCGGGGCACAGCCCTCGGTTCGGGCAAGGACATGAAGCCGGGCATGCCGGGCATTACCGCTCGTGTGGCCAGGAAGGCCTTCGAGATGGCCGGCATGGGACCGGAGGACATGGACGTCATAGAGGTCCACGACGCCACCGCCCCGGCCGAGATCTTCATCTACGAGGACCTGGGCCTCTGTCCGCAGGGCGAGGGCGGCCGGCTCATCGACGAGGGGGTCACGGAGCTGGGCGGCAGGGTGCCGGTGAACACCAGCGGCGGGCTGCTCTCCAAGGGGCACCCGGTGGGAGCGACAGGGGTGGCCCAGATCTACGAGATCTTTCTCCAGCTCCGCGGTGAGGCTGGCGAGCGGCAGGTCCAGGGCGCCAAGGTAGGCCTCTGCGAGAACGGCGGCGGCATGGTGCGCGGCGAGGCCGCCGCTACCTCAGTGCATATACTGAGCCTGTAGAGCCGCGCGCGGGCTGGCCTCGGACTCTGAGGACTGGCGGGGGAGGGAGCCGACGGTTCGGCCCTGGGAGGGCCGTGCTGCAAGTCTGGAGGACGAGCTATGAAGCCAAGGTTTCTGTTGGTGGTAGCGCTGGCAATGGGCGCAGCGCTGCTGGCGCGGGACGCCGCCGCCCAGGCCGACGTCATCGCCACCATACCCGTGGGGGAGGGGCCCTGGGGCGTGGCCGTCAACGCGGCGACCAACCGCATCTACGTGACCAACTGGGACGCCGACACCATCTCCGTCATCGACGGCGCCACCAACACGGAGATGGCCACCATACCAGTAGGCCATCAGCCTCGTGGCGTGGCTGTCGACCTCCCCACCAACCGCATCTACGTGACCAACTGGGGCGCCGACACCGTCTCCGTCATCGACGGCGCCACCAACGCAGTGGTAGGGGGCCCGATCGCCGTAGGCGCCGCTCCCGACGGGGTGGCCGTCAATCCCAGCACCAACCGTATCTACGTCGCCAACCGCGACGACAACACCGTCTCGGTCATTAGCGGCGCCACCAACACCGTGGTTGCCACTATAGACGTCGGTACCGGGCCATACGCTGTGGCCGTCAACCCTACCACCAATCTCATCTACGTGGCCAACGGCATGGGCGATAGCCTCAACATCGTTGATGGCGCCCTCGACCTCGCCGTCAACCTCCTCGGGGTGGGCCACGGCCCCCGGGGGGTGGCCGTCAACCCCACCACCGGCGAAATCTATGTGACCTGCCGGTTTAGCGACAACGTCTGGGTTTTCGACTCGAGCACGCCCCCCAACCTCCTGGCTACCGTACCTGTAGGGAGCGCCCCCTATGGTGTGGCCGTTGACCCCTCCACCGGCCATGCTTACGTGGCCAACGCCGATGGCGGCACCGTCTCAGTGATCTACGACGCCACTCACACCGTCGAGGACATCGCACTCGCGGGGGACCAGCCCCGCGGTGTAGCCGCCAACCCTGGCACCCACCGCGTCTATGTGGCCAACTACGGAGCGAACACCGTCACCGTGATTGAGGACCTGCCGGAGGCAGTGGAGCCAGAGCCAGAACCTGAGCCGGAACCGGAGCCAGAGCCTGAGCCGGCGCCTCCGTCCGGGGAGACGGAGGACGTGCCTCTCCAGGGCAGCGTCTGCAACCCGGTGGCCACGACTTATCCTGACAACACACCCATCGACACGATCGCCGACGCCGTGGTTCCGCCGGGGATGCTGGAGTCGCTGTGGGAGTTTGAGGGTGGCATCTGGCAGGGCTGGTCTGCTGAGTTCCCCGAGGCGAGCGACCTGATAGAGAAGGACTTCTTGGACGTGGTCTTCGTCTGCGTGGGCGGCTCGGGGCCCGGCGCCGCGACGTTCACGCGGCCCGTGCCGTAGCGGGAGGCGAGAATTGCCGCGCCGCTGGCCGAGATCAGATGGTGCGCGGCGAGGCCGCCGCAACATCGGTGCACATCTTGAGCCTGTAGGGGCAAGCATCCGCCAGCCTCCAATTCCAGGGCCTGGCGGGGCCACTGAGCCCGTGGAGAAGCGGAGGGCGGGAAGCCAAAGGCCCGGCCCGTGGGAAGGCCGCTAGTGACCACGGAGGATCAGCGATGAAGCCAAGGTTTCTCGTCATGCTGGCTTTGGTCATGGGGGCAGTGCTGCTACCGCAGAGCGCCGCCGCGCAGCCGACGGTGATCGCCACGATACCCGTGGGGGATCGGCCCTGGGCTGTGGCCGCCACCCCGATACTGGTCTATGTGACGAATGAGGCGAGCGACACCCTCTCCGTCATCGACCCGGCCGACAACACGGCGCTGGGCGTTCCCATACCCGTCGGCGGCGCGCCTAGCGGTGTGGCAGCCAATCCTGTCACCGGGAGCATCTACGTGGCCAATCACGACGACGACGATGTCTGGGTCATGCACGTCGTGGTCACTGATGGGGATGTCGCTGTCGCCTCGCACCCCATACCCGTGGGAGACGCGCCTGAGGGTGTGGCTGTCAACGCCAGTATCAACCGCGTCTATGTGACGAACAATCGAGACAACAGTGTGTCGGTTATCAACGGCGATACCGGCGACGTTGTAGCGACGGTTCCCGTGGGGACCGGCCCCTATGGCGTGGCCGTCAACTCCAACATCAACCGCGTGTACGTGGCCAACCGTGACAGCGACAGCGTGGCGGTTATCGACGGCGACTCCAACGAGGTGGTGGTGACCGTTCCCGTCGGCGATCGCCCCAAGGGCGTAGCCGTCAACGCGACCATCAACCGCGTCTACGTGACCAACGCTGCCGGTGACAGCATGTCGGTCATCAACAGCGACACCAACGGCGTGGTGGACACCGTTTCCTTAGGGGCGAGTCCCGAGGGTGTAGCTGTCAATCCAACCAACGACCGCGTGTATGTGGCCAATCCCACTGGCGACAGCGTCTGGGTCATTGATGGGGCCACCAACGATTTGGTAGAGACGGTGGGCGTCGGGCGCACAGCGTGGGGCGTGGCCGTGAACCCTGTTAGTAACCGGATCTACGTGACCAACCTCGATGACGCCACGGTGTCCGTCATCGAGGACCTGCCGGAGGCCGCGCCGGAACCAGAACCAGAACCTGAGCCTGAGCCGGGGCCTCCTCCCGGGGAGACGGAGAACGTGCCCCTCCAGGGCGGGGTCTGCAACCCCGTTGCCACGACTTATCCTGACAACACGCCCATCGGAACCGTTGCAGATGCCGTCGCGCCCTCGGGAATGCTGGAGTCGCTGTGGGAGTTTGAGGGTGGCATCTGGCAGGGCTGGTCTGCTGAGTTCCCCGAGGCGAGCGACCTGATAGAGAAGGACTTCTTGGACGTGGTCTTCGTCTGCGTGGGCGGCTCGGGGCCCGGCGCCGCGACGTTCACGCGGCCCGTGCCGTAGCGGGGCGCGTTTGCGGCCCTTCGACAGGCTCAGGGCGAGCGAACTCTCCATGCCGCTCGTGGTGAGCCTGCCTGCCGGCAGGCAGGCCTGTCGAACCACGAACGGCCTACCTGGGTTTATGAGATCCCTGCTAGGGGCGTGAAGCCAGGACGGCCGCGCCGCTGGCGGAGATTGCGCCGAGTGTGCCGGCCACGTGGAGCTGCTGGAAGAGGTACTGGAAGCGCGCCGCCAGCTCGTCGCGGATGGGGCGGCGGGCCTCCTCGGGCAGGTCCCATAGCTGACGCTTGAAGGGACCCAGCGCCTTCTTGCGCGTCTTGTAGATGAACTGCGCCTCGGTCTGCCCATCCTTCCACTCGCCGCGACATGCCTCCTTCAGGTAGGAGTAGATCTCCTGACGGAGCCCGTCCGGCAGGTGGGCGCTGTCGTAGATCAGGTTCTGGAAGGCCGTGGCCAGGTGGATCTCAGCCGTGCCCGTCTCCGGGAAGCGGTGGAACATCTCCTCCGGTAGCGTGGACGCGCCGTGCTGGACGGCCCCGGCCATGCCGTAGCGCCGCGCCAGCCGCGACAGCTCCTCCAGTGTCTCGAGGTCGATAGCCACCTGGGCGACAGAGCCATCGGGCAGGACGACGCCGCCGTGGCTGGAGCCGGTCTGGACGCTGATCTTGCTGGGGCCCTTGAAGCCGGCGCCCCGTAGCTCCTCGGCCAGCCCGGCCATGAAGGCGTACAGCTCGTCGGGCGTCGTGTTCCGGCCTCCAACCTCGCCGATCTCGACGCCGACCGAGATCGTGACCCCGGCGGGCTCCAGGGAACGGATAAGCCGCAAGAATGCGGACGAGAGCTGGTAGTTGAGACGCTGCTGCTTCCGGAGGCTCGGCTGGCTCAGGTCCACCACCGTGGAGGTGTCGATATCGATGTTCAGGAAGTCGGCATCGATGGCCTCGGCCACCAGCTTGCGCAGCGCCTCGAGCTCCTCGTTCGGGTTCTTCTGAAAGCGAGCACTGTTCACCTGGAAGTGGTCGCCCTGAAGAAATAGGGGGCCCTTGAAGCCTTCCTTGATCGCCGCCGCCCGGATGCTGGCGGCGTACTCGGCCGGTCGGATGCCTGTGTAGCCGATCTCAGAGCGGGCTACCTCGAATATGATGGCCCGCACGTCGAGCTGCGCCGCCGCCCGGAAGGCTGCCCGCGCCGCGTCGTAGGTCATGGCCCGGAGGTTGAAAGCGGGGACGGTGAAGCCGGAGACCCGGCCTGCCGCCATCGCCTCGTACAGGGTCTGCGTGGACGCCGGCACGATGCCCAGGGCCAGCGCCGCCTTCGCGATGGCCTCTCGCGCGGCCGACCGCACCGCTTCCTCTTCGGCGAACACGGCAGCGTGGACCAGGCTGTCGATGGCGTCCTCGCGCAGGCGCTGGGCGTCGAGCACCCTGGCGCCATTCCGAGTATCCAGGTCCAGGATGCCGCCTAGGTCCCGGCGTAGCTGTTGCAGCGATGCATATTGGCTCATGGCCCGGCCATCAGTGCGTCAAGCGGTGCGCCAGCTCCAGGAGAGAGCGGTCCACCTCTCTGTGCTCGTTCCAGGTCTGTTCCAGGGGCGTGAAGCAGACGTGGCCGTCTACCTCGCCCACCATGCAATTGCTATGTTCCTCCAGCAGGGCATCCACGGCGCCGGAGCCGAGCTTGCTGCCCAGTACCCTGTCGCGGGCGGTGGGAGAACCACCCCGCTGGATGTGGCCGAGGACGCACACCCGGTAGTCGGCGCGCAGGCGCATCCAGACCTGCTGGGCTACGCCGAAGGCGCCGCCGGGAAAGCCACCTTCAGCAACGACGACGATGCTGCTGCGCCGCCCGTGCTCGAAGCCTAGCTGGAGACGCTCGCAGAGGATCTCGATGTCTGTGGGGTCTTCCGGCAGCAGGACGTCGTCGGCGCCGCCGGCGACCCCCACCTCGAGGGCGATGGCGCCGCAGGTGTGCCCCATGACCTCCACGAAGAAGAGGCGCTCGAAGGATTCTGCCGTGTCCCGGACGCGGTCTATGGCGTCGAGGGCGATGTTGACGGCGGTGTCGAAGCCGAGGGTGTAGTCGGTGCCCACCAGGTCGTTGTCGATGGTGCAGGGGATGCCGATGACGCGAACACCGCACTCGCTGGCCAGGGCATAAGCGCCCTGGAAGGAGCCATCGCCGCCCAGCACCACGAGGGCGTCGGTTTGTCGCTCGCGCAGGCTCTCCGCCGCCCGGGCGCGTCCCTCCGGCGTCAGGAACTCGTCGCAGCGAGAGGTGCCCAGGATGGTTCCGCCGCGCTGGATGATGTTCCCCACCGCTCTCCGCCCCAGCGGCACCTCCAGACCCTGGAGGAGCCCACGATAGCCCTGCCGGAAACCTATCACCTCGATGTCCTGGCCCAAGGCGGTGCGGACAATGGCGCGGATGCAGGCGTTCATGCCCGGGGCATCGCCGCCGCTGCTCAGCACGCCGATCTTCTTGAGCCCGTTGTTCACTGTCCTGCCCTCGAAAGCTCCGTGACCGCCTTGCTGGTCTCCTGCCGACCCAGGGCGTAAAGCGCCCACCAGGCGGATTTACCGTTTCACTGGGATTCTCGACCTGTTCTTTGAGGTCGGGCATTAGGGGAAACGCCAATAGTCGCCCGTGGGGAGTACGGCGACAATCGTCTCCAAAGGCACGAACCTCTTCTGAACGGTGGCCGTCCGGTCGATATACCTATGAACTCAGCACGGCCGCGAGCGTCGCGGCGCTTCTCCAACAGGTCTAGACACATGCGACCTACCCGCGTGTTTGCCATCGTGCCTTCGGTGCCAGCCAAGCTGGCCCCCCTGAGGGAGCTGGCCTTCAACCTGCGCTGGTGCTGGGACAACGCCACCATCGATCTCTTCCGGCGCCTTGATTCGGACCTCTGGGAGCAGACGAAGCACAACCCGGTGGCCATGCTTGGCCGGCTCTCGCAGGAGGTGCTGGATGCCGCCGCCAGCGACGAGAGCTTCCTGGCCCACCTCGACCACGTCTACCGCCGGCACCAGGGGTACATGGAGCGCGGTCAGCGCTCCAATGGTGCGGGCGCCAACGGCCTCTGCGTCGCCTACTTCTCGGCCGAATACGGGCTGACCGACTGCCTGCGCATCTATGCGGGCGGCCTGGGTATGCTGGCCGGCGACATCCTCAAGTCCGCCAGCGACCTCAGCGCCGGCCTAATCGGCGTGGGTGTTCTCTACCAGGAGGGGTACGTCAGGCAGTACCTCAACCCGGAGGGGTGGCAGCAGGAGCTATACGAGGAGAACGATTTCCACAGCCTGCCTATTGAGATGGAGCGAGGCCCGGACGGCTCGCCTCTGCTGGTGAGCCTACCCCTGGCCGGCAATGAGCTGCTCGCGCAGGTCTGGCGAGTCCAGGTAGGGCGCACGCCCCTCTACCTGCTGGACGCCAATCTCTCTCAGAACTCGCCTGCCCAGCGGGTCATCTCCGGGCGCCTCTACGCAGCGGAGCCGCGCGTGCGCCTTCAGCAAGAGGCGCTCCTGGCCATCGGCGGCATGCGGGCCCTGGAGGCGCTCGGCGTGGCGCCAAACGTCTTCCACATGAACGAGGGCCACTCCGCCCTCTTGGTGCTGGAACGCATCCGCAGGCTCATGCGTGAGACCGAGGTTGACTTCGAGACGGCAAGAGAGGCGGTGCTGGCCAGCACGGTCTTCACCACCCACACCTGCGTCTCTGCCGCCATTGAGGAGTACCCGTCAGCCCTGGTGGAGGAGGTGCTGGGAGACTGGTATCGAGGGCTGGGCCTCACGACGGATCAGATGATGGCGCTGGGGCGCTGCTCCTCGTCAAACGGGGACGAGCCCTTCTCTCCGGCCCTCTTGGCCCTCAGGTTCTCGGCGAATCGCAACGGCGTCTCCCGACTGCATGGCGAAGTCTCGCGCCGCCTGTGGCAGCGGGTCTGGCCGTCCGTTCCGCCGGAGCTGGTCCCCATTACCGCCATCACCAACGGCGTGCACCTGCGGTCGTGGGCCTCTCACGACATGGTGGAGCTCTTCGATCGCTACCTGGGGCCGGCTTGGGCGGAGCACGACTCAGACGCCGGCGTTTGGCATGGTGTTCAGCGCGTTCCCGCCGAGGAGCTGTGGCGAACCCACGAGCGTCGCCGGGAACGTCTGGTGGCCTTCGCCCGGCGCAGGCTGCGAGCCCAACTGGAAGCGCGGGGCGCCTCTCCTGCTGACGCCGCCCTGGCCGACGAGGTTCTGGACCCGCGGGCCCTGACCATCGGCTTCGCCCGCCGGTTCGCCGCCTACAAACGGGGCGCGCTCATCTTCCATGACCTGGATCGCCTGGAGGGCATCCTGGGCGACCGGGATCGCCCGGTTCAGCTTATCATGGCCGGCAAGGCCCATCCCCAGGACGGAGAGGGGAAAGCGGTCATCCGCACTGTCGTGCATCACGGGCGTAGCGAGCGCTTCCGCCGGCGCGTGGTCTTCTTGGAAGACTACGAGATGGAGGTGGCCCGCTACCTGGTCCAGGGGGCGGATGTCTGGCTTAACACCCCTCGGCGCCCGCTGGAGGCCAGCGGCACCAGCGGCATGAAGGCCACCGTTAACGGCGCCCTCAACCTGAGCGTTATCGACGGCTGGTGGGCTGAGGCCTACGATCCCAACGTGGGGTGGGCCATCGGCAGAGGCGAAGAGTATGACGATGCCGAGCTCCAGGACCGGCTGGAGGCCAGCACCCTCTACGATGTCCTGGAACACGAGATCGTGCCCCTTTTCTACGATCGCGGGCCCGATGGACTTCCGAGACGGTGGATCTCCCGTATGAAGAACGCCATGGAAGCCATCTGCCCCCGCTTTAACACGACGCGTCTGGTGCAGGACTACCTGCGGGAGCTGTATGTCCCGGCCGCCGGACACTGGGCGGAGCTGACCGGCCAGGGCCTGGCTGGCGCTGCCGAGGTCGTGGAGTGGAAGCGGAAGGTGGCCCATGCCTGGAGCGGCGTGCACGTGCAGGGCCACGAGATTCTGGACGAGGCCCTCTCGGGAAGCCCCGCCCGGGTAGAGATCCGGGTGCGCCTGGGCAGCCTGCGGCCGGAAGACGTAGAAATGACGCTCCTCTTTGGCCGGGTGAACTCAGCCGGGGATATCGTGAGCCCGATAGCTATTCCGGCCGCCTGGTGCGCACGCGACGGCTCCAGCGGGCATCGCTACGAGGCTACGATACCGTCCGGCGACAGCGGCAGCTACGGCTTCGTCGTGCGCGTGATGCCCTGTCACCCACGCCTCGCCGACCCCTATGACATGGGGCTCGTCGCCTGGGGCTAGCCAGGGTCGCGGCCTCCGCTCAACCCCCTCTGCGATTGACGTTCTAACAGCACTGGACTACCGTACCGCTGAACGCAAAGAGGGATGCCCCCTAGGCGCTCGCGGGCTCTGTTTCGTCGTGCGCCGGGGGCATGACGGACGGGAGGGAGGACATGAGCGACTCCAAGGCCATGCGCACGGAGCGCGACTCCACGGGTCCCGTGCAGGTCCCCCGCGATGCCTACTACGGGGCATCGACGATGCGGGCCGTCCACAACTTTCCCATCAGCGGGCTGAGGTTCCCCCGGCGGTTCATCGCTGCCCTGGGGCTCATCAAACGCTGCGCCGCCGAGGTCAACGGCGAGCTGGGCCTCCTCGAGCCCCGCCTGGCCGAGGCCATCGCCCGCGCGGCGACGGAGGTGGCGGAGGGCCGGCTGGACGACCAGTTCGTGGTCGATGTCTTCCAGACCGGCTCGGGGACATCGACTAACATGAACGCCAACGAGGTCATCGCCAACCGGGCGGTGGAGCTCCTGGGGGGCCGCCGCGGCTCGAAGCTGGTGCACCCGAACGACCACGTCAACCTCTGCCAGTCGTCCAACGATGTCATCCCCACGGCCACGCACCTGTCGGCGATGCTGGCCATACGCGACGACCTGGCGCCGGCTCTTGAGACGCTACGCGCCTCGCTGGCGGCCAAGGCCGAGGAGTTCATGCCTGTGATCAAGACGGGCCGCACCCACCTCCAGGATGCTACGCCCATCCGCTTGGGGCAGGAGTTCCAGGGCTATGCCGGCCAGGTCGAGCGGGCCCGGCGCCGCATCGAAAGGGCGGCGGCGGATTTGCAGGAGGTGGCGCTGGGCGGCACGGCGGTCGGCACGGGGGTGAACGCCCACCCCGAGTTCGCGGCGCGGGTCTGCGAGCGCCTCTCGGCGGCGACGGGGCTGCCCGTCCGCGAGACCGGCAACCACTTTCAGGCCCAGAGCAACTTGGACGCCGTGGTGGCCTGCAGCGGGGCGCTGCGGGCGGCCGCCGTCGCGCTGTTCAAGGTCGCCAACGACATTAGCTGGCTGGGCTCTGGCCCCCGTGCCGGCCTCGGCGAGCTCGTGCTTCCCGAGGTGCAGCCGGGCAGTTCTATCATGCCAGGGAAGGTGAACCCGGTCATCCCGGAGGCCCTTATCCAGGTCTGCGCCCAGGTCATCGGCAATGACGCTACTATCGCCCTGGCCGGCCACCGCAGCTTCTTCGAGCTGAACACGATGATGCCGGTGGCCGCCCATAACCTGCTCCAGGCCATCGAGCTGCTGGCGGCGGCGTCGCGCAACTTCGCAGAGCGCTGCGTTGGCGGCCTGAAGGCCACCGAGCGGGGGCCAGAGCTGGTCGAGAGGGGGCTCGCCATGGCCACCGGGCTGGCCACCCTCATCGGCTACGACGCTGCCGCCGAGGTCGCCAAGGAGGCGGCGCGCAGCGGCCGCACCGTCCGTGAGGTGGCCCGGGAGCGCACCAAGCTGTCGGAGGACGACCTGCGGCGCGCCCTGGACCCCGCCTCCATGACGGAGCCCGGCCTGCCGGGGCGCGGGGGATAGTGAGGATGGAGTCTGCCAGGTGCCGCCGCTCAGGGCTTCAGCAGCCCTTCCTGGCGTACCCAGTCGGCGGTGAGGCGCACTCCCTCTTCCATCGATACCTGGGACTGCCAGCCCAGGTCGCGCCGGGCCTTGCTGACGTCGAAGCGCTGGTCCTCGCTCATCAAGAAGATGGATAGGCGGGTCATCCCTGGCGCTTCCCAGGCCCGGATGAGGCGGGACCAGCCCTCCGACACGTTGGCCAGGGCCGAGGCGAGGGCGTAGGGCGCGGAGAACCGCGGCGGCCGGATGTTCAGCTCGCGGCAGATGGCCCTGATGAACTCGCGGATGTGGAACTCAGGGTCGGGCCCCAGGGTATAGATCTGGCCGATTGCCTTCTCGCTGGTGCTGGCGAGCAGCGCTCCCTCGGCGGCGTCCGTGACGTAGAGGAAGGGTACGAAGGGGTCGTAGCTGCCCACCCAGGCGGCCGTGGGGCGGCGCAGGTAGCGGATGATGCGGGGGAAGAAGGTGTGGTCGCCGGGGCCGTAGATGGAGACGGGCCGGATGATCGTCACGCCCAGGCGGCCCTCGCGGTGGTAGCGGAGGGCCTCCCCCTCGGCCAGGATCTTGGAGCGTCCGTAGAAGCCCCAGGGGTTGTCGCGCTCGGCGTAGGGGGAAGTTTCGTCCAGGGGTGGCGCGCCCCGCGCCATGCGGGGGTAGACGGCGGTGCTGCTGAAGAGGAGGAAGCGCCCGACACCGGCCTCGGCGGCGGCCTGGAGCATGTTCTGGGTGCCCCGCACGGTGACGGCTTCGAACTGGCGCCAGGTGCCCCAGTCGTTGACCCTGGCCGCGGCGTGGATGACGGCATCGGCGCCCTGGGCGGCGGCGCGCAGGGACTCGATGTCCGTGATGTCGCCGAAGGCGACGTCAACGTTCCCGGCGCGGCGGATGCGGGCGGCGTCGGCCTCGTCCAGGGCGAGGCCACGTACTTTGTGCTCGGCGGCCAGGAGCTTCTTCAGAAGATAGCCGCCGATGAAGCCGCCAGCGCCTGTCACCAGTACCTTCATGATCAGGATCACCTGCCTTTATACGGAGAGGCTCATTCGGGCCACGCCGTGCGCTATTAGACCACAACGTGCGAGGCCCGGCAACCCGGACCGGCGCGTACCAGCCGCCGAGCGGTGCGTTTCGATCGGAGCCTCCGCCCCATGAACCGGGCACGGGCCCTGATACCGGCGGCGGAGGACAAACTCGCGTGCCTATGATGGCGTCGGAGGCACGCGGCAGGCTCCGGCGCGGGCGCACAACTGCTCATAGCGGCCAGTCTGGTGGGAGTGCTGCCGGTGCTGGTGCTCTACGTCTTCGCTCAGCGCTACTTCGTGGCCGGGATCGCCACGACGGGCATTCGCTGACCCCGCAGGGCACAGCCCGGCTCTCAGCCCTCCGAGACGAGGAAGTCCGATACGACTTCGAGGAACTGGTCGAGCTGGTCGTGGTGGACCCAGTGACCTGCGCCCTCGATGACGACCGAGCGGTAGTTGTGGAAGGCGCTGGCGCGGTCGTCCGCCTCCGGGTCGCCGGTCCAGCTCTCGGCGCCCCGGATCAGGAGGACCGGACAGCGGATCTGGTTCCAGATCACGCGGGCGTCCTCGATGTTGAATTCGTAAGGCGAGCGGGTGCGGACGTAGTTGTCGAACTTCCAGGCGTACGTCCCGTCCTCGTTCCGTCGCGTGCCGTGGAGCGCCAGGTGGCGCGCCAGCTCCGGTGTCAGGCGGGGGTTCGCTTCCTGCATCCGGCGGACGGCATCCTCCAGGGTGGGATAGTGTCTGGGCTGGCGCCGGTCGAGCTCGTGCATGTGTGAGACCCACTCGCGCATGCGGCGGTGCGCGGGCCGTCGCTCCAGCACTCGAGGCCCCAGTCCTTCGACGGAGACGACCTTCTCAACGCGCTCCGAGCAGACCCCGGTGAACTGGAGGGCCACGGCGCCCCCCAGGGAATGGCCGATCACCGTGAGCCTCTCGTGTCCGAGGGCGTCAACGAGGGCGCACGTGTCCAGGGTGAACTCCGGGAGGCTGTACTGGCCGCCTATGGCCCAGTCGCTGTCGCCGTGGCCGCGCAGGTCCGGGGCGTAGACCGTGTAGCGGTCGATGAGGCGGTGTGCGACGCTGTCCCAGTTGCGGGCGTGGTCGCGGTTGCCGTGGATGAGAAGCAGGGGCGGTTTCGAGTCGTCCTCGCCCCAGACGACGTAGTGCAGCTTGAGTCGCTGCGAATAGTAGTAGCGGGACTCGGGTTCCATGCCGCCGAGTATAGGGGATGCGACGTGCGCCCACAAGCGCTGCCCGGCGTGGCGGCGAGCGGCGCTACTGGGGAGTTGATGCCCAACCCACAAGTCCTCAATCGCTATGCCTACGCCCGCGAGAACCCGTTGCGTTATACTGCCGAGTGGGCCAGCCGGAAGGGTGTTGCCCTAGGCCGACGGGGCGTAGGGTGTGAACGGCAGTCCCGGAGGCAAGACTCGGCCCGCCGGTGAGTCCGGTTACTACGTCAGGGTGCAACTTTGAGACATCAACACCTTGGCAGACAACTAAGGTTCTGGCTCAGCCTGAGCTTCGCAGGGATTTGCGGAGCAGATTTCCTGACAACCGGCTCGACCACGGCTCTATTCGGGGTGGTCGCTGGCCTACTGGGCGCGGTCTACATCCTCGCGAAGCGGCCAGCTCAAAGTGAAGAGGAATTGCGGCGATGGCGCCGCCAGGGGTGGGCAGCTTCGGCTGCCGCGATCGCGGTTCTTGTCCTTTTGATCACGCTCGGAGCGCCAGGGACTGCTCTCTTGGCATTTGCGGGGGTTCTGATGCTCGTAGTACTGGTTGGGGCGCTATGGAGCCAAATCACCTACAGGCGTCAATGAAACGCCTGTCTCGGTTCCATGCCCACGGACAAGCTCTCTACGGGCCAGCCCGCCGCGGCGGGCGGGCAGCGGGAGCCGGAGGCGGTGAGCGCCCTGGGGCTGTACAGCTACGGCGCGCGGTTGTACAGCTTCCTCTCGCCGGAGCCCCTCTCGGCAGTGCCGGGCCATTGCCTTTCAAGGGAGGTAGGGTATACTTATAGATAGTAGATGTAGGCACAGGGTGCCTGCCTGCCGGCAGGCAGGCCAGGGCTGGTGATTCACAATGTGGTTCATGCATGACGGTTTTGAGTGGGGCTGGGGCTGGATGGCCTTCGGCGCGGCGTGGATGGTCATCTTCTGGGGCGGAATCATCGCTCTGGCGGTCTGGGCGGTGTCGCGCCTGACCGGCGACCGAGAGAAGGGCGGGGACCAGCGCAGGCTGGAAGGGCCGTCCCCGCTGGACATCGCCAAGGAGCGCTACGCCCGCGGCGAGATCACGCGGGAGCAGTTCGAGCAGCTCCGGCACGACCTGAGTTAGCCCGTGTCGGAGAACGACCGCCTAGCGGTGGATGCAGCGGCGGACAACCTCCATCAGCTCGCGGATCATGGGCTCGCCCTGCTGCTCGCGGATGGCATCCACCACGCAGCCTTCGACGTGGTCCTGGAGCAGGAGGAGAGACACCTCGTCCGCGGCGTGGGAGAGGGCCGTTAGCTGCTGGATGATGTCGGGGCAGTAGCGGTCCTCCTCGATCATCTTCTGAATGCCTCGAGCCTGGCCCTCTATCTTCCGCATTCTCTGAAGAAGCACGTCCTTGTCCTTGCTGTAGCGGTACTGGTGTGACGGGGCATGCGCGTGTCGCGTGGCCCTTGCCATCGCTGCACCTCCTGGTTCTGCTCGATGGGCTTGCGC
>CAZSSQ010000033.1:0-19089 GCA_964609465.1 uncultured Dehalococcoidia bacterium
GCGGCGTCTTCAGGGGCATGGCGACGGGCGTCGCCTTCAGGTCTGTGATCTTCATGCGTTCAGTGCCTCCTAGCTATGCGCTATCCAGAGTCCTTCGACAGGCTCAGGATGGCGTACGCTTCACCCTCCCGGCCGACAGCCTTTTCGGGACCCCGAGCTTGTCGAGGGGCCGCGCCTACCCGCTCGTAGGACGCCGAAGGACCCCGTTCCAAGTCATCGGCAACCTGCCGACAGCCGGCCTAGAACCTGCCGTACTTCGCATACAGCTTTAAAGGGTCTTCGCCGGCCCGCAACTCCTCCCGGATCTTGTCTTCCACCTCCACCACCTTCTCCGCCTCCAGCAGCACCTCCAGCGCCAGGTCCTTGGGTACGACCACGACGCCGTTGGGGTCACCCACCACGAAGTCGCCGGGCTGGATGAGCACCTCGCCGATGCGGATGGGAATGCCCACCTCCACGTACCGCCAGCGACCGCGGATGTCGGCCGGCGTGCGGTAGCGGGCGAAGACAGGGAAGGCCATCTCGATGATGCGCTCCACGTCCCGCACGCCGCCGTCGATGACGGCGCCGACGCAGCCCCTCAACCGGCCCGCCGTGCTCACCAGCTCCCCCCAGTGAGCGGTGCCGGGGTCATTGCTGGTGTCGTAGACGGCGATGGTCCCCGCCTCCATGTCGGCGAAGCCCCGGACGGCTACCGCCAGGTACTCGTCCTTGTGCACGGTGGTGGGGGTGCCCTTCACCGTCTGGGCAGGGCCGGCCAGGCGCATATCCGGCGCCAGGGCCTGGATCTGCGGCGGCAGGATCTGGTGGTAAAGGCCACGCTCGTCCAGGATGTCGGCGATGGCCGGCGTGTAGAGCTTCTTGTAGCGCTCCGCCATCTCCAGTACCGGGATCGACTGCTGTGTCATGGCCTCCTCCTCGCCTCAGACCTGCCTCGTCACAGGCAGGCACAAGGGCTGTGACATGTTATGTCAATTGCACCCCGGCCCTCAGCCCCTGGATACGCACCGTCTGGATGCCCCAGGGCCGCAGCGAGAGCGCGCCACGCCGGTCTCCGTCGCCACCCTGAGGCCTCAGGTCCAGGTCACACGGCGCGGCGCGGAGGCGGCCGCCGCTGCGCAGCACCGCCCGCCGGCGCCGGCCCGAGGCGTTCCACAAGCGCGCGTGAAGTGCGCCGTCGCGCCCGCCTGCCCGTCGGCCCGAGGCGAAGAGAGCCGTCAGGAGCACCGGCTCTGGCCCCACGCTCAGGAAGCCGGCGCCCGCCGGTAAGCGCCCCTTTGACGCCTCGACCGGCGCCCACAGCACCGGCAGCAGGTAGTCCCAGGAGGACCGCAGGACTTCCCACTCCGAGTCATAGGGCACCAGCGCGAACTCGTAGCTGCCGCGGCCCGTCATGTAGGTGTAGCGGGTCTGGGTGGGCTCCATGAAGTCCTCGCCGGCGTAGAGCCAGTGCTCCGGCGCCCAGGCCAGGACCTGTCGCAGCAGGCCGCGCCGGCCGTCGAAGTGGTGACCACGCGTTCCCCGGTTCAACAGGGCCACACCGCGGCCGGCGCCGTCCTCCAGGCCGACGAAGCCGAGACCGATGATCCGGCCGCCGCGCGTCCTGTCCAGCAGGTAGGGCGACTCGTAGAGGGCGCGGCGGAAGGGCGTCTCCACGTTGACGCAGAGCTTCTTGTCATCCTGGACGAAGTAGGCCTCATCCGGCCGGTGGTCGGCCATCTGAGGCCCGAAGAGAGAGCCGCCGCCAAAGTCGAACTCCACCCGGAACTCGACCCGCGGTAGGTCATGGTAGAGGGTCACTTGCTCCCGGAAGGGGATGCCAGCTACGTCGCCGCGCACCTCGAAGCGCCGGAGGACGGCGCCATCGGCCAGCAGCCGCACCCGTGGCCTTCCCTCGCGGGAGTCATGCCAGGCGCCATCCCGCCACACCGTCAGGTAGCCCGCTGCATCGACGAGGCGCCGGCCATCGGCGGACTCGAGGCGCAGGGCGCCGCCAGTGTCCACCTCTGCGCGGAAGAAGGGGCTTTCGAAGAGAGAAGTCGCGCTGGCCTGCCGGCCCACTGCCCCGCCCTCGGTCTTTCCAGGGACGGCCGCCAGCACTCGATAGCCCAGGGGCGGCAGGTCGACCACAGAACCGAGGACCGTCCCCCGGCTGGAGCGCGCCACCACCTGCGACAGCAGGTCGGCACCGCCCTGGCCTGCCAGGCGCAGGCGCTGGGACCGGCCCTCCACGGCTATCTCCAGGTACTCACGCCGCCGCCAGGGCGAGGGGTTGAAGACGGTGAAGCCCTGCTCGCCCACCTGCGAGGTGTCCACCCGCGAGGCCAGGCCGGCCAGCGCCTCCTGCGCCACGCGGCGAGCCGACCGCTCGGCGGCGGCCGCCAGCCGGCGCCCCGCCTCGGCCACCGAGCTGTTGTGGAGCTTGGAGAGGGAGGGGCCGCAGACGTGCAGGTCGTGGTGCTGGGAGAGAAGAAGCTGCTTCCAAGCGCTGTCCAGCCGCCTCTGCCGGCGGCGGGCGCCTGCCTCCTTGGCAGCCGGGCCTGCGGCCCAGGCGACCGCGTCCGCCCTTTCGGCAGCCAGGAGGGCTCCTTCGGCGGCGGCACCCGCTTGCTGGAGGCGGTCGCCGCCCAGACCCCAGGGGATGGAGGCCGGGATGTCCGCCGGCTGGAAGTCGACCGCCGGCAGGCCGTCGCGAGGGGCGAGCTGGAAGTACTGCCGAAGGGTCACGGCGCGCAGGCCGTCCTTCGCCAGCTCCTCCAAGTTGGGCAGCGGCGACTCGGGAGGCTTGATGTCGGCCACCCGAGCCAGGAGAGGCACCCGGATGCCGCGGGCCCTCGCCTCGGCGGCGAAGGCGCGCAGGTGGGCGCCGTCCCAGAGGTGCAGGTCCCCTCCCACGAGGCCGCCGGTGGTCGTGCCGGCGTGCTCGGAGCCCAGGATGTGGTAGTCCATGAAGGTGTAGCGGGGCGCCGTGAGGACCTCGCTGCCGTCGGGGCCCCGCCAGCGCACGAAGGCGGCGTCGCGCGAGGGGTCTGTCCCGAAGGGCGACCAGTGGGTGCGCAGGACAGCCCCCTCATACCCGAAACCCCTCAGGAACTGGGGCAACTGAGGGAAGAAGAGGGGCTCCTGGGAAAGATAGTAGCGCACATCGACACCCAGGACGCGCCGAACGGCCCGCAGCCCGTAGAAGAAGTGGCGCAGGTTGCACTCGCCGCTGATGGTCTGGGAGAGGGGCTGGCCATAGGTGCCGTTGACCACTTCCAGGGCGCCGCAGGCCAGGGCCCAGCGCATCTTGGCGATGGCGGCCGGCGCCCGCCGCGCCATGTCCTCGTAGGCATGGGCGTCGAACTCGAAGACCACGGGGCGGTCGGGCCGCTGGCAGGCGGCATCGAGCAGCCGCTCGCCGATCTGGGGCCAGAAGTAGAAGTACCAGAGGCCGCCGCCGGGCGCCACGATCCAGTCCCAGAAAGTGACCCCGCCGTGATAGGCGTCGATCAGGTAGACAGTGTCTTCGCCGGGAGCCATCACGTCTGCTCCTTGGGGAAAGCGCTAGAGGGCACGCAGATTCTAAAGCGAACGCAGGGGAGTGTAAACTGCCGGTCGCTCAGGGCTCGGCCTCGGTGGCCTCAAGCGCCACCCCGGGCGTGGTGGACCCGACCAAAGACGCGACGTAGGCGAGGTCGGCCAGCAGGAAAGCCTCGGTCAGCCCCACCAGGCCCAGGAAGAAAGGCGCCGCCCTCTGCTTCTCCGCCAGCACCCTCACTTGCGGCACCCAGCGGGCCAGGTGCCGTTGCAGGAAGTCGCGCTGGGCACGCAGGTACGGTCCGCGGTCCTTCCCTTTCTGGAGCGCCGACACCTCCCGGAAGGTAAGGAAGTGCATGAACTCCAGCTCTGTGGTGACGTGGTCCGGCATCTCGCGGGACTCCCCGCCCAGGCTGAGCCCGAAATGGTGGTAGAAGCGGGTGACCTCCTCCATCACGGCCCGGCGGCTGCCCAGGTAGAGCCCGCCGAAGAGGGGGCAGGGAGGCCGCGGCACCCCCACGTCGAAGAGGCGCACGTACTCCGACTGGAACTCCACGTAGTCGGCGGGCACGATGTCCAAGATTGTGCGCAGGCGCTCGCCCTCGGCCAGAGGCAGCGGATAGGGGAGGCCCGCCGCCATCTCCACCACCTCCGAGAGGAACTCGCAGCCTAGGACGGCGCGGTGAAAGGCCTCCTCGGGGAAAGCAAAGGCACCGGACAGCAGCCGGTACATCCGGCTGCGGGCAGCGCCCTGGAACTCTTCGTCCGTCGAGAGGTCAGCCTGGTGGGTCACGCGGCGCCCGTCTAGGCAGGCCTGTGCAGTTTCGCCGGGTCCTTGGCGAAGGGGCCCATGAGATCTGTCCAGCGGTAGCCGACGAGCAGGTCCATGAGCTCCGACTGCTCGCCTCGCCGCTTCTTCTCCATCTCCGCCTTCAGGGTGGCCAGGGCCTGGTGCACGTCGGGCCCAAAGAGGTATTCCAGGTACTCGTTGGGAATGCGCGGCGTGCTCTCGTCGATGTCGCCGTTCTCGTCGAACCGCGGCGGGGCCAGCGGCGGCACGTAGTAGAGGTTGGGCTGGGTGCCCTTGTCAGGGAAGAGGGGCAGGGCCACCTTCCACTTCTTCACCAGCTTGTAGACATGCCCATCCTCGTCGTCCAGGTAGCCCGGGTGGCGGACGCGGCCGGGGCACTGGCGGGCACAGGCGGGCGCAACCCCCTGCTCGATGCGCGGGAAGCAGAAGACGCACTTCTGGGCGATGAGCCTCTCCGTGTTGAAGTAGATGCGCTTGTAGGGGCAGGCCTCAATGCAGAAGCGGTAGCCGTGGCATGCGTTCTCATCGATGAGGACGATGCCATCCTCGGCACGCTTGTAGATGGCCTTGCGGGGGCAGGCCTCCAGGCATGCCGGCTTCGTGCAGTGGTTACAGATGCGCTGTATGTAGAAGTAGTAGCTGTTGGGGTACTCGCCAGCCCCCTGGTCCTCGTCCCAGTTCGGTCCCCAGACGGGGGCCTCACCCTTGGGCTTCAGGTAGACGCTGTCTCCCTTGCCGCCGTAGTAGACCTCGTCATAGTTGAACTCCCACGCCTCGCCCCACTGGGCCCTGGATGGCAGCGTTCCCGGCACCGGCTTCCCGTCCTTATAGCCACCGCCCATCTCAGACCACCCCCTGGGGGTGCCGTCGCCGGGCAGGGTGTTGACGATGTTCCACCACATGTGCTCCATGCCCGGCTGGTCGGTCCAGAGGGTCTTGCAGGCGATGGTGCAGGTCTGGCAGCCCAGGCACTTGTTCAGGTCGAAGACCATGGCGACCTGCTTTCCCGCCTTTTGCTCTTGAGCCATGACCCCGGTCCTCCTGTCTTAGCCTACCACACCCCGCTTGCCGAACGGATAGCCCGTGTCGCAACCCCCTCCCGAGCGAGCAACCCTACATGCGCAGCCTGGGGTCCAGAACGTCCCGCAAAGCATCCCCCGCCAGGTTGAAGGCCAGAACAGCCAGGGTGATGGCGCCGCCGCTGAACAGCGCCAGCCAGGGCGAGGTAAGCACGAAGAGCCGGCCCGTGTCCAGCATCTGCCCCCAGGAGATCCCAGGCGGCCCCAGGCCCAGGAAGGCCAGCATCGCCTCGGCGAGGATGACGGCGCCGACGCCGATGCTGAAGACGACGATGATGGGCGCCATGATGTTGGGCAGGATGTGACGCCCCATGATTCGCAGGTCGGAGGCACCGATGAGGTGCGCTGCCTCCACGTACGGCATCTCGCGGGTCTGCAGAACGACGCTGCGCACAATACGCGAGATAGACGGCACGGAGACGATGGCCAATCCGATGATGAGGTTCAGCTCAGTGGGGGGCCTCACCGTCACCAGCAGGATTAGGAAAAGCAAGGCCGGAAACGACTGGAAGCCATCCATGAAGCGCTGGACGATGGTGTCCAGCAGACCGCTGAAGTAGGCAGACGTGAGCCCGATCATCACGCCGACAACCGTCCCCATGGCAAGAGAGAGAAGCCCTACCTTGAGAGTGCGCCGCGATCCCCAGATGATGCGGGCGTAGCTGTCGCGGCCATAGTTGTCGGTGCCGAACCAGTGCTTCATGCTGGGGGCCGCCTCTTTGTCGATGAGGGTGGGCGAGAACATCCCTGTCTCTAGCGAGTTAGGGTCGTAGGCCGGATTGGGCACCACAAAGGCCTGCTCTACGCCGTAGCGGCCCAGCACCGGCGCCCCGGCCGCCACCACCACCAGCAACGCTATGATGAAGACGCCGAAGGCGCCCAGGGGCTTGCGCACCACAAACCGGCCCAGGGTGCGCCAGAGGTTGGGCGTCCTCGGAGGCGCCCACTCCAGGGCCAGGGCTCCCGGTTCCACCTCCCCTGTTCGACCAGCCACTAAGGTTTCTCCTCGCTCACTCGGCTAGCCGTAGCGAATCCTCGGGTCCAGCCAGGCGTAGATCAGGTCCACCGCGAGGTTGGTGAAGACCACGGCTATTGCCACTATGAGGACAATGGCGTGGACCACCGGAAAGTCATTCTGTTTGATGGAGGTGACGGTGAAGAGCCCCATCCCCGGGATAGAGAACATGGTCTCCAAGACCACATTCCCGCTGATAAGAACTCCCACCAGTAGCCCGGCGATGGTGAGCACCGGGATCATAGCGTTCTTCATCGCGTGACGCATGACCACCGTTCGCTCGCGCAGCCCCTTGGCCCAGGCTGTGCGTACGTAGTCCTGCCGCAGCACCTCCAGCATCTGCGAGCGCAGCAGCCGCATGATAGTGGCGCCCGTCGCGATGCCCCCCGCGATGGCGGGTAACGCCAGCATCTGGAGGTTCTTCACGGGATCTGAAGGGAAGTTGTGGTACGCCGTCACGACCAGGGGCGGGGTCCATCCCACCACCTTGAAGCTCACTATCAAGAGAATAACCGCCAGGTAGAACGACGGGATGGCCAGCCAGAGGATCGCGAAGAAACGCAGCAGATAGTCGATCCAGGTGTCCTGCCGGATGGCTGAGATGATGCCGATGGGTATGCTAACCGTCAGGGCCACCACGAGGTCCAGAATGCCCAGCTCGACGGAGGGCGGCAGCCGGGTCTTCAGTTCCGTCAAGACGGGCCGCTTGGTAAGCAGAGAGTGGCCCAGATCACCGCGCAGTACGTCGCCTACGTAGTCGAAGTACTGGACATAGAGAGGCCTGTCCATGCCCAGTTCGTGCCGCACCTGCTGGATAGCCTGGTCCAGGTTGGCAGCACCCGTGAGAGAAGACGCGACCCGCCGGGTGGCGTAGTCCGGCAAGGCATGCGAGGCCAGAAACACCAACGTGATGACGAGAAGGACGACGGGGATGTTCAAAAGGATGCGACTAACGATATACGCGCGCATCAGGTCCCGTCCCCCCGCTCCTCAGCGAGACCTGCGAAGAGCCCCCCTGCCCGTCGAAGGGCCGGCGCAGCCATACCTTGTCTTAGCAAGTACCCTTCAGCCGACATAGGGCCATTCGCGCCGAATTTTGTAGTCCGTTTGCACTTCATTCATCCCGCACAACGCTAAGACGCGTCTCACCCTCTCAGATCGCGCCTGCCGCGTGCCCGGCCTCCGCCAGGGCTTCGCCGTGCCCGGATAGGCCGGGCAGACAACGGCGGTATGCGACCCAGGGCGCGGCAGAGCGGAGCGAGGCGCTCCGCCAGGGGGTGCAGGGCATCCGCCGGCAGCGCCTGCCCGCCCGCCACCGAGGGCTCGATTGCCGCCTCCACCAGAACGCCATCGGCGCCCGCCGCCACGGCGGCCAGGGCCAGCGACTGCACCAGGTCGGCACCTCCCGCCGAGGTCGGGTCGGCCATCAGCGGCAGGTGGCTGAGGCGGCGCACCAGGGGCAGCGAGCTCAGGTCCAGCGTTCGGGTCATAGCCGGCTCGAAGGTGCGGATGCCGGCCTCGCAAAGGGCGACCTGGCCGTGGCCCAGGGCCAGGAGATACTCAGCGGCCATCAGCCACTCCTCCACATCCGCCGAGGGCCCTCTCTCCAGCACCAGGGGCAGGCACGTGGACGCGCAACACCGCAGAAGGGCGGCGTTGCCCATGTCCTGACCGCCCACATACAGCGCCTGTGCGGTAGAGGCCACGACCTCGACCTCCTGCTCGCTCCTCACCTCCACCAGCACCGCCAGGCCGGCCTCGCGAGCCAGGGCCGCTCGTCGAGCCAGAGTCTCCGCCGGGGATACCAGCCCGTAGGGGAAGAGCGTCCGCGATCCGACCGACACCCGCATCAGCCCGGCGCCCGCCCGGCGGGCGGCCCGCGCCAGCGCCGGAACCTGGGTATCATCTTCGAGGAAGCGCGCCCCCACGGCCAGCAACACCGCCTCCGTGCCCAGCTCGACGGGACCGATGCGCACCACGCTGCTCTCCGGCTTGAAGTCGCGGCTGGCGAGCGTGAAGGGCCGGGCGATGGGGGCGACCCGCTCGACACCCGCCATCGTTGACACGAAGGCGACGGCGGCCGGGGCCAGCTCCGTGAGCCCGACGATAATCGTCCTCTCAACACCGCGGCTCACCTGGTACTCAGCGCCGACCCGTTGAAGGTAGGAGAGGACGGCCTCGATCTCCTCCCCGGAGGCGGTAGCCAGCATTACGATGACCATGAGAGCTCCCTGCGTCAGAGTTCCGGCGCCATGAGCTGGGCCCGGAAGAACTCAAGGACGGCTGTCGCCAGGGTTTCCTCGTAGCCCCACCAGAAATGGTCAGCGCCGGCCACCGAGCGTATCTCACAGGGCGGCCCCAGGGATGCAGCCATCTCGGGAAGGCGCGCCGCGGGCGCGACGTCATCCCGGTCGCCGGAGACAAGAAGCGTCGGGATACCCCCTCGGAAGGAAGTGGGGTCCAGCCCACCGGCCGGCGGCGAGACGGCGGCCAGGGCCCGCACCCGCTCCCCGGCGGCGCTGAGAGCCACGAGGGCGCCGAAGGAGTAGCCGGCCAGCCCCAGACGGCCGCCGTCGACCTCGGCCAGGCCTGCCAGGAAGTCCAGGGCCGCCCGGGCATCCTGCCTTTCGCCGAAGCCGCCGCCGTAAGACCCGCCGCTCCCCCCCACGCCCCGGAAGTTGAAGCGCAGGGCCACCATGCCGCCTCCGGCCAGCGCCTGGCAGAGGGCGACCACCACGTTGTTCTCCATGTCGCCGCCGAAGAGAGGGTGGGGGTGGCAGACAGCGACGCCGGCCAGGCCCAACCCCTGGGGCCGGTGAACGACCCCCACCAGCGTTAGGTCGCCGGATGGGAAGCGCACGGGCTCGGTGACGACGGTCATCGGTCTCCTCGGCCAGTCCTGCCGTATAGTACAGGAGCGGGCCGCAGCGGCAAAGCGAAATGCCTGGCTCACCACTGAAGGCGCCCCTCTGGCTTCGTCCACTTTGGCGTCCAGCAGCATGCTATCATGGACAAGAGCGTCCGGCCCGCTTGCCGCTAAGGAGGAGGAGTCATGCCCGAGGTCACCGGCGGCGAGGTGGTGGTGCGCACCCTCCAGGCCCACGGCGTCGACGTCGTCTTCGGCCTGCCGGGGGTGCACGCTCTCGCCATCTACGACGCCCTCTACACCCACCCCCAGGTCCGCCACATCACCGTCCGCCACGAACAGACCGCCGCCTACATGGCCGACGGCTACGCCCGCGTGACGGGCCGCCCCGGCGTCTGCATCACCACCACCGGGCCCGGCGCCGCCAACACCGCCGCCGCTATGGGCACCTCCTACTTCGACTCTGTGCCCGTCCTCAACGTGATGAGCCAGGTCGCCAGCAACCTGGTGGACCGCGACAAGGGAGCGCTTCACGAACCCAAGGACCAGCTAGGCCTCTTCAGGGCCATCACCAAGTGGAATGCCCGCGCCAACGGCATCGAGCACATACCCGCCGTCCTCCACGAGGCCTTCCGCACCATGCTGGTCGAGCGGCCACGGCCCACCCAGGTGGAGGTCTGCACCGACCACCTGGCGGGCAAGGTGGACTCGGAGGCAGTCCCCTGGGTGATGCCGTCCCAGTCGCTTCCCCGTCGATCGGCGGAGCCCGCCCTGGTGGAGGAGGCGGCCCGCGCCCTGGCCAGCGCCGAGGCGCCCATCATCTGGGCCGGCAGCGGCGTTAACCGGGCCGGCGCCTGGGAGGAACTGGTGCGCCTGGCCGAGGCCCTTCAGGCGCCGGTCGTTACCACCGTGCAGGGCCTGGGCGCCATCCCGCACGACCATCCCCTCGCCCTGGGCTACCGCCCCTACGACCGCACCCTCACGCCCCTCATAGAGCGCTCCGACCTCCTCCTGGCCGTGGGCACGCGCTTCGCCGCCGGTCAGACCGCCAACTGGAACCTGAAACTCCCCTCACGCCTCATCCACATCGACATCGACGAGGGGGAGGTAGGCAAGAACTACCCTGCCACACTGGGACTGACCGGTGACGCCCGCCTTGTGCTGGGGCAGCTCCTGGAGGTCCTGGGTCCGCCACAGGCGGGCCGGGCGCCTGACTGCTGGGCCGGCGACGTGGCCGCCCTGCGGTCGCGGATGGCTGACAACTTCAAGGCAGACGGGCCTCGGGAGATGGCCGTGCTCGATGACATCCGGCAGGCGGTGGAGCGCGACGCCATCCTGGTCTGGGACCAGACCAAGCCCGCCTACTGGGCGGCCCGCTCCTTCCCCGTGTACGGGCCCCGTACCTTCCTCTACCCCGGCTACGGCACTCTAGGCTACGGCTTCCCCACCGCTCTGGGCGCCAAGGTGGGCATGCCGGACCGGCAGGTGGTCTGCATCGCCGGCGACGGAGGCTTCCAGTACGCCCTGCCGGAGCTAGCCACCGCCGCCCAGTTCGGCATCAACGTGACCGTCCTCCTCTTCAACGACGGCGGCTACGGCATCCTCAGGGTCCTGCAGGACATGGACTTCCAGAGCCACTACTATGCCGTGGACCTCCTCAACCCGGACTTCGGCCGGCTCACCGAGGCCTACGGCCTCCACTACGTGCTCCTCAAGGATCCAGACGGCCTGGGGCCCGCCCTAAGGCGCGCCCTGGAGTCAGACCGAACGACCGTCGTCGAGGTGCCGGTGGAGTTTGGGCGCCCGACGGCCTGGCCGAGCCCGCCTCCACGCCCGGCAGGCAGGCCGCCCCGTCGCGGCAGAGGCCACCCCTAAGGGAGCGAGCCTGTCGGGGTCTTAAGACCCCGACCTACGAAGCTGCATTTTCAGACCAGTGACGAGGCCGTGACGTTGCTAGACCGTCGGCGGGAGGCGGCCCCTCCAGCCGCTGGCCTGCTCGTAGGCGGCGCCCACGCGCAGCACCATCGCCTCCTCGAAGTGACGCCCCGCGATCTGGAGTCCGATGGGCAGGCCCGCCTCCGAGAGCCCGCAGGGCACCGATAGCGCCGGCAGGCCCGCCACGTTGAAGGGAGAGGTGCAGCGGATGAGGGAGAAGGTGGGCGGCTCCGCCCGGCACTGCTCGATGGTGGGGGCGGTGATGGGTGTCGTGGGGGTCAGGAGGGCATCGATGCGGGTGAAGAGGGCCTCCAACCCCTGCCGGAACCCGATGCGGGCGCGCTGGGCCCTGATGTAGTCGACGGCGGTCTGAGACTGGCCCGCCTTCAGCAGAGCCAGCACATCCTCGCCGTAGTCGCCTGGGCGCTCCTGGAGGTACTTCTCGTGGTAGGCGGCGGCCTCGGCCACGAGCACCGGCATGCCCACGGCAAAGACCTGCTCCACCCCCGGCACGTCAATCTCCGTCACATGGGCGCCCTCTGCCTCGAGCAGGGACGCCGCCCTTCGTATGGCGGCCACCACCTCCGGGTCGGCCTCGTCGAAGAAGTAGTTGCGGGGCAGGCCCAGGCGCAGCCCCCGGACCTCGCCGCGGAGAGCATCGCGGTAGTCGGGGCCCGGCCGGTCCACCGACGAGGGGTCCCGCGGGTCGTAGCCAGCGATGGCTTCCATGAGCAGGGCGGCGTCCTCCACGGTGCGCGTCATGGGCCCCACGTGGTCCAGCGACCAGCTCAGCTGCAGCACGCCTCGCAGGCTGACCAGCCCATAGGTGGGCTTCAGCCCCACCGTCCCGCAGAGCGACGACGGCATGCGTATGGAGCCAGCGGTGTCGCTGCCCAGAGAGCCGGCGCAGAGGGCAGCGGCGATGGCGGCCGCCGACCCGCCGCTGGAGCCGCCGGGGATGCGCGCGGTGTCCCAGGGATTGGCCGTGGCCCCGAAGTGGGGGTTGATGGTGGTAGCGCCCGCCGCCCACTCGTGCATGTTGAGCTTGCCCAAAAGGAAGGCTCCTGCCCGCCGGAGGCGGGTCACCACATGAGCGTCCTCCTCAGGGACCCAGTCGGCAAGGATCTTGGAGCCGCCAGTGGTGCGCAGTCCGCGGGTGGCGAAGAGGTCCTTGATGGCCAGGGGCACGCCGTGCAGGGGCCCCAGCTCCAGGCCCCGGGCCACGTCGTCCTCGGCGTGCTGGGCCCAGCGCCGGGCCTGCTCGGCGGCGACCGTGACGTAGGCGTTCAGTTTCGGGTTGAGGGCCTCGATGCGCCGCAGATAGCCCTCGGCCAGCTCCACGGGCGAGACTTTCTTGCGGCGCACCAGGGACGCCGCTTCCGCCAGCGTCAGTTCTCTCAGATCCTGCCCTCCCACCTTAATCTCCTTGTCGGCGAACCGCCGCCTTCGAGCTATCGCCTTCCCCTACCTGCGCAGGGTGCTTCCGCGCAGGGCGTCGCGTATCTCTCGGTATCCGATGAGCTTCACTCCCAGTCCAGACAGATACTCCCGCATGGAGCCGTCGCGGAACAGCTCATAGTCGCGCGCCCGCGACGCAGCGTCCTCAGCGATGGCAGCCATCTCGTCGGAGCCGCGGGCCGGGTGGATGATGAAATGAGTGACGCCGGGCTTCAGATCGGCGAAGAGCTGCCTGTAGTAGCCCTCCTTCGTCTCCTTCGGGTGGTCCAAGGTCTCGAACACGATCTCGTCCAGGATAGGCATCCCGGCCTCTTCGACCCGCAGCAACTGCGGCTCGATCAGGTTCCAGAGAGACTCCAGGCCACGCTTCTCCAGGAGAGCCCGGTCGGGGCGAACCAGGAAGAGGGGCAGCCGGTATTCAAGCCCCAGGGAGACATAGATGCCCAGGAACTTGGGGTGCAGCACCGTCCCCATGTGGGTATCGAGGTGAGTGACGTCGATGCCGGCGGCCAGGGCGGCCTCGACCTGCGCGCGCAGCTCACGCTCCGCCTCCTCCGGCGAGACGTGGGCCTGGGCCTCGGCGGCCGTCAGCCACATATAACCCTGCTCGTCGTAGAGGCCGGGGGCCGCTTCGCGGCCGGTCAGCGCCCGCCAGCGGTACTGGGGGTACTCGCAGGTCAGGGTCATGTGGACGCCGAGGTCGGCCTCGGGGTGCTCCCGGCAGCGCTGGGCGGCCTCTGGGAACCAGGGACAGGGCACGAGAATGGAGCCGCAGGTGATGCTGCCCGACACCATCCCCTCGAACGCCGCCTGGTTGGCGGCGTGGGAGACGCCCACGTCGTCGGCGTGGATAATGAGGACTCGCTCCTGGCGCTCGTAGCCCAGGCGTTCTGCCAGATTCACGTCTCACTCCTCTTCTGTCATAGAACCGTCCACGAGAGATGCTGTCGCCCAGTATAGCGTCCGTCCCTTCCAGCGCAAGGGACCAGGGACGCGACCCAGGGAGGCGTTGGCCGACCTCAACAGTCCGGGCGGATCACGATGGGCATCGGGCAGGAGCTGGACGAGGCCCTCAGACTCGTATCTCAGCCGCCAGCAGATTCAGCAGGGAGTCTTGCCCGATCGCACGGGCTGCCCGGCAATGGGCGAGGGTCGTGCTCTTGAAGGAGGGAAAGGCAGCGCATCGCGTAGTCATCGGCCCGGTGTGCCCACATGAACGACCAGGCGGTCCCCGGCCTGCAGCGTCAGCGGCCGTGCTAGCTCCGCCGTCAGAGCGCTGGCGTCGACGATGAGACGCCCCTCCAGGTCGCCCGCCGGCCCGACGAGACGCTCGAGCTGCGGCCGCGCCTCTTCCGTCAGGCGCGGGAAGCCCAACCGCTCCAGGCTGAGACGCCCCCAGCATACATCGAGCGTGTGGACCTGCTTCCGCCCGTCCAGGCGTTGAGCGTAGCTGCCCCACGCCTCACCCGCCGTGAAGAAGCAGCGGAAGTCCCCCGGCCGCAGCCTCGGCGCGAAGCTCAGCGAGCGGGTTGGGGCGCTGTAGCGATATCCGCTCAGCGCCAGCAGCAAGGACCAGGATGACATCGCGCGGGCGTAGTGGTGCCCGCACTCGATCTCGTTCCAGGGGTTGCGCCGTTCGCCGTCGTAACGCTCCCGGGCGGACCGCACCAACGTCAGCCCCTCCTCGACCATCCCCTCGTAGATAAGGTGAGCGGCTACCTGGTATTCGATACCCGTCCACACCTCGTGGGCGTACGGGAAGGGATAGCGCGGCCGACCGCCGTGCGGCCACGAGCAGAGGATGAGGCCGGCTTCGTCATTCAGGGCGTACACGCGCTGCGGGTTGGCATGGTCCGACAGGCTGGGGCGGAAGTTGTAGCGGTAGATCGACGCCAGCGCCTGCCGGATACGCTGCTCAGGCAGCAAGTGCCCGAGCCCCACCACTGAAGCCAGCCACTGGCCGAGCAACTGGTCCGAGAGACAGCCCTCGCCGAACTGGTAGCGGTGCTCGTCCACGTCGTCCAGGCGCTGGACGTAGTACTCCCCGTTCCAGAGCCGCTCCTCCATGTTCAGCCGCCCGCGCTCGTACACGCGTCGGTATTCCTCCGCCGCCTCTTCCTCGCCCAGCGCCCTCGCCATCTCCTCTCCCGCCCGCAGTGCCCCGAGGTAGAGGACGCTGGTCAGCGGGTTAGGGCCGTAGAACTCGATGTCGTAGGTGTTGTGCTGCTCCCCTTCCATCAGCCCGTCGCGGTCGCGGTCCCATGACAGCCAGGCGAATTCCAGGGCACGCCTGGCGTGCGGCCAGAGCTCCCGCAGGAAGGCCTCGTCGCCGCTGATCTGCCACTCCCGGTACAGCCGCAACACCGTGCCCATCTGACCGTCGGCGGCGGGCGCGTGCTCCCACAGCACGCCCGTCAGCGGGATCAGCGTGCGGAACGCCATGTCCCCATCGGGGCGGGTATTGGAGGCGAAGTCTATGCGGCGTGCGCTCCGCTCCAGTTGAGGGAAGAGGAACGCCGGAGCCTGGGCATAGTTCCAGACGTGGGTGCAGTTCAGGAAGCAGCAGCCGGCGTTGTCGGCGGAGCCCTCGAAGGCGTGGAAGCGGCCGTCCGCGGTCCGGAAGCACGTCTCCGTGCGGATGGTCGATGCCTGACTCGACACCGCGTCAAGAACCCAGTCAGGGAGCGTGCTCTGGAGCAGGGTGTCGTGGAACAGGCGCGTCTGCGACTCAAGCCGCGCCAGGTTCTCAGCCGTGTAGCGGGCCGCGTCCCAAGCATCCGCGAAGCGGGTGGCGTACTCGTTGCCCACGCGCTTCCCCCGCACCGCCTCTTCGAAGTTCCAGTAGTTCTCCCGGTTTGGGAAGTGCCAGGCCAGGATGAACGGAAGTCGAACCGTCTCTCCGGGGGCGACCGCGGCTACCAAGCCCAGCGTGCCGATGTCGGTCTCGTTGTCAGGCGAAGGTGTCTCGTCCGACGGTTCCACACGGCCATCGTCCGAGAAGTCCTCCCAGAACCGCTGGATGTCATCGAACCAGTCGGCCCGCTCCCAGTGGGCACAGGCGGTGATCTGCGGCCAGGCGGTTGCAAGCGCCATCGTGCCGAAACGAGCGTCCTCGCGGCCGTACTTCGCGCTGGACATGTGCAGCCCCCGAAGCAGACCCTCGTCCACCACCCGGTTCAGGTTCCGGCCGTACAGGTGGCCGCGCCGGCTGAACAGGGGCGCCAGGCCATCGTAGCCGACGGCGTTCATCAGGCTCAGCGCAACCGTCGCCTGCACCGGCCGCGACCCACGGTTGGCGAGGCTCCACAGGAAGATGGCAACCGGGATGCCAGAGTCCTCCAGGTTCCCAGGGATGAAGGGATTGAAGGCCTCGAGGCTGACCTCCACCGGGAGTGCCTCATCATCGAACTCTATGCGGGCCAACGGATACGCTCCCACAAACCGGGCCGACGCCAGGCGGGGTAGCCCCGCACCCAAATGGGCGGGCACTCCGAAGACGCCGCTGTAGGGTGGTTGCAGACGCGCTTCGAGCACCCGGGCGACGGCCGGCCCCCCTTCCTGCTGTGCCCAGAGAGTGAAGAACGTGTATGGGAGGTGCTTGCCTTTGCCAGGCCTATTGAAGATCTCCCAGTCCCGGAGCTGGCCGCGCCCGCCGAGCGAGACAGTGCCGGTGCCGATCCCGCCGATGGGGAATGCGATCTCGCGGAGGCGGGTACCCTCGAAAGTTCGCTGTGCCTTCGTTCCCAACCGGGAGTCCAGCGACTCAGGGCTGGGGCCAGATGCCGTCACGGTCGCCTTCTGCCTATCCGACTTGCTGGCCGAGCGGCTGCTTCCAGGCCGCCCCTGGCGCTCGGGCCCGAGCCGCCAATCGCCCGGGCGAGCGAGCGCGTGTCATTAAGGCCAGGCCCCACGCAGGCCTACGGGTGAGAGCAGCGGGCCAGGCACTGCGAACTGTACCGAAGGCAATGCGGTTGACGCAACAAGCGGTCCGCCCCTCTTCGGCTCGAGCCCGGCATCCGAGCGCGGGCTCACCAGGGCAGCAGCCCATAGGTGTCGCGCAGCTCGCGGGAGGCGAAGAGCAGGAAGCGGAAGGCGGCGGTCGCAGTCGCCCGCACGCCGGCGCCCCGGAAGGTGAACAGCATGCGCAGCGCCGCAAGCGGCTCAATGCGTAATACGCCCACAGCTATGGGCCTTACGGGCGTCTGCCGGCCTTCCGGCGCCGACGAGAGGTCCAGCAGCTCGGCGTGGAGGGTGGTCATGTCCTTCCAGACGTCGAAGCCGGGGTCGTCCTGGATGTACTTCTCGCCCCGGAGCAGGTAGCGCCGCTCCCCCTGCCGGAAGGGCAGGCGATAGGCGATGACCTTGCGATCTTCCCGCCGGCAGAACAGCTCGATGCGCCCCTCCTCGATGGGCATCCCCCGTCCCAGGCCGACCACGTCCACCACGCCGGTCATGTCAGCGCCGTGCTGGGGGTCGCGCAGGAAGGACTCGATGTCGTCGATGCGCGCCGTGGCCCGGTAGCGCACACGCGCGCCCGCCGTCCGGCCGGCCCGGTAGCCGGCCTCATGATCCTCCGCCGCGGCCATGTAGCCAGAGAGGGCCTCGGTGAAGCGCAGAGCAGAACCCACCTACGTACCCCTCCCCGGCGCCGGCGGCGCCGTCATGCCCGCCTACCTGCCTGCCGGCCAGGCGGGCCGGACGGGCAGGCCCTCCACCGCCGGCTGGTAGCGCGAGCAGCCGTCATCGCCCACCTGATAGAGGCCACGGGCGGCAGTGAAGAGGAGGTCGTAGCGACCGGCGACGGCCAGCTCCTCGAGGCGGCGAAGCTCGGCGGCGTCGGGCGGGCTGTCGCCGGCCTCGCAAGCGCAGAAACCCCAGTCGGACAGCGGGCTCTCCGGGGCGAAGCAGTAGACAAACCTGGCGCAGTAGCCACACTGGGGGTCGAAGGGCTCATGCATGGCCCCTAGGGCCCACCCTCCGCCCCCGGCGAAGGCCGGAAGCAGAACTCGCAGACGCTGTCCCCGACCAGCGACTTCTCCTGCTCGGCCTGGATCGCGAGGCCGCACTTGTCGGCCGCCACTCGGAAGCTGGCCAGGCAGAACTCCCGGCAGGGCGTCCCTTCAGTGGGCACGCCCGCCTCCTGAAGGGCTTTCAGCAGCGAGCAACTGAAGACCTGCATGCGCAGCTCTCCAACGGTGGAGACGGCCACGTTCCAGCGGTCCAGGGGCCGGGGGCCAATGATGGACAGCTCCACGTAGCGCTGGAGCCGGTGCGGAAAGTGAATGCCCGTCTGCTCCGCCACCTTCTCGATCATCTCGCCGGTGCGGTCCAGGTACTTGCCGTCCGCCAGCTCGATGGTGGAGGCCATCACCTGCCGTCCGAGGCGCCGGAACTCCTCGGCCGCCTGGTCCGGCGCCTTGCCTTTCACTGCCTCGGCCAGCGAAGCGGCGTTGTGGCGACTCGACATCTCCACCACGAAGCCGCGGTCGGCGTCGAAGGCCAGGGGCCGGCCGGGCTCCTCCAAGACCAGCAGGCGCTCTTTGATGGGACTGCCGTAGCGATAGTTGATCTTCATGTCATCACCCCCCGGTCGAAGCTAACCGAGATGGCCCCGTGGGGGCAGACCTCCACGCACCTCTGACAGGCGGTGCAGAACTGGTAGCGCACCCCCCGGACGATGAAGTGGGAGGGTGGTGTCTCCTGGTATTTCTTGGGCGCCACGTTGGTGCCCACACCCAGCACCCGGGTAGGGCAGGCCAGCAGACAGAGGCGGCAACGCAGGGGGTCGCTGCACTTGCTGTCGTCGACTTGAATCGTGGGAAGCATTCCCGGCACCTCCGCTACCAGACTCCGGCCAGGGCCGGGAGGCTAGCTCGGTCGACCATCTCGATGGCATCCGGCTTGCAAGGGTTGCGGCAGAGCCCGCAGCCGTAGCACTTGAACGGATCGATATGGACCTTGAGGGTGCTGGGGCTGAAGCTCAGGGCCTTGAACTGACAGCGGCGGACGCAGAGGCCGCAGCCGTTGCAGCGGTCTGGGTCCACCTGCGCCACATAGTGCCCCTTCCAGACAACCCTCACACCCATGTCCACGGCCGTGCGGAGTCCGCCGCAGTCCGGGTAGTCGCAGTTGCAGATGCCGGCCAGGTAGGGCGTGCCGAAGGTGTACATGCAGTGGACGAGGCCCCGCCGGTTCAGCACGTCGATGACCTGCTTCGCCTCCTCAGGAGTCAGGAAATTCATTCCCCCGCGATAGGTGTCGGGCCAGCGCTCCCACTTGTACATGCCGGGCCCCATGCCGATACAGGTGAAGTTCTCCTCGTCGGGCAGGCCGCGCATGGAGCGGCGGCACACGCAGGTCATGAGGCCGATCGGATAGATGAGGTCGATGATGCGGTCAACCTCCT
>CAZSSQ010000034.1:0-19075 GCA_964609465.1 uncultured Dehalococcoidia bacterium
GCGCATCGATCTGAGCCGCAGCGACTTCGATGACCCAGCTGTCTACGACATGATCTGCGCCGGCGACACCGTCGGCGTCTTCCAGGTGGAGAGCCGGGCCCAGATGCAGACCCTGCCTCGCACGCGGCCGCGCTCCCTGGAGGACCTGACGGTGGAGGTGGCCATCATCCGGCCTGGGCCCATCGTGGGGAAGGCGGTGAGCCCCTACATCCTGCGCCGCCAGGGTAAGGAGCCCGTCACCTACGACCACCCATCGCTGGAGCCCATCCTGAAGGAGACCCTGGGCGTCATCCTCTATCAGGAGCAGGTCATCCAGGTCGCCATGGCGACCGCGGGCTTCACCGCCGGCCAGGCCGACCAGATGCGGCGGGCCATGTCCCGCAAGCGCTCTCGGGAGGCGATGGCCGCCATGTGGGAGGAGTTCCGCCGTGGTGCCCTTCGAGAGCCTCAGGACAAAGCTCTGGACAGGGGCGTGGACGAGAAGACGGCGCGAACGGTCTTCGACAAGATCCTGGGCTTCGCCGAGTTCGGCTTCCCCAAGAGCCACGCCGCCGCCTTCGCCCTGCTGGCCTACCAGTCGGCCTGGCTGAAGAAGTACTACCCGCTGGAGTTCACCTGTGCCCTCCTCAATGCCCAGCCCATGGGCTTCTACCCGCCGGAGGTCATCGTGGGCGACGCCCGCCGCCACGGGGTCGAGGTGCTGCCGCCCGACGTGAACCTGAGCCGCCGGCGCTGCACGGTGGAGGACCTGCCCGCCAGTAGGCGGGGCCTGCCCGCCGATAGGCAGGGCGAGGCCGTGCGCATCGGCCTGGCCTACGTGGACGGCGTCGGCGAGAAGGGCGGCAGGGCCGTCGAGTCCGCCCGCGGCGGACGCGACGTGAGTGAGCCGTTCCGGTCGCTGCGCGACTTCTGCTGGCGGACGGGCCTGAGGCGAGAAGCAGTGGAGAACCTGATTCGAGCCGGCGCCTTCGACGGCTTCGGCCTCCCAGACGGGCCGTCCGGCAACCGGCGGGAGCTCCTCTGGCAGCTAGGGCTGGTCTACCGACCGGCAAACGGCCAGATGCCGCTGCCGCTGCCCACCGAGCAGGACGAGGTGCCCCTGCGCGACCTTACCCGCTGGGAGCGCCTGGTGGCCGACTACGAGACCATGGGCTTCTCGGCCCGCGACCACCCTATGGCCGCCGTCCGACAGGTCCTCGGCGAGGGCACCGTCTCCACGGCCCACGTCGAAACGCTGCCGGACGGCGTCGATGTGCAGGTGGCGGGCCTGGTAGTCTGCCGCCAGCAGCCGGGGACGGCCAAGGGCTTCGTCTTCTTGGTGCTGGAGGACGAGTTCGGACTGGCCAACGTGGTGGTCAAGCCGCCGGTCTACCTGCGCTACCGCGCCCTCGTCCGCGCCGAGCCGTTCCTGATGGTCAGTGGCCGGCTCCAGCGCCGCGACGGCATTACCAACCTGATCGCGGAGTCGTTCCGTCCGCTGCGGGTGCCACGAGAGCTGGTGGCGCCGGAGGCGCACAACTTCGGCTAGGGCCCAATCTGGGTCCGGAACAGCGTCGTAAGGCGGCGGGTCTGGGCTCGCCGCTAACACATCTGCTCGCCCTAGACGAACCCTTCCTCGACGAGGAAGCTGAGCAGCCGCTCGGCTCCCGCTTCCGGCGGCCCTTCGATCAGAGGCGAGTGCCGCTCAGCAGACGGCCCCGCTGGCCCGGCAAGTCCTCCCGAGATGACCGCCTGCCAGCGCTCCATTCCTGAGAGATCACTGTCGGGCACGAAGAGGTCGCGCATGTCTGGCTTCGCCGGCCCGACCTCTATCACCTGGACGCACGAACCCCTCTCGCCTACCTCCTCGGGTCTCAGGCCCAGCCGCTGGCACCCCCACCGCTCGATTGGGGCCCGCCAGGCCTGGAACCGGTCGCGCAGGCGTGGGTACCTCAGAGGGCCCGTGGCTGGCTCCAGCGCCAGGACCGCCGGCAGCGGGCAGCGGATGACTGCGCGGCAGCCGCGGTCGAGCTTCCGGTGCACCAAGAGGCTAGAGGCGCCGTCCAGCAATTCCAGATGCACCACGCCCGAGACAGCCGGTAGTCCCATGAGCTCGCCTATCTGAAGGGGCGTCTGACCCGTGGCCCCGTCCGTCGCCAGGCAGCCGCAGAGGACCAGGTCAGCGTGCAGATGCTCGGCCGCCCGCGAGAGCACACGCGCCGTCGCCAGGGTGTCGCCGCCCTCAAACGCGGAGTCCCAGAGGAGGACGGCTTCATCGGCGCTGACAGCCAGACACTCACGCAGCAGGGGCTCGCAGTCTGGTGGGCCCAGGCTCATGACCGTCACCACGGTTCCGGGGAGGCGGTCTTTGATGCGTAGCGCCTGCTCCAGGGCCGATCGGTCGGCTGCGTTTGGGCAGCGAGGCAGGCCCTCACCAGACAGTGCGGCAGGACCGGCCTGAAACGGCATGGCCTCGCTTGGGTCCACCACCCGCGTCACGCAGACCGCGATTCTCATTTGTCCCCTCGGGACTCGGCGAGCATACCAAGGGCGGACATACCCTCGGAGCGGGCGCGCGACGTGTCCTCACGAAGGCGCGCCAGCAGAGGCGGCAGCACGTCGCGCAGGTCCGCCACGATGGCCATGTCGGCCAGGTCGACGATGGGCGCGTGACGGTCGGTGTTGATGGACACCACCGTCCTGGCCCCGCGCATGCCGACGATGTGGTGGGCTGCTCCCGAGATGCCGCAGGCGATGTACAGGCCGGGCGCCACGGAGCGCCCCGACTGCCCGACCTGTCGATCGTAGGGGACCCACCCTGCGTCCACGGCCACCCGCGAGGCAGCGACGGCGCCCCCTAGTAGGGAAGCCAGCTCCAGCAGCAACTCGAACCCTTCACGACTGCCGACTCCGCGGCCACCCGCCACGAGGATGTCGGCCTCGGCCAAGTCCATGGTGAGCGGGTCGCCCTGCACAACCCGCTCCACCTTGGTGCGCGGAGAGGTGATGCTTTCGGCCTCAAGCCGGATGACCTGCGGCTCCCGAGCCGAGGCGCCGCAGTCGGTGGGGAGAGGGCGCGGCCGCAGCGTGGCCATCTGAGGCCGGGCCTGAGGGCACACCACGGTGCAAGAGGCGCGGCCTCCGTAGGCAGTGCGCGACATACGGAGAACCCCGTCGGGGCTGATCTCCAGGTCGGTGCAATCCGAAGCCAGACCCGTCCCCAGGCATGCAGCTACCCTGGCAGCGAGCTCACGCCCGAGGATGGTGGCGCCACAAAGGACGATGCTCGGCCGGTGCTTGCGGATCAAGGCGGTCAGAAGCGGGACGTAGGCGTCGCTGTCATGCAGGGCCGCCGACCACCCGGCGACGAAGACATGGGTCGCACCCCGAGAGCCCAGGGCCCTGACGAGCTCATCCTCGCAGTTGCCGACGACGACGGCGCCGGCCTCTGTGCCGAGTTGCCCGGCTAGCCGAGCAGCCTCCGCCGTCAGGGAGACGGCCAGCTCTGATAGCCGCCCCGAGCCGCCCTCAGCGACCGCCCACACCGGTGCGTGAACTGTCATGCCCTCTTCCACCCCACGCCTGACCAGTGCCCAGGCTCTCGCGAGGTCTTCTTCTGCTCCGATGGGTAGTGGCCGTGGCGCCCTCTCTAGACCATCCTGCCCACGCGAAGTCCTTCGAGCGTCGAGTCCAGCATCTTGCGGGGGGCCACACACTGGCCGGCGGCATAGAGCTCGCGAACCTTGCCCTTGAGCCGCTTGTAGAGACCGTCGTCTGCCTTGCTCCCCCGGGCCACGACCACCGTGTCGACCCCCTCTATGACGCGCTCTCGGCCTGTGAAGGCGCTGGCAACCACTACCTTGTTGCCTTCCACAGCCTTGACGTCGGAACCGGGGGTCAGAGCCACGCCCTTGGCGTCGAGGCGCATCAGCAGCAGAATGAGCGTTATCGGCTCCACGGGGAATCCCATGAAGGCGTTAGGTATCAGCACTTCCACGTCGCTGTCGCGGTCCGACAGGAAGTCGGCCGTGGTCAGCCCCTCCATCCCGCGGTCGGTGGCGACAATGATCACCTTCTTGCCTGCCTGGGCCTTCCCTGAGAGGACGTCTCGGGCCTGCACGACGCTGGGCTGATCGGCGCCAGGGAAGGTCGCCCGTGCCGGCACTCCACCGGTAGCGACGATCACGGCGTCGGGGTTCGCCTCTTCGACGGTTCCAACGTCCACAGGCGAGCCGAGGTGGACATCGACTCCCAGCAGCTTGAACTGAGTTTCGTAGTAGCGCACCGGCTCCGCCATGTCCTGCCGACCGGGGGCCTTGGCCGCGATTTGAAGCTGTCCTCCTAGCTGCTCGTCCTTTTCGTAGAGGGAGACGGAATGCCCTCGCAGGGCCGCTACCCGCGCCGCCTCCATTCCCGCTATGCCGCCGCCGATGACCATGACTCTCTTCTTCACTGGTGCTGGGGTGATCTCCAGCTCTTTCTCACGCCCGGCGCTGGGGTTGATGGCGCAGGTGATGGGTAAGGTATGGTAAATGCGACCCCAGCAGCCCTCGTTGCACCCGATACAGTAGCGGATCTCGTCCAGGCGCCCCTCACGCGCCTTGTTGGGGAGTTCCGGGTCGGCAATGTTGGCCCGGGTCATCCCGACCATATCGGCCTGGTTCCTGGCCAGGATCTCCTCGGCTTTGACGGGGTCAGCGACGCGGCCAACGCAGAACACGGGCACATTCACCGCTTGCTTGATGCCGGCCGCCAGATAGACGAAGGCGGCGGGCGGTATGTACATGGGAGGGATAGGGGCTCCCCCGGCACCGACGGTCACACTCACGTAATCCAGCTTGCCGGAGGCAGTGAGACTGGCCATGATCCTCTTCATGTCATCGAGGGTGAGGCCGCCGTTTTGGTACTGATCGCCGCTCACCCGTATCCCGACCGTGAAGTCGGAGCCCACGGCGACTCGCAGGGCGTCGATGAGCTCTCGGACGAAGCGGAGGCGGTTCTCCTCGCTGCCCCCATACTCGTCGTGGCGGTGATTGGTGCGGGGGGACATGAACTGCTCGATGAGGAACCCGTGGGTCCCCATGATCTCGACGCCATCCATACGCGCCTCCCGCATGCGCCGGCCCGAGTCGGTGAAGCCTTGGATCACCTCCTTGATCTCCTCGATCTCCATCTCGTGGGAGGCCTCGATGTGAAACGAACCCGGCAGCGCCGAACACGACCACAGGGGAAGGCTTCCCTCCCGCACTCCGTAGAAGATGCTGCCTGGATGCCAGAGCTGGGCCACGATCTTCGCCCCATGCTCGTGTACCGCCGCGGCGATACGTCGGAAGGGTTCAATGCACTCGTCGCGGTAGGTGTGAATCACGAACGGGTCAGTGGCGGCGGAGGGATGGACCGCTTGGTCTTCGGTGACGATGAGGCCGATGCCGCCCTTGGCCTTCGACACCCAGTAGTTCAAGTGCCTTTCGGACGGCAGGCCCTTTTCAGCGAAGCCGGTCAGGTGGGCCGTGCTGACAATGCGGTTTCGCACCGTAAAGGAGCCGATCTTGAGCGGCGTGAACAGGTGTTTGAACTGGGCCGCCCCAACTTCTGGCTGGGTAGTCATGGCTCTTCTCCTCTGTCAATGCCTGCTGGCACCACATCGGGAAGGGGTCGCCGGCCACTACGATGGCGCGTTCAGCAACTCCAGCGCCAGCCGGTAGGCTGTGCCGCCCGAGCGCAAGCAGACGCGTACGGGCACGTCGGAGCTCCAGAACTGTTTCAGCCCTTCGTCCGTACTCAAGTCCATCCCCGTCAACTCGTGGCAGCAGGTGTGGCCCATCTCCGCCTCGAAGCGGCGGCGGAACTCCTGCACCAGGTGCCAGATGCCAAGGCGATCCTCTGAGGGTGCGTCCCTCCCCTGCTTGAGGCCGATGGACATTACAGCGCCGACCACGGCGCCGCAAACGGCCCCCGTCCCGCCGATGCCGCCGCCGAAACCACTAGCGATCCGGGGGATGGCTTCATTCTCGATCCCCAGCTCCTGGCACACGGCCAGCAAAACTGCCTCCGATCAATCGTAGCCGCGGGCCAGCAATTCCTGGGCTCGGTTCAACTCCATGGCTCTACTCCTTTCCTGCTCCCCGCCGCCACAAGACTGTCAACGGCTGTCCGCCGCCCCCTCCGTGTCCATGCCGATTATACCTTCGCCGGTTGAGAATGCCGACGCTTCGAGCCATTTCAGCGAGCCCGCGGGCTCGTCTCGAAAGGAGGCGGCGAAATGGCAGAGCCGCAGCTTCTGGCAAGAATGTACCACACCATCATCAGCGGCCTGGTGCGTGACGGCCGCGCACCCCACTACACGGGCCTCGCCGCCCAGCATCGTTGGCCACGTCAACGTCCCCTTCGCGTGCTGGGGCGAAGACTTTGCTGGAGCTTGAAGCCTCGTGAACCTCTTCCGGTCGGAAGAGCACGTGCGAAACTGGTCCCCCTACGACCCTGAGAGCGCCGACGGCATCATGCCGCTCAAGGACTGCGCGGCACTCTTCCAAACCCATCATCCGACCACCTTTATCAGGAAGCCCGACGCAGCACCCAGCAGGACGAGCCACGTCGGGTTGACGCGCAACCTGAGCAGGAGGATGGCCCCGACCGCCGCGAGGACTGCGGTCGGCGCGTCCACGATCGCTGCCCGGCCGAGCTGCCAGGTCACGCCCGCCATCAGGGCGAGCGCCCCAACGCTCACGCCGTCCAGCAAGGCGGCCGTCCAGGGCAAGCGGCGAAGGCTCGGGATCAGCGGACCGGCGACGGCTACCAGGGCGAACGATGGAAGGATGACACCGACGCTTGCTAGAAGCGCGCCTGGCCAGCTCCCTAGTATGTAGCCGATGAAGGTCACCATGGACAGAAACGTTCCCGGTGTGACCTGTCCGGCGGCTACGGCGTCCAGGAGCTGCTGCTCGGTCAGCCACCCGAGCCGGTCCACGAAGTCTGCCCGCAGGAAGGCGACAAGGACGTAGCCGCTCCCATAGAGGATGCAGCCGATCTTGAGGGAGGTCAGGAAAAGGACGCTGAGACTGAAGGAGGCGGTGGTGGCTGCCCCGGCTCCTGCCAGCCACGGCAGGCCGGGCAGAACAAGAGTGGAAGTCGACCAACCTGCCCTGATGTGCCTGACGCCCGCCACAAGCACAACCACCAGCCCGGCACCGAAAAGGAGAGCGACCTCGTTGACGCCGAGGAAATACAGGACAAGCACGGACCCTCCGATCAGAAGGAGAAGCGGCCTGTTCGTCATGGGGCGGCTGAGGCTGAAAATCGCGTGGATCATGACGCCGATCACGATCGGCTTCACCCCGTAGAGAACCCAGGATAGCTCTGGTGTGGAGCCGAACCGGACGTAGGACCAGGCAAAGGCGAGCGTGATGGCCGTGGCGGGGGCGGTGAAACACAGGCCGGCGAGAACGAGGCCGCGCCAGCCCGCACGCAGGCGGCCGATGTGCATCGCCATCTCGGCGGCATTGGGGCCCGGGATGAGGTTCGTGGCGCCCAGGAGATCGAGGAAGTGGGCATCGGTGAGCCAGCGCCGCCGTGAGACGACCTCGTCCCGCATCATGGCTATGTAGACCGCAGGCCCGCCGAAGGCCGTCGCGCCGAGACGGAGGAAAAACAGGGAAACGGAGGGTAGGCGTCCGCGGTCGCCCACGGACGCTTCCGAGATGGTATCGGAGTCTTCTCGCTCCCCCTCGGCGCCCATCGCGGTTCAGGCCTGGCTACGCGACGGCAAGCACGGCGTAATGGGTATTACTGATGGCGACTCCAAGATGCAGCTGGACGCTGGTCGTGCCCACGCTGCCTGGTGTGGCGGCATCGCGAAGGCGGCAGCGAGAGCATGAATGACCCCCGGCCGCCCAGGTCTCCTATGTCCGGGGAACGGCCAAGATTGTAAGGTCTTGGGACTCCCTTACCTCGAAGAGGCCGCTCCTCTCTACCAGGTCGCGCTGCTCTGACATCGGCATGTGGCCCTTGTGCATGAAGAGCAGGCCGTCCGGCTTGAGGATTCGGCGAAGTTCGCGGAATAGCGCGCCCGGGTCTTCTATGCCATGGATAGTGTCGATGAGCAGGACTCGGTCTATGCTTGAGGCTTCGATACCAGTATCGTACCCCTGCACCAGTATTGCCTCCACATTGCGCAACCCCTTCTTGGCGGCCCTCCCTCGGACGCTACTGACGGCGAGAGGATGGATGTCAATGGCGTAGACCCTGCCGCCCTCTCCGACGATCAGCGCGGCGGGTATGGTGAAGCTCCCGGGGCCGCAGCCGTAGTCCGCCACCCGCATTCCTTCTCTCAATTGGGCCATTTCCAGGATGCGCCGTGGGTCCTGCAACAGGTCGCGCACCCAGTACATGAGCGTCATCAGTCTGAAGCCGATCGTGCTGTCGCCTCTTCGGTGACTTGTCATTGACGCACCTCGTTGCGACGGAATCTAGAGCCGGCCTCTACCCGCTCACTGAGTCGGGCCGCTCGAGCACGTATTTCGTGCCCACGCTGCCCTGGACGAAGGCGTCAGGGAAAGCAGCCGCCAGAGCATGAGTCGCCCGCCACCCCGTGCAGTGGGTAGGGACTATGACATCCGGAGCGAACTCCGCAAGGGCCTCGACGGTAGGCCAGACTACGGACTCGAGCGATGAAGTGGCAAGGTGGAAACCGCCGATAACCGCGTACACTTGCTCGATACCAGTGAGCCTGCGGGCGTAGCGCACCGTGTTGATCACGCCCGCGTGGCCGCAGCCGGTGATGACCACCAGGCCCCGGCCGCGCACGTGTGTCACCAAAGCCTGGTCATCGTAGATGAGCGGGTCTGGCTGCCACTCCCCGTCACGGAGGGCCTGGTGCACGGCGAACCCCTGTTCAAACTCGGTGGTGCGCTCGATCTCGCCTGTCACCAGAAGGCCACCGCCCAGCAGCAGGGACGGCTCGCGGCCCTCGATAATCGGGAAGCCGGCGAGCCGAACCTTTTCCTGGCCGGTGGTGGGGAGTTCGTAAGGCTCCCGCCCCGGGAGGGCCACCCGCCGCTTAAGCCAGAAGTCGGGGTGAACGATCAGGGGCGGCAGCGGTTGAAGCACCCCCATGAACCCATTGAGGCCCGTTGTGTGGTCGAAGTGGCCGTGGCTCAGGATGATCGCCTCGATTTCCTGCGGGTTCACCCCTAGCGCCCGGAGGTTATGCACCACCCCACCGACTGTCGCGCCCGTATCGAGCAGCAACGAATGTCGCTGCTCATCGACGAACACGGTCACGAGGAAGGAAAGGCCGTGCTCCGCAAAGGGAGAGTCCGCCGCATATCCCTCCTCCAGAAGCGGCGCTTCCAGGCGGGGCAATACCTGCCCCTCGCGGGGGGCCGTGCCCATTCGCTTGGCGACAGCCGTGCTGGGGAGGAGCACGTCCATCACGTTGTCGATGACGGTCAGGACCTCTACCCGGTCAACGGCGTTCAGCGGCATCTGCTTGGACATTCGAAGACGACCTCCCTGTGGTTGCTCGTGGCCGTAGCTAGGGCTCGGCGAGCGCCTCCTCGATGTACTGGCGGAAGCCCTCGAAGGGCTGATAGCCAACCACCAGCTCGCCGTTTATCAGGAAGCTGGGCGTGCCACGAGCGCCGGTCGCCACCGCTTGGTCCCGCTGCTCCTCTACGAGGCCGATATGCTTGTGAGAGTCGAGACAGGCGTCGAATTCGGCGCGGTCCAGGCCCAGGTCAGAGGCAAACTGCTTCAGCCTCTCTGGCACGAAGGCACCGCGATTCTCCCCACGCTGTTCAGCGTAGAGCTTGTAGTGATACTCCCAGAAGCGCCCCTGGTCGTTCGCGCACTCCGCCGCTTCGGCCGCCAGGGTGGCTTCATTCTCGTCGGGCGGGGCGTTACCCCCGGTGATCGCGAAGTAGCGGAACTCCAGTTGTGCGAGGCCCTTCTGGATGTACTCCCTCTCCACTTCGGGTTCCGTGTCGTCAACAAAGCGCTTGCAGAAGGGACACTGGTAGTCGGAGAGTTCCACGATCTTGACCGGGGCGGAGTCCTGCCCACAGACGTGGCCGTTCACGGGCACGCTGCCGCTGGCGCAGAGGTGCTGGCTTGCCACTGGCGTCTGGTCGCCAGTGCCGCCCTCGTCGCCGCCGCTGCTGATCACGCTGAGGGCTATGATGGCCCCGCCCAGGGCCAGCGCCGCCCCCGCCACCCCGACGATCCAGAAGGCGCGCGGGCGAGGCCTGGCGCCGCGGCGAACGCCTTTCCCTTGTTTAGACGAGCTTCGCCGACTCATTGTGAACCCCTTTCCGGGACCAAGGGGCCTGCCTCGCTGGGACCGGCGGTCGGCCTTCTTCGCCGCGTCTCGCCTACGTCGAGGGGCGTCACCGCTGGCGGCGTCGCTTCGTACACTGTGAGCACTCGGAGCCCAACGAACTCCGCCCGTATGGCAGCGAGCTCGTCCGGCGTCAGGGGCGCCACAGCGCACGGACGCGTGGGTGTGTTGATCTGCACCTCGTCCGGCGCCAGCCGCCTGGCAAGGGCGGCCATCTCTGCGGCCAGACCCTTGTTTGCCCGGACGAACATCATGTCCAGGGCTAGCTTGCCCCTGTGTTCTGCCTTGAACAGGCTGATGGCGTGGACTATGTCCTGCAGACTCAGGTCGACTGCCGGACGGTTGATCCTCTCGAAGAGCTGCTGGTTAGGGGCGTCCAGCTTGGCGACGACGACATCGGCGCAGGCCAGGTCCTCTCGGACATCCGGCCTCGTCATGAGGGAGGAATTCGTCAGGACCGCCACCGGCAGGCTCAGTGTGGCCCGCGCCAGCCGGATGGCCTCTCCCAGATTTGCTGCCAGAGTCGGCTCGCCCGTCCCGGAGAAGGTGACGTAGTCTGCGCCCACGCCGCGCACCGCCTCCAGCTCTGCGGCCAGCGCTTCTAGAGAGACGAACTGGGCGCGCTCCGCCAGCGGGCGAGCCGTCCGGCCAAGCTGGCAGTAGATGCAGTCGAACGTGCAGGTCTTGACGTCTCCAGGCGTCAGGTCAATGCCCAGGGACCTAGCCAGGCGCCACGAGGGAACCGGTCCGTACACTATTGACATAGGTCACCCCTTCTCGACCGTTCGCTGCATAGTCAGCAGGCGTACGCCGCGCATCTGGCGGAAGACTGCCCCTTCCGACACGCAGCGCAGCGCCAGCAGCGGGTCGATCACCCGCGTGCCCGAGATGACGTCCACCCCGTAGTCGAACAGGATCGGCGAGAGGGGCGTGGTTGGGCCGAGGACGACAACGAGGCTGCCCGGCCGGCATAGGCCCAAGAGCTGCTCTATGGTGTGGTTGATGAAGGCGCTGCCGGTGATGGCCACGATATCGGCCTCCGGTAGGATAGTCTCCGCATGGTCGGCCGGGAAGTCGCCGGCCCGAGGGCGGAGCTCTAGGACCGATAGCTCCCGGGCCGCCTCTCGGAGGGACGGAACGAAGGGGAAGTGGCCCACGAGGGCTACCCTCTTACCCCGACCCCGCTCTATGAGGAACTGACCGGCGTTCAGCTCCTCGCAGCGGGCCTCGTCAACGTCGAGGAGCGAGTTGATGGCGGCCATCCCGATGCCCGCCTCCAGCAGACTTTCAGAGAAGGAAAGTTGGCAGAGCTCCAGGGCGCTCCCGCCGGCCAGCTCGCCTGAGCCTGCCACGAAGGTGGCGCCATGCTCGTGCTCTTCCGGCATCACGGTGGAGGCGAGGCCGCATGCCCGGCCCCAGGCCGCGGTCCAGAAAGGGCCGATCAGCACCTCGCGTACCGGGGTGTCCTCCCTGAGGCCGGCTATCAGATCCTCAAGGATCTTCAACGGGTGTCCTTCCTTCCTGAGACCCTTGACGAGAATCTAGGGACGTTTCTCCTCCCCTTCTTCTCCTTCCCGCATCCGCCTTGCCCCTACAGCTTGAATGAGCGCATCGGCAAGGGCATTCGTCAGGTCAGAGTCGTAGCGCTCGATATGGCCGTCGTCGCAGAGCCGGGCCAGCTCGGGATCAACGGGTATCTGCGCCAGGAGGGGGGCTCCCGCTGCTTCGGCCATCTCGTCGGCCCTGCTCTTGCCGAAGAGATCGAGCTTCTTCCCGGTCTCGGGCAGCACGAAGTAGCTCATGTTCTCCACCACTCCCAGAATCGGGATATGCATCGCCTCCCGAGCCATCCTGATCGCCTTGCGCACCACCATCGCCGTCAACTGCTGGGGGCTGAAGACGATGATGACGCCTGATAGAGGCAAGGACTGCATCACGGTGAGCGGCGCGTCGGCCGTTCCCGGTGGCAGGTCCACTATGAGATAGTCCAGCTTGCCCCAGAGCACCTCTTCCCAGAACTGAGTGATGGCCTTGCCGATCATAGGGCCCCTCCAGATGACGACATCGTCCTCACGGGGCAAGAGAAGGTTAGTGGACATGATCTTAATGCCCGCCCGAGAAAGCACCGGCAGGATGCCTGTTTCGCTGCCGACGGGATGAGCGCTAATGCCGAACATCTTGGGGATGCTGGGGCCGGTGATGTCGGCATCCAGAATGCCTACCTGATAGCCGTGGTGCGCGAGGGAAAGCGCGGCCAGGCCGGCTACTAGGGACTTCCCTACTCCGCCCTTGCCGCTCATCACCGCGATCACGCTGCCAATTTCGTTGATGTCCTTACACCCGGCTTCCTCAAAGCTGATCTCAACATCGACTACGCCCGGCAGCCTCTTGACGACCTCGGGCACGCGGGCGCTTAGCCAGCCCTGAGTCCCCGGGTTCAGGGCTGCCGAGGTCAGGCTGATGTCCACTTTCCCGTCAGAGATGGCTATCCGGCGAACCAAGTTGAACTTCACCAGGCTGCCCGTCGTCCCGGGGACAATGACCTCCTCGAGGCTTTCTTCTATCTGCTCCTCAGTCGGCATACGCGCCTCCAGCAAGGATTGCCTTGGGGGAATCTTCCGCCTCAGTGCACGCGCTCCATAAGATCGGGCAGGTTGCCATCGATGTGTCGGAGAACGGCCTCCCGAATGTCCGTGACGTCAGTGATGATGGGCCGGACGCCATATTCTTTGAGGCTCTCGTACGCGCCCCAGCCCATGCCGCCGGCGATCAGCACCTGGCAGTCGCCGATAGCCTCCGTCATCTGCTGGTGCCGCGACTGGGCTCCCGCTCCGAAGCCGTGTCTCCCCTGCGCGTCGAGGCCAGCATGGGGCTGACTCATGAAAGCGCCGTGGCCGAGCTTGGGGCGGGTCTCTTCTGCCACAATCTGCCCGTCCTCGACCGTGAGGATGATGTACATCTCTGCCCGCCCGAAGTGCTGGCTGACGGTCACGCCGTCGTCAGAAATGGCAGCGATTCTCAATTCACGCCCCTTTCTCAGATCACTGACCTAACTTTATCTCGTACCTAGGTTCCCTCTCGCCCAGATGTAGCACGATCTTGACGTCCCGGCCGTCGGCAAGATACCTTTCACACTCATCGCGCAGTTTCTGTAGCTCAGGAGACTTCAAAAGGGCCACGAGAGCTTCATAGGTTTCTTCAAGCTCTTTTCCTTCGCTCCCACCCCTCAGGAGTTCCCTGAGGCAATCGAGATATTGGGCCTCAGCCAGACATTTGACACATCTGCCCGGTATCTCCTTGGTTGAGTATCTTGGCTCAAGCTCGAGGCTGGGACCCATTCCTACCTCCTCCGGCACACGTCATCCGCAGAGCAGGGCGGAGCCTCGCAGCGCTCCTCACGGCCGCAACAGGTCGTGCCCCCGGCGCGCGCCGCCTCGCTCACTACATTGAAAGACGACAACAGCTTCTCCAGGTCTTCTGCTCCGCAGCTCGGGCAGCGGCCTGTTGCAGCGTCAGGTCTCTGGACGAACACCTCGTGAACTCGGCCGCACCTGCGGCAACGGTAGTCATAGATCGGCATCTTCTCCTCCAAGCGTGCAGTCAAGGCACCGGACGGGCCGCGATCGCCTCCCACAGCGTCTTGATCCCGTGGGTGGCGGCGCCGTCAGACGTCTCCACGACGGGCCTTCCCTGGACAATCGCGCTGTTGACGTCGGGGTCAAACGGTATTCTGCCGACGACCTCGACTCCGGCGTGGCGGCAGTGGTCCTCTGTGCGACGGGTGTTCTCGTCGCTGAGGTCGTGCTTGTTGATGCAGACAAGCGGGCCCACGCCGAAGTGGCGGCACAGGTCGAGGGCACGTTCCAAGTCGTGGATGCCGCTGAGGCTGGGCTCGGCCACGATCAGGGCCATGCTGGCCCCCGATAGAGACGAGATGACGGGACAGCCGATGCCCGGCGGCCCGTCGCTGAGGATGTAGCGCGCTTTCATGTCCTGGGCGATCTCTCGCGCCCTTTTCCTGACCGCCATCACCAGCTTGCCGGAGTTCTCCTGAGCGGCCCGCAGACGGGCGTGCACCAGCGGCCCGTACTTCGTGTTCGCGACGTACCAGTAGCCCGCCAGCGTGTCCCGCATCGAAATCGCCTCCAAAGGGCAGACCCGCACACACAAGCCGCAACCTTCACAGGCCAGCGGGTCGACCTGGAATCCACGTATGGCCTCGAAGCGGCAGGCGTCAGCACAGAGGCCGCACTCGTTGCATGCCTCCGAGTCGATGTGGGCCACCTGCAGCCCGTAGAAGTCGTGCGCCTCCTGGGCCTGCGGTGCAAGCAAGAGGTGGAGGTTGGGCGCGTCGACATCGCAGTCGCAGAGAACACTGTTCTCGGCGAGGGCAGCGAAAGAGGCGAGCAACGTCGTCTTGCCCGTCCCGCCCTTGCCGCTGAGCACCACGATCTCTTTCAACTGACACTCCCCACGGCCGCGAGTCCTCTGACCATATCGAAGAGCTCGCGAAACGCCTGCTGCCAGGACGGCATATAGGCCGCCAGGGTCTCGCCGCGGCAGTAGGCCTCGGCGATTCGCCTATCGAAGGGGATGCGCATGAGCACCGGTATCCCCTCCTGGGCGCAGTAGCCCTCCACACTCTCGTCGCCTGGCCCGTCGCGGTTAATGACCACGCCGCAGGGCACGTTGATCTCCCTCGCCACCTCGACGGCTATTGTCAGGTCGTTCAGCCCGAAGGGGGTCGGCTCCGTGACAAGCAGACAGAAGTCGCTGCCCCGGACCGTCTCGACCACGGGGCACGACGTGCCGGGCGGCGCATCGAGGATGACGGTAGCTTGGGGGTTGGCCAGCTTCTTCACCGCGCGAATGACCGGCACTGCCATCGCTTCGCCGACGTTGAGCCGCCCGCCGACGAAACGGATTCCGCCGACATGCCCGCTCTCGACGACGCCTACCTCTCGCCCCACCTCGATGATCGCCTCTTCCGGGCAGACGTAGGAGCAGGCCCCGCAGCCGTGGCAAAGCTCGGGAAAGACCAGGACTGCCTTCCCCGCCACAGCGATCGCGTTGTAGGCGCAGACGTCAGAACAGAGCCCGCAATAGGTGCACTTCTCTTTGTCGACCACAGGCACCGGCACGATCACCGGCTGAGAGGAATCGATCTCCGGACGCAGAAGGATGTGGACGTTGGGCTCCTCAACATCGCAGTCCAGGAGCTGCACGGCGCCCTGTCCCTCTACGGACAGGGCTAGGCTGGTGGCGACGAGCGTCTTGCCGGTGCCCCCCTTGCCGCTGGCGACGGACAGGATCATCAGCTATCTTCCTCAATCAGGACGATTGTATCTTTGCTTCTAGCCTATTGTCTGCGGCCGCCACCCATACCACCGCCGCGGCCTCCGCCCATACCACCGCCGCGGCCTCCGCCCATACCACCGCCGCGGCCTCCGCCCATACCACCGCCGCGGCCTCCACCCATGCCTCCGCCCATACCGCCACGGCCTCCACCCATACCACCGCCCATACCGCCGCCCATGCCTCCTCTCATCCCTGCGCCCGGCCCGGTCGAGGCCTGAGGAGTGGGCTGAAGCTCTCCCCTCTTGTAGCTCTCTATCGCCTCACGGACGCTGCCGAAGGCGCCGACGAGCACCGGGATGCCGGCAGAGGAGAGCACCTGGAAGGCGTTGGGTCCGCAGTTTCCGGTGATGACGGCCTCAGCGCCCTTCTCGGCGATGAGCTGGGCGGCCTGGATGCCAGCGCCTCCTGGTGCCATGATGGCGGGGTTCTCGATCGCTTCAAACTCCATACTCTCGCTGTCGATGATGAGGAAGTATTGGCATCTGCCGAAGCGCGGGTCCACTTCGGCATCAAGGTCTGGCCCCGTTGAGGACAGCGCTAGCTTCATCAGGACTGCCTCCGTGTTCTGGAATCGAAACGCCGGCCGGGGGGGATAGCTCGCTATCCCCCCGGCCCCTTCGTTCTACTTCTCCTCAGCGCTGGTTTCCACTTCGTCGATTCGCTTCTTTATCTCCTCCAGGGCGCCCTCGAAGTACCTGGCCTGGTCCTTCAGGGCCGTCACCTCGTCCCCGGGATTGTAGCTCGGGGCATAGGCCGGGCCGTAGGCGGGGGCGTAGGGGCCGTAGGGCGCGCCCGACGGGTAGGCTCCCCAGCCGAAACCACGTCCCCAGCCGAAACCACGTCCCCCGCCGAAGCCGCGTCCCCAGCCGAAGCCACGCCCCCCGCCGAAGCCACGTCCTCTGCCGAAGCCGCGCCCGGGAACGGGGTTCATGTTCCCGGACGTGGGGTAGCCGGCGCAGTAGCCTGCAGCCCGGCCGGTCATCGGCCCGAGTCCCTGGGGTCCTGTTCTGTCACCGAATGGCATCTGAATTTACCTCCTCTCGTTAGTCGTGTTCTTCAAACATCCTGTCTTGTACAGGGTCGTGCTGACGGATCCACTCCATCAGCATCGCCGCGTGCTCCTTCTCCTCGTCGCGGTTGTGCTCGAGGATCTTGCGCAGCGACTCGTCGCCCGTGGCGTCTATGCGCTCCTGATACCAATCGATCGCCTCCAGCTCCTCGCGCAGGGAGCGGCGCGCCCGCATCAGGTCGAGCGACTCCGGCTTGATCTTCTCGATCGGCTCACCGTAGCTCATTCGCAGATCTCCCTTTCTGGTTCGCCATCGCTAGCACTTGCACAGGCGGCGCCAGCCAGTTCAGCAGCGCTCGCCGCGCATCTGTGCCCCGCACTTGGGGCAGGAGAGGGAAGTGCAGGGCACGCCTCGCTTGTGAGGCTGAGTGTGACCGCACTGGGGGCAGCGACAGGTGATGGAGCCTCCCAGGCCGCGGCCCGGCCGGCTGTCTCTTCTGATAGGACGCATGCTTCACCTCCCTGCAGATCAGGAACACCGCCCGCCCCGCCATCTGCGGCGGCGACCACGGCCGGGGCCGGGCACGGCGAGGTCCTGTCGGCCCGCCGCCCGTTCCAGCGAGCGACCTCGCCTGAACCAGCGGCGGGCCAGCCAAGCGAGAACATCGAGCGCGACAGGGCCAACGGCTCCCGCGGCCACCGCAACCGACTGCCGCCGTTCGAGGGCTGAGGGCGACGGCTGGACAACCTCCAGCGGTCGGGGTCGCGCCGGTACCCGCTCAGACCAGATGGTCGGTACCTTGATCACCGGCTCTCGCTCAGGCCTGGCAGGCAGCCGAGTCGCCGGTATTAGGTCTGCTTCCTGGATGGCGCCCTGCGGACATGCGCTGACGCAGATGCCGCAGCCGCTGCAAAGCTCCTGCCTTATCTCCGCCCTCTCCGCGTCGAGCACGATGGCCTCTTGCGGGCAAAGGTCCAAACAGACGCCACAGCCGGTGCAGCGCGCCTCGTCGATGGTGATCATGGGGTACCTCCTCGCCAGCCCGGGCCGCCACGGCCGCGTCGCCAGCCGCGGCTGGCGGCCGCATGCTGCGGGGGCATGATGGGAACTACGCTCGGGCTCTCACAACGGGGGCAGGCCAAGACCGGTCTTGCCGCGAGCGCTTCGAAGGGAACCGACCACACGTAACCATCGCGCCGACACTGGAACGACTGACTGGCGAGGGCGAAATTGCCGCCGTGGACGCGAAGGGCCTTCCCGTTCACGAGGACGTCGGCCACCTTCCGCCGAGCGGATTGAAGGACCCGGTGGAAGGTCGGCCGGGATATGCGCATCCTCTCCGCGCACTCCTCCTGGTCCAGGCCCTCCAGGTCTTTGAGGCGGACGGCCTCCGCTTCCTCCACGGTCAGTGCCACTTCTTCCAGACCTCGCAAGGGCACCCCCGCTGGCTTGAAGTAGGTGACTTGGGGGATGAGCCCCACCCGTCGCCACTTGATCGGTCTTGCCATGGTGTACGCCTTTGGTGTTATGAACCTATGTCCATAAACACCATATCACTGATCTCCAGGCCCGTCAAGCGACTTTGGCGTGAATGACTAGTGGGGCTGTGCCTGAGGGATTGCTGGTGAGCCTTGGGTTACCGTCGGCGCCTCGTATCGATGCCGAGGAGGACGTACAGGGGGCAGAAGCCGCTGAGCCCTGTCAGCAGCGGGATCACGCCCACCACGGCCATGGCAATGCCGCCGGGCCCGCGGACCACTCCCAGGCCGACGCCTATGAGCACGCCGGCCGCAACCAGTCTGATCGCTCGGTCGATGCTGCCCTGGTTGACCTTCATTCCGCACCTCCTCGGCGTGATGAGCCAATGAAGCCTAGAGCGCCATGTCGGGCTTCCAGACCTGCCACACTTTGCCAGCCATTTTCAGGGTCTCCGTCTCCGGCGGCAAGGTAGGCTTCCCTGGCTGCCACCCGGAAGGCATGAGTTCACCGGTGGCCTGATGGTGCTGGAAAGCCTTCAATTGCCGTATGACCTCAGCCACGTTGCGGCCCACCGGTGGGGTAAGGATTTCCATGGCCTGGATCACTCCCTCTGGATCAATAAGGAAGCGGCCACGAACATCTACACCCTTCTCTTCATCATAGACTCCGTACAGAGTGCCGATCTTGCCTCCGGGGTCCGAAAGCATTGGATAAGGGACACCGCCCTCCACCATCTTGGACAGCTCCACCTCTTGCCAGACCTTGTGGGAGAAATTGCTGTCTACGCTGACGGCGAGCACCTGCACCCCCAATTGTTGAAACTCCGGGTACTTGACGGCAACTGCCGACAGCTCCGTCGGTCAGACACAGGTGAAATCAGCAGGGTAGAAGCACAGCATCACCCACTTGCCCCGAT